>UQFY01000001.1 GCA_900540385.1 uncultured Mollicutes bacterium
ATGCTCAGGTCGGAGTTTCTGTAGTACATGGCGATATTATAAAAAACTCGGATTGAAATTCCGAGTTTCATGCGAAATTCATTTCGCTTTTGTTCTCAAATGGCTTGGCGCGTCTCAGCCGCGTCATACATTAAGTCCTACGTTTTACGTCCGAAAACGAGGACTGAGGGATATCAAGCGATAGAATTGTAGAATACATTATTGTCTTGTTCAATTCTTTAGATGCATTCTCTCTTATTTTGTTAGAATAAACATACAAGGATATACGTATGATAGATATTGATGAAATCGTTCGGCTTTTAGAGAAACGTCCATTAGACACTTTAATTTATTCTGCAGATGAAGATAGATTTCTTAATGAAGAAGAAACCAGAGGATTTGATCTTTCCCTGGACGAAGATGGCTTTTGCTATTTTTATGGATCTTCCACATGCTATAAAGTGGCTCGTATCGTTTTCCGTGGTAAGCATCGTGACATATTTCCCAAGGCGCCATCCTCCTATTCTTATAAGAAATGGTTCGAAACGATTGAAAAAGAACATCTTGAGAAGGAGTGGTTCCATGAACTTCGCCAAGCTCTTGCAGAGAATGTCACAGAATTCGTCAAATATTATGGCCTTCAAGAGATAGAGACTCCTCGTCATTTCTATGATGACATCAAGAAAGAACTGATGATTTTTGAAAAGGCTCATTATGAAAAAAGATATTGTGATATGGTTCTATTTCATCTTAGAACGCATTACGAAATTGTCCCTTTCACGATTCTAGGCAATGCCGGTAACGTCTTTGGCATCAGCTTCTATCCAAGCGACGATGAAGGAACGTGTTTCATGAGAACCCAAACCAACGACATTCTCCATATTGATCAAGGCACCCTCTCTGCTTTGTCTAACATGCTTTCGTTCTATTTTGAGAAAGACAAAGGGGAAAACTTTGGGGTCCCATATAATCCTTTTGGGAAAGATAATCGTTATACGTCTTTATATATGACAAACGGTTCTTTCATGAGAATGTATCTTCCTAAATCTGTCGCCATCCGTGCGTTAGATTTCTTAAAAACAGCGAATTTACTGACGCCTCTATTTGATAAAACGAGAGGAAAAGAAATCATCATGGAACGTTTCTACGATGTCTATTTAGACATAGATAGAAAAACCAGCATGATATTCGATAAGGATATGGAGGAAGACTCTAGAATTGTGCTTATTCCAGAAATTAATCCTTCCTATTTCCCCGAGGAGAGATATACCTATGTTTCTAAAGGAGAATGGGACGTAACCATCCGTGCTTTGCCAAATTATTTTTATGAAAAAGATGGCTCGCCTAACTGTGGACATTTCGGTTTCATTTGCCTGATATGTGACCATAAAACGGGACGCATTCTTATGAATGAAATGGGGGAGGCAGCGAACTTCCGTCTATTTGATGACCTTGTTCTCCATATGGCAAAGAAACTCAAAGGAATGCTCATCCCTAAAAAATTATATGTGGATACTTATCTTGATTTTGTCTTCTTTCAAACTTTCTTTGGCGTAGACTATGACAAAGGCGAGGTTGATATCATCCCATCTGCAACTTATCTAGCAACGGATGACGCGTATGATGAGATGGTGAATTTCCTTTCTAAAGCTGAGGAAAATGGCCTCGAGGATGATTTCTCTGAAGAAAAAGTTTATAAGTCTTAAATGAATTAGAAACGGAATAAATCATCTAATGTAATCACGTTAGAGAGTATGGAGGAATATTCGTTCTTATAGATGCCATATGCGGTTACCAAAGTATTTCTAATAGAAATCTTTTTGGAAGCTTTCTCCATAATGGCGCTTGCTTAAAAACAGGGTTATTTATCGCGTGAAAGACCGAGACCGCCTTTGATTCACACCAACCTTTTTGTAAATAGTGTTAAAAAATAAAAAAGAGGGGAGACGTGTATCAATATAACACGTTCCTCTCTTAGAAAAATATACGAAATTAGATTTCCTCAACGTAGGAGACATAGTCTAAAGAAGAAAGAGCTTCAACGATTTCTTTATGCTTGCCCGCTTTCTTATTCTTTAAGGTCAAAGAAAGAGTGTAAACACTTAAACCTGTTCCTAAATAGGCGCTATTTAACTCCAAATCATCAATACGGATATCTAATTTACGGAGGGTAAAGACGATATCTTGCAATTTCGTTTTATCTTTTAATTCAAGATGGATTTCGAAATGGTTCGATTTATTCTTTAAGAAGATTTCGAGCATCGGGAAGAAAATCAAAATAACGAGCATCAAAGCGGCAAGAACGATTGCCACAAGGTAGTAGCCTAAACCGATGACAATTCCTAAAAGAAGGCAAAGCCATAAAGCGACAGATGTCGTTAAACCTTTGATTTGTTTTTTTGCGCTAAAGAGAATGGAATTACCACTGATGACAACCCCACCTAATATGGCAAGGCCGGAGAATAAATACAAAGAAGTGTCACCGCTTTTTACCAAAGCTATGTCTAAAACAGCGCAAACAGTTCCTAATAATGTAATAAGGATAAAGGTTCTTAAACCTGCGGAATGACGCTTATTGGATCTTTCCCAGCCAAGGAGAGAGGCAAAAAGAATCGAAATCACAAAACGGAAGAGAATGGAGTAAAAAGATAATTCACTAGACCAATCTCCAAGTAATTTTGCAAGTGGATCAATAAAGTTTGTAGTGTTCATAATTGTTTTCCTTTCATTGATGGAAACGAGGACCGTTTCCGCCGTAATAATAATCTTCTGATGCCTCTAGGAAGGCTTTCTCTTCCTCAGATATCTCATATTCCTGGTGTTTTGGCATTTCTTTTTGAATCTCTTTGATTTCAGCAATCAAGGAATTAATTCTTTCCTGCCGAGGATCGATGTTTGTCTCTTGAACAGGAGGATTCGTAACTTCAGGAGATGCTGCCCCATCTTTTGAATAGGATTTAGATAGATAAAGAGATAACTTTGCACAAGCGGGGCCGATTAATTCGTAGAGGACGCTGGATGCAAGAATGATGGTTTCTAAGGCATTACCTTCCTCTCCTCCAAGAGTTCTTGCTCCTAATGCTGCTAATCCAATGGCAACACCTGCTTGAGGAATAAGGGCTAACCCTAAATAGTTTCGCACCTTCTTATCTTTCTTAACGGTAAGACATCCTAAGTAAGCTCCGCCATATTTGCCTAAGATACGAACGAAGAAATAAACAACGCCAATAACGATAATTGGTACGGCTCCTATCGAAGAAGAGGAGAATAAGGCACTTAAATCAAATGAGACTCCTGATCGTACAAAGAAGAGCAAAAGGATAGGAGGGGTGAAGTAATTTAACTGCTTGAATAACTTATCGTCTTTCGTCAAGTTGATATAAACCATACTCATGCACATGCAACCTAGCAATGGGGATACATCAAATAAAGAGCATAAGCCACAGAAAGAGAACAAGACGGCAATTGAAATAATCAAACGATTATCTGTAGAACGTTTCTTTGGCATAAGCCATTTCATTAATAGGCCACAAAATCCCCCAATTAACAAGGCCGCTAGATTAAAACCGATTGGTTTAAGGATGCTAACGACATTGAAACTTCCTGAGGAAACGGCAACGGAGATGGATATTGCTACGCTATAGGCCAATAATCCGACAACATCATCAAGAGCAACAACTTGAAGAAGAGTATCAACAAACTCACCTTGAGCATGCGTTTGTCGAATCGTCATCATTGTTGAAGCAGGAGCGGTTGCAGCCGCTAACGCGCCTAATACCAAAGAGAAGGATAAATCTAATCTTAATAAGAAATAAGAAACCAAGAAAACAAGGATGGTAGCTAACAACGCCTCAAAGACAGTGATGATAATCACCTTTGGACCATTCTTCTTTAAAACATCAATTTGAAAGAATTCACCTGTGCTAAAAGCAATAAAAGCCAAAGCAATATCCGCTAAGAAGGAACTTCCTTCTACAAAGGAAGAAGGAATTAAATTCAAACAAAACGGGCCAATTAAGATACCAGCTACGATATAAGCCGTGACATTAGGAAGACGTAGCAACTTTGTTAGACGTGTCAGTAAAAAACCTGCAAAAAGCATGATTGCAATGGAAATGATGCTGATACTGACTGGTGACGTGATCCCTAAAGAATCATAAATAGAATTCATTTGTTACCCCCTTCCATATATAAAAAGAATTTGTCGTTTTTCACTCTAACGACAATGTGGATTATAGACAAATAAAAAATAAAAACATATTATGTATACACATTCAAACATAAATAAACGTTATGGAGGCGAGAAAATGACCGATGCAAAATTAATCACTTTGATCACTTTAGCCGAAAAGAAGAGCTTCACGAAAACAGCAGAAGCACTTTCTTTGACCCAACCAGCCGTCTCTCATCACATTCAACAACTAGAAAATGAACTAAATACCAAACTCGTTATTCGCAATAAAAGCGAAATAATTTTGACAAAAGAAGGCGAAATAGCGGTAGATTTTGCCAAAAAGATTATTGGTTTATATAACAAGATGACAACTTCCATCTTAGATAAGGAGAATCATTTTACGAATCTAAGGATTGGCGTTACCCATACCTCTGAATCTAATATCATCATGATCGTTTTGGCCAAAATAAGTGATTTATTAGGCAATATGAATATAACGGTTATTACTGAGACCATAAAAAACATTTATGAAATGTTAGATAATTACGAGATTGATATTGCTATCGTTGAAGACAAAGCCAATCCAGAAAAATTTAACTCTCTTCTTCTTGATACAGATTCCTTAGTATGTATTCTTTCTAAAGACAATCCATTGGCTAAGAAAAACGTCTTAACGATGGATGATTTAAAGAAATCTAAGATGATTCTTCGTCTTCCTGATTCTGCTACGAGAATGCAATTTGATTCGACGCTTGTTTCCATGAACGAATCTATCCATCGTTTTAATGTCATTTTGGAAGTGGATAACATTGCAACCATTAAAGCCCTTGTTCGTAAGGACCTTGGCATTTCCATTTTGGCGAAGAGTGCTTGCATTGACGAGATTAATAAAGGAAAACTAAAAGCTCTTCCGATCGAAAACCTTTCAATGGTTAGAGAAACTAACCTTGTATATAAAAAATCCTCTGACTATCAAGACGTCCTAAATGCTATATACACGACATATCAAAAGATTAAGAATCAACAAAATTAATTCACTCAGGAATTTTACGATTATTGTTCTCCTTTTGTGATTGCTTCGTATTCCTTTACGACATTTATACTTACATAAATATTCATTGACATTCATTGAAAGCGCTTTTAAATAAAGTCGTTTTTATTTCAAAGGAGAAAAATAATGAAAAACAAAAACAAGGTGTTTGTTCTCTCTTTGTCGACGTTGTTACTTCTTTCTTGTCAAGGAGAATCACAAAAATCAGCTTCTAGTGAAGAAAGCGAGCCTGCTTCCTCACTTGTTTCTTCCGAAAAGGAGAACTCTTCTACGGAAGAGATTAAAGGAGATGCCAATTTTGGCTTATCTGAAGACAAAACTTATTTTATTTTGAAAAAGTGCCCAGAAGCTTTGGCTAAAACGTATGAAGTGCCTGCAACTTATAAAGGGCTTCCGGTTAAGGAGATTACCAAGGACGCTTTTATGAACTGCATCCTCTTAGAAAATCTCATCATCCCTAATAGCGTCACGAAGATTGCTAAATACTTTTTGACAAACAATGCTTCTAAACTGAAATCTTTAAGCATCCCTTTCATCGGAGAAACAGCAGATGATACCAAAGGATATCTTGGGATGTTATTTGGGATAGGGGATGTCACAGGGAAAAATTTTACTCAAGTATACGCCTCTAATTTCCAAACCTTGAAAATTACCAATCAACCGATTTTGCCAGCAGGTTTACTTGCGGGTTCAGAAACCTTGCAAACCGTTGTCATTGAAAACTGTGAAGAGATACGTACTGGTGCTCTTCAAAATTTAAGTGAGTTAATAAGTCTCTCTTTGCCAGACGGGCTTAAGAAAATTGGAATCGGCGCTTTTGCTAGCGATGTAAAGCTTGCCTCTTTAACCATTCCTGATTCCGTAACGGACATTGATGCACAAGCTTTCTATCGCTTACCTTTTGAAACCTTTAAACTTCCAAAATCGCTAACGAATTTCACCTATTATCAAGACATGCCAAATTTGAAGGAATGGCAAATAGATCAAGATAATGAGCACTTTGTTGTTGAAGATGGCGTTCTTTATAGCAAAGATTTTAAAACTCTTATAAACGTTCCTGCCAAGAAAGTCTTAGACGGATTCTCTTTAAAGAGCAGTGTAACGGAAATTGGGAAATACGCCTTCTCAGCGACGGGGGTTACGAATATTGATCTTAGTAATGTTAGCAAAATAAATTCGTTTGCTTTCTTCCTCGCTCCAGCTTTAACGAGCGTAACTTTCGGTAAAGGTCTCTCCTTTATTGGTTCTCAGGCATTTGCCTCATGTACTTCACTTACAAATGTTGCCTTCTCTGAGACAACGACAAGTGAATCTTTCGCGTGGGAAAACCTTGTTTTCTCTTCTTGTAACAAGCTTACAAAGATTCTTTTGCCAAACTACATCCATGACATACCAAGTTCTACTTTCGCATCGTGCACTTCCTTAAGTGAAATAACCATTTCCGGACATCTTAAGAGCATTGGACTCTTAGCGTTCAGCAAAACTGCCATTACAGAATTAGAAGTGACTTTTATGGATGAAGGAAGTATCGGTAGCAGCATTTTCAAAAATGCCCCGATAAGAAAATTCGCCTTACATTTTGAAGAAAATGTAAAAACGTATCCAACCATTTCTTCTTTAGGATTTGCTGGAACTCCAACGATTGCCGTTGATACCGAAGAAATCGCTACTTCTTTAAAGAGCGCATGGGCGAATTGTCCAGAAGTCGCAGCTCTTATTCTTGCTCCTGGCAAAATTTCGGAAGAGTTTGTGATCGAAGAAAACACCTTGGTTAAATATGACGCGAGCAAATCAAGCGATCCAACGAAAATCATCATCCCTGATACGGTAACCGCCATTAACGCGAACGTTTTCTCTAACTTAAAAGAAGTGAAGTATATTTATGTTCCTAGCAGCGTGGTTTCTGTTGCCACAAAAGCTTTTGCGGGATTAGGCAACCTTCTTGTGATGGAGTTTGGACATGAAGATTTATCAAGCATAAAAACATCAGGCTATTTTTATGCCGCATTTGGACAAAATAACGAAAGCATGAAATGCGTTTATGCTTTAAAGAATCAAACGCAAACAAACAAATTCGTTGAACTTTCTGGCATATATGGAGAAAGCCTAATCGCAACGTCTCAAGATGATTTCGTTGCTGATTATACGAATTCCGAGGTTTATAACGCTTCCGAGACAACACTTTTGTTAAATCACTCCAATGCGACTACTTATACGTTCAAAGACACAGTTACAAAGGTGGGGAAATTTGCTTTCGAAAAGCAAAGCAAACTTCAAAGTGTTGTTTGGAACAACGTTACAGAAATCGGACAATCCGCTTTTAAAGAACGTAGAGGACTAAGCGAACTTACTTTTGGCGAAAAAATCGTTAAAATCGGTTCTTCTGGCTTTAATAAGTGCTCTGGATTGACTTCACTTGCTTTCCAAGGGGCGACAGAAATAGACGACAACGCTTTCTTCGGAGATGAAGACAATGCCTATACCATCACCTCTTTGGACTTTGGAAAGAAACTGACAAAGATTGGTTCTTGCGCTTTCTCCTATGCTCTTTCGAGCGTTGAAGTGCTCATTCCTGCTTCTTGCAAAGAAGTCATTTACGATGCTTTCGATTACTTCTCTGATCAAGAAGATGCGGCAATCTATTTTGAAAACCCTGTGGAAACCTACCAATATGATGATCCCGATAATGGAGTTTGGGTGGACGACTTTATGAGTGCGGCATGGGATAATAACGAAGTGCTTGTTGCTTTCTATAGTGAAACGGCGCCTGCTAATCCAATTGCCAATGATTATCGTTATTGGCATTACGATGCTTCGAATAACAAAGTGCTTTACGAATAAATGGTTCCTTGTTGAGGAAAGACGCGTGAAAACGCGCCTTTTCTTTTTATCTTGAAAATATAAAAGTTATGATTGCTTTTTACAAAAATAATCGAGGAAATTCAGAAAGCAGGTCATCTCTTGTAGATGCTGCTCATATTTGTTTTTCCTCATAAACAAAAATGCCTCCGCCATGTTTCTTTCATGGCAGAGGCTTTGCTGGAATATTCCTAAATATTAACGCTTTCTTTGAAAGGATGCCTTTAGCTTTAAGCTGAATTAGTCAATATAGAATTCCATTGGATATGGAAGGTAATTGATGCTATCAAGCTCATCACAGCTAATATAGCCAGGACGTGCATTGATTAAGGTTGGAAGACGGTTCACGATTGTAGCGCATGTATGGGCAACCGTATTTGGTTTAACAACATGGTATTCGATATTTGGCTCGCCTTCGATGTACCAGTCACACATATCTCCATCACCTTCCGCATAAACCTTTCCGATTGTTTCTTCTTCAATGGTAATGCCTTGTAAGGTTTCGGCTGTGACAACAGCGGACATACCAATAACTCTTCCCGCTTCGATGGTTTTGCCCATGGTGGAGGAATATAAATCATGATCTAAGACACATGGAACGTGTTTTTGGGTGATTTTTGTGATGGTGAGATGAAGTTTATGAGCTAGGGCTTCGACGGAGTTGTAGGCATAAGAGGCTTCAAAAACAGATGGATGGGCGATTTGTTTTTCAAATTCTTCTTTCGTTAAATCGACACCATGAGCTTTTGCTAAAGCCATACCGTATTCATCAACGTTATAGGAATAGGCCCCTTTGACTTTAACAACCTTATTAGCGCCAGCAATGGCTAAGGCGACCATATTGATCCAGAAGATATCTTGCATGCCGGCACCGGTGATGCTGCATCCATGTTCTTTAGCAAGCTTATCTAATTTATAGGTTTCTGCTGCAGCCGTGGTGAATGGATAAATGGCTTCTTCACAGGTAGTAATGACATTGATTCCTCTTGTGACGCATTTCTCAACCATTGGATATATATCCTTAATAAAGGAGAAGAGGGTAACGATAGCAACATCCGCATCGCAATTGTCTAAGACTTCGTCTGCATTGGCACTAATCTTGACTCCTGTTTTGACTCCTAATTCAGCGAAATCGCCAACGTCCATGCCAATAACGTTTGGATTTACGTCGATTGCTCCAACGATTTCTGCTCCATGCTCATAAGCATAGCGGATGGTGTATTTGGCCATTTTTCCACAGCCATATTGAACGACTCTGATTTTTCTCATATTTGTGTTTCCTTTCGAGATTAAATCCATTCTAAAGTCTATGCTAGGATGAGAGTCAACAATATATCAATAAAACTTAACCGGTATCTGAATACGGAGAAACATGCTTCGTTTAGAAACATCAAAAATATTGAATTCCGTAATGACTTCGCAAAGATAATCCCCTGCGATGGTGTAGTTGTTTTTCTTACAAAAACCGAGAAGTTTCTTTATTCCTTCATTCTCGTCTTCAAAAGAAGAGAGGTAGAGGGTTACAAACATCGACGCGTCGACGATTTTCATCGGAACGCTTTCGATTTTGTGATCGGAGAAAATGAAAATATCCTTTGCGATTAGTTTTCCTTTTTCAATATCTTCTTTTGCAATCGACGTCCCTACGTTATAAGAATAGATTTGTTCCAGCCCTTTTTCGATAAGGTTGTTCCTTAAACAAAGAAGGTCTTTCTCATACCCTAATATTCCTTGTTTATAGAAATCATGGGAACAAGGGATACCGTATATGTATCTTCTCGAAATGTATTCTAAGGAACATATGCCTGTTTTAGGAGAATTACGGTAACGTTCGATTCTTGCAATAGAATCGTCCACGAGATTTAATCTTGCCTTTAAGGTACGAAGCTCTTGATATATTTGTTCCTTCTTACGAGAGAGAACTTCTTCGATTTCATCAATGTTCTCATTATTCAGAACATTTTGAATCTCTTTTAAGGACATACCTAAATCTTTCATATAAGCGATCAGATCTAACCTAGCATTTTGTTCAATCGTATAGTAACGGTATTTGCTTTCTGGATCGATATAAGCAGGTTTCAAAAGATCGATCTCATCATATAAGCGTAATGTGGCGATAGAAACGTGATTAATCTCCGCCATTTTTCCAATCGGTATCCATTTTTCTTGCATAAATGACTCCTAAAAACTCTATTGTTACATTAGATTTATATTAGTTTATAGTTTTATGCGAAAAAGAGCGATGAAGAAAATCAACGTTCTGAGAGATAATTGTTAATCATTTCTTTGATGTCTTCCGAATCGGTCTCTCCATCGTAAGAAATGTTGATATCATTAGATTCAATCGTGTTCAACATGCGTTTCGCTTTTAGTTGAAGCCTATCGAGAATGGATTCGTCGATTGAACCATATCCATAAGATGGTCTTCTTGCTACCGAATAATAGTAGTGCGTTCTTTGATCAGGAAGAAGGCCGACACGATTAATTCTATCTTTGGATTGCAACATATAGGTTAAATTGAAACCGTATTCCAAATAGATGGCATCGTGACATACAGTATGCAAAGATATGGATTCTGCTAACGTATTTGGATTCGTTACAAGTACTTGAACATCATCATACTTAAACGAAGTTATTTTTTGATCTCGAACGAAAGCTGCATCTCTTCCTGAAACGCTTACGACACGAATTCCTTTTTCTTTAAGTTTCGAAAGAACTAAATCTATGGTATCTATAAACAAGCACCAAACTAATACTTTCTTGTTTTGGAAAACTAGCTGTTCAATTAAATTAATGGCTTTTTTCGTTTTTGATGCCAATCCAATTTGATTTATGAGGTCAAGTTGATCTTTAGCATAAAGTGAAAAATCGTTAGAAATGACACTCTGAAAATCAGGCTTTCCCAAGCTATCGGAGTCATCATATAAAGAAGACAAATCACCAATTGATATGTTTTTCTTAAGCAATTCAGGATTAGAAGCTGCTTGGATAAGCCGAATGTATTTAAGCAAGGGATTGCGATAGGCCTTCCAAACCATTTCTAGTAGAGCACTTTCGGCTTGCGTCGGGTCGACTCCACATGTAGCTGAATCATCGGGGTCAGGTAGAGGGACGGACAAATCGGCTTTTGTAGTGCGAACAAACGTGGGGTAGAGAACCTTGCGGATTTCTTGTTCGATGACCGGATTATTATCCGCTTGGCGAAGCCTGTTTTCGCTTACGACCCCTCCAAAAGCGTTATATAAATCATCCGGGTAAAGAATTCTCAGATAATTTAAGATATCCACAAAAGAATTTGGAAGAGGGGTACCTGTTAACGCAAGTTTGTAAATAGGTGGTTCAGCGCATCCTGTAAGTAAACTAATAAACGCTTTCGAGCGAATCCCGACTATAGACTTTAGCTTGTGTATTTCGTCAAAAATGAGCAAGGTTTTGGAATCTAATGCTCTATTTTGTAATAGTTTTGCTTTTTCAGGAGAAGAGAGCCATTCATAATTAAAAAGATAGACATCGTACTTATTTTTATCTAATGCTCTGACATAGTCTGATTTGTGCTCAGTTATGTCGAAAAAAGCCAATTTTCTTTTTCCTTCGAAGATGGCGTTTCCTTCGTCCTTCCATGCTCTAAAACAATTTAGAGGGCCAAATACGACGATATGATTTGCTTTTTGACCATCCTTAAAATGATGCGACAAATAAGCGAACAGGCCATAAGAAATATATGTTTTTCCAGTTCCAGGGACGGAATAATCTGCTGATGACTGCATAGCGAAATGGAAAAAAGCGTTATCCATTTGCCTGTCTTTCAATTTTCTCGTCATTTCTTCGTCGACGATATTTTTAAACTCATAAAAGGAATTGCTCCACAAATTCATGTTTTTCTTGTCTTTTATCGCAACTCCAAGTTTGATTCGCTTTTCTAAATTAAGATCATTTTCATCTAAATATAATTGGGCTCCGACGCTCAAAATGTAATGGATACCAAACGTTTTTAATGTTGGAAGAATGATGTCTCGAAGGACGTGAACGCTTAAATCATTGATGATATATGTGGAGTCTTCTTTTTCTTCCCATTTGCTGCCAAATTTTGTTTTGAGCACCATCGGGCTTTTTAATAGCTTTTCATTTGAATAGTCTTTCAAACGAAAACTTTTATTTTCTTTATCAACATCGATAACAACGCAGTCTTTATAAACGTAATATTCCTCCTCGGAGCCAAATATCTTGTTTTTAGAATAGGATTTAAGCTTCTCGAATAATTTTCCGCAAGGATACTCGGTGTGGACGGAACCTGGGGAATATGTGTTGTTCCAGAGCTTTTCAAACATAGATATTCCATCATCAACATCTGGATTTTGTCCGCTGAAATTTGTGAAAACGTGAAAGTTTTCGGCATTCCTAAGAATTCCGCTGACTGTTTCATTACCTGAACCATCAAAATAAACTATGTTTCCTTTAGAATCTTCAAAAATACCCGCTTTGATATGACATAGGGCAGATTCGCTGTTCAACATAAAAGCAATTTTCACCTCGGCCAGGCCATGTTCGATTAGATAGCTGAGATTGCACACTTCAAAATCATCCATTAAAAAAGAATCGTTTCTATCCATTTCTTTTGCCATGTCATCCATTTTGGTCTTGTATCCTTCTTCAATGTTTTTCATTTCTTCCGGAGATATTTGATTGGAAAAAATGAAACGGATGTGGCCCTTATTAGCAAAAAATTTATGCAATCCAGAACAAAAACTTTTTAAAATGGCTGAAGAAAAATAAGCAGAAATCCTATCATAACGGTTAGAAACGGATAAGCAAGGAAGGTAAAAATCCTTCAATAGATTTGAGCCATCCGCTGAAGGATCGTATCTTCGCTTTAGAGGTATTTCTTTTAAACTACTTAGTGGCATCTTTGATTTCTTGAATTTTGCTCTCCACGGCATCAATTCTGCTTAATAATTCTTCTTTTTCGGAGCTCTTCAAATTTTGCACAGTTGAAAGTTCTATGGCGTTTAACGCTTTTAAAACGTTTTCCATTGCCTTAGCTGGACCGTTTGCCTCTTTTTCAATTTGCTGTTTGAAAACGCCATCTCTATAAGCTTTATTCAAAATGCTTTCCAAAGCGCTTTTATCCCTTGCCATTTGTTCACTTTCCTCTGGGGTCGTCGCTTGATAATCGATCTTGGATACAACTTTAAGAATTTTGTTGCTTACGTCAGGGGTGTCCACGGTTTCTTTAAAAACATGGTATAGCGCGTCTTCCTTGACTGCGGAATTGAGCAATTCTCTCGTCTTTCTAGTCCTGTCCCCCGTTTGATCTATGGTCATGGCAGAATAGATATAAAACTTTTTCTCATTCCATTCTTCTTCGGACATTTTCGTTCTCTTTTTGGCAATGTCTTCGATTGGACCATCTAATTTTTCGTTTTTGAGAATATAAAAGGCCTTTGGCTTTCCTCTCCAATCAAGATAATCCAACATGGTTTCGACAACCGCTGTGTTCGTTTTAAACTCGTTGGCCTTCATTCCTGAAGCGTGGCAATAGGTTTTTTCATCGCAAAGTTTCGTTAACGGATTCATCACATCTTTATAGAAACTGACCAAGAAATCGATACGGTTATAGTCTTTCTTTTCATCCACGTCGAACTGAAGATTTAATTCGAGAAGTTTAATTGCAAGCCAAGCCGCTTTGTCGTTTTCTTGGGGAGCGGGAAGACAAACCGCTTCAAAGAAAGCAAATTTTAAATCGCCGGTTTCTTTGAAAAGTTCGCGCAGCGCGGTGAAACGTCTATTGCCATCGATGATGCGCCCGTCCGAAAGAATTACACCTGGCTGTTGTTGTCCCTTTGCGCGGATATCCTCTTTTGTTTTGTTGAATGAAACCAAATTGTCGGACGAGGATTCTTTGATAAATCCTGCAATAACATCGTTATATTTCTCTTTATCGCTTTTGAGCAACTCTTTTAAAGGAGAATTGTTATGGTTTTCGTCGTATTCTTCGATATATGTGGATATACGACCATTCATGTCGTTGTAATAAAGGAGATTTAATGGAATTTTGTAAGAAGCATATTCGCCAGGCATGCCGTTAATCGTTAGTCGTTTGGGCAAACCTTTCTCGCACTTGTTTAACTGCTCTTCTGTAATGATAACCATACTGTTCCTCCTAATTTTGTTGGATAATCTCTGCTATATATTTTTTGTTAAGCCAAAAAGATTGTTTTGAAAGACCAATGAACCTCGTATTGGCGTCTCTTTTTGGAAGATTGGCTAAATCCATGGAATTTCTTCCATGCGGCCTTACGTGACATACTTTCGTATCTTTTTCTTTCGGAAAATTCAGGACTATATTCCCTTTAGCATTAATTTGATTTACCACGTTGCCAGATAAAAGAATCTCTTTCGTCTTTAACCAAACGGGTTTTACTTCACCATCCAACGTCTTTTCTGACATTTTCCATAAGAAAACTTTTTGAAGAAAAACCTGCCTATTCTCTTTTTCTTCAAAAACAAAAAATAGGAAACGATATGAAAAATGCTTTCTTAGGGTAGAACTCTCCCATTTTTCTTCGATTAAAGAAGAGAAATCCATGGTTGGAAAAGACATAGATTCGTTAGGTATGCCTTGACAATCGGTTTGAATCGTCTTTACCCAGATGGATTCATGTTCTAACAAAGCTTTGCCGTATCCCGCACCTTTGTAAGAATCGATTAGTTTATTTACTAATAAGGCGTTTCTGGACTTGGATTTAGAAACCATTTTCGTAAGGCGGGCCAAGTCATCAAAGCTCATGCCAATATATCGCTTTAAAAACTCTATTAAAGAGGATGTTTCTTGCTTGAAATCCATGTCATTTCTCCTCTTTCATAATTGGGATAATCACATCGCCAATTCGTTTGACGATTCCGCAAACCAAAGCATTCCCCATCATGAAATAACGCTTTTTATATGGCATGGTATCAGTCCAGTTATCTGGAAATTGATTGATTCTTTCGCATTCGAGCGCACTTAATATTCTTCTTTTGCCTGTTTTCGGGTCGTCGATGATATGCGTAGAACGATTCACCGTTCCCTCACTTGTAAGCATTGTTCTTGCGGGGCGATCTAAATAATCTGGGTTGGCTATCGGTCCCTCAGAATAATAGTATTTATGTCCATTTTTTGCCGTTCTTTCGATTTTTTTACCGCCTTTTAAGTAATTAAACTTTTGAATAGCTTTCTCGGATAAGAACAACTCTTTTTTAACATCTCCGCGTTCAATTATTTCCCCCAACGTCGTTGGTTTTTCAAAGACTGGATTTGTTTTTGCTGTGTAAATGATTCCATCTATCATCAAACCGCTATTTTCAAAAGGGAACGCAAATTCTTTTTGCAATTCTAGGAGGTCCTTAAAAACCTTTTTGGAAATGTCCGTTTTCTTAATTTTTATTTCTTCTTTTTCAATGGGAAAGGCTTTAGCAAAAACGCCGCTTTCTTTAAAAACGTTCTCAGGACTTAAATCAATGATATTTCTATAGAATAAAGTGGTATTTCTATAGGCAAAAATGAACGTTCTTCTTCTGCGTTGAGGGAAACCATAATCGGCTGCATTAATAACTCTATATTCAACCGCATAGCCTTGCTCTGCAAAGCAACGAAGAATGATTCCAAAATCACGACCACGTTGTTTTGAAGGGGCCTTAATTAAACGGTCAACATTTTCTAACAGCACAAAAGGAGGATGCTTTGCGACAAGAATTTCGTTTATCTGCCACCAAAGTACCCCTTTTTTCCCTTCAATTCCTTTTTCATGCGTCAAACTTCTTGCGACAGAATAGTCTTGGCAAGGGAAACCGCCTGTTAAAAGAGTGTGCTCAGGTATTTCAAGGTTTTTATCTACCTTACAAATGTCCTTGTTGGAGTTGTGCTTAGATGGGAACCTAGTATTGTAACAATCAAACGCATATTGAGTTTTCGTTGAGGGCTCCCATTGATTTGCCCAAACGAATCTTACTCTCTCTCTCTCTCTCACCGCGCCGTTTTCGAAAGTGACTTCATTTAAGCCAACTCGGAAACCGCCAACTCCTGCAAAGAGTTCGATGGCAGTAGGTGTGATGGATGTATTGGTTCTTTTTGTCATGTTAATTTTTACTAAATCGGCAAGGACACGATCGAAAACGAATAAATGTAACGATCGGCCCTTAACGTTTTTACAAAACTAATTATAGAAGATAATTCTCGATCTTTAAGCGATTTTTTAGTCTTTGAAAAACGCTTGGAGCTGAAGAAATGCAAAAAGCGATGTCGTAAAGCTGATATCAGACCTTTTGCTTTCCGCTCAGCATGAACTGACTTTGCTTTTGACGTACGAATGAAGCAAAAGACCTTAAGCCAAAACAAACTATGAAGTATTCTTGAATCAAATCATTTTCTTTCTACGTTTTTTACGAATTTAAGTATACGATTCATAAAACAACGTCTTTTTTACTGCCCTATGCGATTGCTGACGTTGGAAAGCCCAGTACTGCCTGAAAATGAAAAAACCAGCGTTCTTGCTATGATTTTTTACAATGCGCTTATAAAAATGCTCCCATGTTGTTTTCTAAAAAAGAGCAGGGGGTGCCGAATGGCACTTCTATGATTTTTCTTGTGTCGCTAAAATTTTCTAAATTCCCCATCCACTTATTGAAAAGGAGCTTAAAAATGAAACGCAAAACGCTTAAAACGACGTTGTTATCTTTCATGATAATCCCTTTACTCGCTTCCTGCGGGCAGAAGGAACATAACTTTGATAAATCAAAGGAAGAAAGCACCTATACCATTACCTTTGATAGTAAAGGAGGAAGTGAGGTAGCAAGTATTTCCGCTCCAGCAGGCGCAAAAATTGAAGCGCCAGCTTCCCCAACAAAAGAAGGTTTTCTTTTTGCTGGTTGGTATGAAAGCAATGATGGTGGAGCAACTCTAGCAGAAAAACCTTTTGAATTCACCTATATGCCTGCAAGATTTTTCACTCTCTATGCTAAATGGGGCTTTGATAGCATCAAAGGAAAAACCTTTAAGCACACGTCCTCGGTTTTAACTTGGAGTGGAACGGAAGAAGAAAAGAAAGCCTTCCTTGGGGAAATGGGGTTAACGGAAGAGCAATATAAGAAGATGAATGAAGCCGCGATTATCAACTTTACCTTTGATAAGGTAGAAGAAAAGGCTTCGGCTACCTTTGGCGTGGAAATGGAAGGAGAAACGAGTTTAGATAACTGTACCGTTCTTTATAAACTCACTGGAAATATCATCGTTTTCTATGATTCCGAAGAAGACTTAAAAGTGGGTCTTCCTGCTCATAAATATGGTTTATTTGCGGGTGTAACCTTTTCCCTTTCGCCTGACAGATCCCAAATGATTCTTACAGGAGTCACAGGAATCTTGAAACTAGAACATATTCTCTCTGTCGTAAAAGAATAGAAATATTCGATATAAACAGAGAAGAATGATGATAAATTCATCCCCATTCCATAAGGAGGTGATTACGCTACTGGGGAATAATAAATAAGTAGCGTAAAAAGAGAATGAAGAAGAAAAAACTATCCGCATTGGCTGTAACATTCTTCTTTCTTGCGACAGGCTCATTGGCTAGCTGTGGCAAGAAGAAGGAATCCAGCAGCCTTCCATCCGTTTTAGAAAGTGTTCATCAACACGATTTTTCTACTGCCTGGGCACATGATGAGACAAAACATTGGCACGCTTGCAAGGATACATCTTGCAATGAAAAGAAAGATTTAGCAGACCACAGTTTCGTTTGGAGCGAGAAAACACCAGCATCTCTCCATACCAACAAAGTAGAAAAAGGAGTCTGCTCCGTTTGTAATTATGCAACCGAACGAACAGTAGAAAATACGGCAACCCATGAATGGAGTGACGAGTGGAAGAAAGATGCAACTGGACATTGGCATGAAACAAGTTGCACTGACCATGATCCAATGAAGAAAGACTTTAGCGAACATCAAGGGGAATGGACGGTTAAAGTTGAGGCGGCTTATCAACAAAATAGAGTAGACGAAAGAACCTGTACCGTTTGCGCCTTCCATGAAGAAAAGACCATTGAAGGAACTGCTCTTGCCTTTAAACCAAGAAGCATTACCGTCTCTCAAAGTGAATTCGTTTATAATGCAAAGCCTTATGCCTTAGATAGCTACATTACAACTGAAGATAAGGAAGGCATGCAAGTTGAATATAGAAAGAAAGGCACCGAAGCCTATTCAACAAGTGCACCATCTAACGTAGGCATCTATGAATATAAAATCACTCTTCCAAAAGCTGGAGAGTGGGATGCTGCCGAAAAAACGGGTGAAATGAAAATCGCCCAATACGAAGTGACATTGACAAAGAAAGAATTTTCTAGAGATTTAGGCTCTCAAGTTGTTGATGGACAAATCCAATTAGAAGAAATCGAAGTCAGTATCGACACTTCGACAAAAGAGAAAATAATGCTTACGCTTGATGCGTCTTTTGATGTGGCGGGTGTTCAAAGCGTTCCTGCTACAGAATTAAAACTCGCCAATCCGAATTACGCATTAAATGTCGGGGAAATCACCGAAGTAACTTTGAAAAACTACGATACTGCTGACTTCTATTGTGGTATCCAGGATATCTACACCTTCCCTAGTAAAGAGGGCGTCGCTATTCAAACGCAAATTGCTCGTGGAACACTCAAAGTCGGAGATTCTGTTTATATCCACGAAATCAAAAAGTCTGTGACTGTAACCGCTATGGAAGCAGAAAGAAAAAAATTAGAAAAAGCAACGGTCGGAGAAACCATCATGTTCCTCGTCACTGGCATTACCAAAACGGAAATTGCAAGAGGCTACACGGTAAGTAAAAAGGACACGCTATTGGAATACGATCGTGTTGTTGGGAATATTTATGTTTACACCAAAGATGAAGGCGGCAGACATACTCCATTAATGGATAGCACCAAGGAAGCATACCTTCCTACCATCAGGTTCGTAGACACTGGTTCGGAGAGAGAAGCAAGAATGTTCTTCCCGAAAGATACGACGATGATAATGCCAGGGGAAACAGTTGAGGGCGTTAGATTCTACTTCCCATACTCTATGCCTGCTTTCGTTGGACGTAGTTTTGTTCTGATAGAATCAGGAAGAACAATCGCCAAAGTCGAGATTACGGATGTTCATAAACACGATAGCAACTACTATAGAGATGGTACTTGTAGAGACTGTTACTACGCTTCAGGGACTTCTTTGAATTTAACAGATAACAAAGTGGAAGTGGAGCGTAAATTCCTTAAAGATGAAAATAGAATCTTCCTCCTCAAACTCACCGGCAATGGGAAGGGCGAAAGGACATATCGCTTCATACTTTCGGATACCACAAACTTCACAATGGTACTTAAAGCCACGCTTGGTAACACGATATACACCTTGACTAACAAAGGCGATTTCACCGTTGAAAATGATGGATATTACCATATCGCTATCAATATCACGGCTAAGAATCGTGGAACTTGTAAATTGACAGTATCTGAAGTATTCACCATTAAACCAATTGGTTAAAAGCATGAAACAAAGAGTGGGGCGTTTGCTCCACTTTTTTCTATGCCCATAAATTGAATCTCAACATCTTGTTTTTGTAATGCTTATCTTGCCATATGATGCCAAAAACCAACGTTTCTCCCTTTCAAAACATTCTTCTACATAATAATGCTCAAGGTAGACATAACAAATATTTTCAAATTAGCAAAAACAGCGAATATAACTGCTAAAAATACACGATAAAATAAAGAATGAGTTTGCAATTAGTTGAAACTTACCTTTTAAGAACTATAATTTTTTAAAGAAAAGAGGATGCTTGAATGCAAAATTTATTCTTAATCGGTGTCTTAAGCCTTGCGGTAATACTAACAAAGGGGGCTTCCGGTGGCAATGTGACCATTCAAAGTAACCTCTCTAAAACGAGCGGCTCTTTTAGAGCATACGCAAACATTGACGATGTCGAAAGCCTAATTTGGGAGAAATATTGATATGAATAAGGCATTTTGCATAGTTCCATTTATTTTTTTCCTGTTTTCCTGCCAGAATCAGAAAAGTGACCTTGAGATTTTGAAAGAAAATTCCTGCCTTCCTTTGGGAGGCGAACTTGAATCTATGAAAAACAGTTTGGAATTCGAGGAGAGAAGACAAGACGAATTCAACGTTTATTCTATTAAGGCTGATAAACTGTACGAAGGAAGGAAAACCTATATCTATTTTAATGATGAAGGAGAATGCATCGGCCTTCTCACTAGGAATCCTTTCTATGGTTTTAACGTTTTTGGACTAGGGATTCACGATTCTTTTTATAGCCAATGGTATCCTCAAAAGGATAAAAAAGATGGTTGGCACGTTCTTGCTAATGAATACAAGTATTACGAATGGCCTTTGGAGAATGCGAAAAACGAAGATGGAGAGGTTTGGTATGGAGCTACCAACCAAGATGAAACAATCCAATTAAATTTCTCGATTGATTTCTCGGGCTGAGAGTATGATGAATCCACGGGCTGTATCCGTGCTTTAGAAGTGATTGTTAGTGAACGGTAAGCAAGAATATACGACAAAATGTTTTTGCCGATCATTTAAAATCAAATATGCTTCACCAATATTTAAAACGAAACCCTAGACCGCTTTTCTTGAGGGGCTTATCGTTTTTAAAAAAAGAATTGTTTTTCTTTTTTGTCTTCTATAATTTCCAATGGAAACGAATAACGTCATAAATGCATGGAAACAAATAACGTCATAACGACAAACAGAAATTCCTTGAATGTAAAAAACTGTGATTTCATTTAGGATAAAATAATAATATGAAATCACTTGTTATCAATTTCCTTGGCGATTCTATTACCGAGGGTGCGGGAGCTCTTTGTTCTGAAAATGCTTTCCCTGCTGTTTGTTGCCGTTTGGCTAAAGCAAAAGAAGGAAACTATGGCGTAGGAGGAACACGTATTGCTAAGCAACGCGTTAGCATCAATAACAATCCCGATGAAGAATTCATTCTCCGTGCAAGATGGATGGGTCCATGTGACTTTTTATTCGTATTTGGCGGAACGAATGACTTTGGACATGGTGATGCGGAATTAGGTGAGATGGGTGATAAAACACGCTGGACTTTCTATGGTGCTTTAGATGAACTCATCCGTTATCTTTTAACGCAAAAAGGATTAAAGAAAGAACAAATTTGTTTCATTCTTCCAACCCCACGTCAAGATGAAGATAACCCACATGGAGATGGACGTAGCAAAACCTGGAAAGACTTTCCTCCTTTAGAGAGCTATCGTGAAGCCATCCGAAAAGAATGCGACGCTTTCGGAATCGAATACATAGAAAGCAAGCTTCCTGCTCCCCCGAAAGGACTTGCGGGTCCTAGTGACCTTTATATGGATGGACTTCATCCTAACGTTAAAGGACATTATCTCTTAGGCGTAGAACTATACGAATACCTTAAGAAAAAAGGCCTTGTTGAATAAAACGGATAAGAAAGCGGACATATTCCCTTTTTTGCTTCATATCATTTTGCAATAAAACCTTGCTTACATGTTATAATCTTCCAATGAAAACGGAACCCCTTTTTAAAAGACAAATCCCCTCCTTTTGGGAGAAGATTTTCTCTTATTTGAAAGCCCATTGGAAATGGATTGCTTTCGCTTTGGGCTGTATTCTTTTCCTCTATGTCGTCTATTTTATCTTTTGTTTTAAGACGGCTCCGACTTATTCTAGTGCCGATCAAAGCTATTGGAATGTTCGCGTTATCTTGTTCCGTGTTTTTTGCGGAGCTTTGGACGTGGCTATTTTTATTTGGGGCATGTGGCTTTATGCCAAAGGAAGACTCAATGCAGGTAACGCTTGTTTGTTATTGGCTTTGATGGCAATGACGATAGCAATGTGTTATTCCTTTAGCACACCGATTTGGGATTATGGCCGTCATTGGAACCAACATGACGATTATTATGCGTCTACAGGCGGACAATACCTTATGCAAGATGGGATTCTTGATGGGGGCTCAGGTCATTTTGGTCTTATTATGACTGTTTTCCGTACAGGAAGGGTACCAGAGATTATCTTTCAAAATGGCGCTTACGATTTCTCTTTCTCGGCTGTAGGGGAGAGATATCAACCAAAGACCTTCTATATGCTTACGGGCTTTTTTATGAAGGTTAATTCCCTTATGGTTCATGGAGCGGAAGGAAACGTTTCTATTTCCTCCTATGTGATGAGCAATACGGAATGGACCTTATTTGAAATGAATAGAATCCTTTGGACGGGTTTTGTTTGGTTCACTTACTATTACATTTATAAAGCGTTGACGGCTTTAGGATTAAAGGGCAAAGCCCTTCCTTTAGCCTACGCTTGCATTGTCTTTTGCCCGATGTTTTTCTTCTTTGCAAATTGGGATAACAATGATGGCATGTCCGCTTTCTTTGCTTTTGCGGCTCTTTATCGTGGCATTACTTTCATGAAAAAGAGAGATTGGAAGAGTGCTATGCTTTGTGCTTTAGATATAGGACTTTCTATGTCTTGCAAACTTGGCGGTGCGATTGTTGCTTTGGCTCTTATTCCAATGCTTGCGGTCGCTTTCATAGATAGTCTTCGAGCAAGCAAAGGACAAACTCTTTCTTTGAAAACGCCTTGGGTTCAATTACTTTTAAAAGGCGTTTGTTTTGCTTTGATTGTCTTTCCGATCGGTCTTTTTTGGCCTGTTTATAGCAAGATTCGTTTTGGACAAGATATATTCTTCTTCTCTGATGCAAAGAATGAGCGGTTGTTTATCAATATCCCTCTTTGGCAAGCTTGTTTCCTTTGGCCGAACAAGGAAAGTTTTTGGTCCATCTTCGTTTATCATTTTCAATATCCTGAATGGAATATGATTCAAGATGTTTCCTTAACGAGCAATGTTTTGAAAAAGGCTCTTTATAACGAATATCAGTGGGGGCATTCTTATTGGCAACTTTCTGTTTTATACGCTACAGCGCTTCTGCTTGTCCTTTATGTTTTAGTAATGATCCCCATCCGTTTTGTTTTTGCTTTGATTAAAAGGAATAAGCCCAAAGATTGGAGAAGAAGCTTAGCTATCGCATCCATTCTTATTTCCAATTGGGGATGGCTTGTATGGTTTATTTATAAATCGCCATACACTTGCAATTGCGATATCCGTTACATTCCTACTTTCTTGCTTGGATTTGGGGCTTTGTTTGGGGGTCATGTCGATTCAAGCGATAATATAAGCAATCCCAGATTAAAGAAATTGAACGATGTTTTTCAAATAGGACTTGTTTCTTGCTTCGTTATGGCTAGCATTGTTACATATATAAGCGTGTGTCAATGGTACGCGCCTTTGCATGTTTAAGGAGAAGACTTATGGATGAGATTGCCGTATTGATCCCTTGTTATAATGAGGGGATTACCATAGCTAAAGTGATTCTAGACGCGAAGAAATATCTTCCTAATGCGACCATTTACGTTTATGACAATAACAGCACGGATAATACTGTTTCCGAAGCCCTTAAAGCCGGAGCCATTGTTAGAAAAGAAGCTCGCCAAGGCAAAGGAAATGTTGTTCGCAGCATGTTTCGCGATATCGATGCCGAAGTCTATTTAATGGTGGATGGAGATGATACATACGGGTTAGAAACTTCTCCAGAGATGGTTCGTCGTGTTAAAGAAGAAAACGTTGATATGGTTATTGGCGATCGTCTTTCTGGAGCGTATTACGTAGAAAATAAGCGCGCTTTTCATAACTTCGGGAATGATTTGGTCCGTTTCCAAGTCAATCATCTTTTCCATACGAATGTGAAAGATGTTATGACTGGCTACCGCGCTTTCTCTTATCGCTTTGTGAAATCCTTCACGATTTCTTCAAAGGGCTTTGAAATTGAGACGGAGATGACTTCTTTCGCCGCTAACCATAATCTGCTTCTGTCAACACTTCCTATCACCTATCGTGATCGTCCTGAAGGCAGTTTCTCTAAACTTCATACGATTCGTGATGGGTTCAAAGTCTTAAAAACAATCGGAAGATTGTTCCGTGAATATCGTCCTTTAGCGTTCTATTCTTTTTTCTTCCTTCTTTTTTCCGCTCTAGGTATTGGTTTCTTTATTCCTAGTTTCCTTGATTATCTTGCGAATGGAGGGAGGGAGAATCTAGCAATATTCCTCGTTTGTTCTTTCTCTCTTTTTGTGGGTATACTTTGTCTCTTTTTAGGCCTTCTTCTTTCTTCTTTTCAAAAGAAAGAAAAAGAAGAATTCGAAAGATCCTTTATTCAGGCAGAGAGTATCTTTTCTTTAAAGAAAAATCAGAAATTATAAGCAAAGAACGCTTCCTTTAAACGAAGAAGCAAGCCAAAGCAATTGCCCGCTTTCATACCATCAAAGGAATCAAAATTTAGGCAAAGGCACACGAACGCGGATATAAGCATTATGAGGAAGCCTCCTCCTAATACCCAATTTTGTACAGGCGTATCTTGAACTCTTTTTTGTAATTGCAAGAAAGTAAAGACAGAGATAATCGTTGCAAGATGGAAAAATTCAATTAAATAACGTGGGCAAACGCCTGCTTTAGAATAGGTTGTAAAAGCAAAAAAGAAGAGGAAGAAAGGGAAAATGATGCCCATGATTTTCTCTGGATTTTTAGCCTTTTTTAAGAAAAGGAAAGGCGCAAATAAACTTAACCAGAAGAAAGGAACCCCCAATAAACCATAACAAGAAGAGACGTATGGGGCTAAAGCAGTGCTTTCAAAGCTATAACGTTGCACAGTGCAAGATATATAAGGGAAGACGTTATAGAAATTACCCCCTTGGCAAAAGAAATGGAAGAAGGTTGGAAGAAGCTTTTCTGCCGAATAAGAAAGATATCTTTGATCGGCAATATTTAACTGATAAGATTGGCCAAATTCAAAGATAGAATCGAAACGAGCATAATTATATAAACATGCCAAGATTCCCCCTGTAAGCAAGATTAGGAACATCGGAAGGAATTCGATGACTTTCTCTTTAGGAGAGGCCTCTTTTTCACGTAATATCCCCAATAAGAAAGGAAGAGCAAGCAATAATCCCAAAAACAAATTTGGGCGGCTAAAAACAAGAAAAACAAAAGATAAACCAGCAAGTGCTAAAGGAAGAATGCGAAGTTTCTTTTTGCGGTAAGCATTCAAAATAAAACCAAAGAAAAGGTCAAAGAAAGCCAACCCATATATATCAGGAACGTGATAAATTGCTTCATGATAAACCCCATCTTTCCAAGTGTAGGCAAGAATCATCATGGAGGTAACACTTCCAAGGATAGCAAAGAAAAGATATTGCACCCAATCAAATTTCTTTTGCATGAGTTGGAAAATCTCAAGCAATACAAATAAGAAGGAAGGAATTAAAATAGCCATTCCGATGGTTTCTAAGCCAAAAGCCGTTAAAACATAACGCATTCCCGTTAAGAAATAAAAGGGGAAGGAAATTAAAAGGACAGGCATTGGCCCATAATAAGAATAATATTTGCCATTATAGAAAGCGTGGTCCCAATAATAGGAAACATTCGCCCAACTTCTTTCCGAAGGATTCCAAGGGTTCTTTAAGGATAATAGTTTGGGATCAACCGCCAAATCTAAATCGATTCTTCCTTTTCTAAAAGCGTCGAAAAGAGAAACGAATATATCCGTTTTCCCGGTGGTAGAAGATATATGGGCATGAAGATCTTCGGTGGAAATAGGGTAGGGCGTAGCAAAATCAGTTATATTGCCCACCATATAGAAGAAAGTCCCTAAGAACAAAAGACAGGCAAATCCACCTAATATTAGATAAGGGGTTCTCTCTGAGATTTCTTTCCTGTTTCTATTAAGGAACGTACTTAAAGAAGAAAAGAAAAGCACAACGATGGAAAAGCTTCCAAATCGAAGCAAAGAAAAATGAAAACGAAGGGGGACGTTTAGCGAAAAAGAAGAAAGAATGGCATTCGTAGGCGACGCATAATATTCATCTTGGAAAGAGAAATCGATACGGTATGCCTTGATTGTTTCTCCTGGATAAGTAGGCAAAGATAAGACATTAGAATTCCCGTTACTCGTATCAAGAAGGTAGTTTCCATCTTCACTGAAATTCACTAAATCGGTAGAAAAAGAGATTTTTGCCTTAATGGTTGCTCCATTTCTTTCGGAGAAATTCAAATAGATGTTCTTCGGCTTCTCTTCTTTCCCCCAATTTAAGATGAAATAAGACCCATTCTGTAATTGGATACGACCATCTTCTAATTTTTCATAGCTTCCTGATATGACAGAAGAAGTGCTAAGCGCATCAAAAGAATAAGCATTCCCTCCTAAAGGATAGGCTTGGAGGTTGCTTGTAAAGCTTTCTAAGAAGATGCCTAGCAGAAGTAAGGAAGAGCATATCAGTTTCTTCTTACTTGGCTTATTGCTTTTCCAAGGAAAGAAACGATAAGGATGAATGATAAGCAATAGAAGAGAGAGAAAGAAAAAAGGTAATGTCCCATTTAAGCAAGGGAAACGAGGGAAACAGAAATAGAAAATCAAAGCAAAAAGAAAGCCTAAACCGAAAGGAATTCCGTAACGGTAAAGATCGTCTTTAGAAAAAATAGGATCTGTAGACTGCTCTTTCTTTTTCTTGAAAAGATGGCAAAGGAAATAAGCAAGAAACGCGACTAAATTTCCTAAAAACCAACTTAAAAATGCCATGGCAAAATTATAATCCATGAAGATAAAGGTAAGCAACAAACCCAAATGCAGGGGGCTTCATTGCTTTCTTTTGATATTTCTAACCCATGTTTAGAATAATCTTTCTTAAAAGAATCCCCTCTAATGAGATTATTTCTTTATCTAGAACATCTAGAAATTATCTAGAAACATCTAGAAATGTTTTAGACGTAAAATATTAAAACAGGCTATTTATCGAAAGAAAAATCTAGAAACATCTAGAAATAGTCTAGATACTAGTATAAAATTTAACAGGAATAAAAAGGAGGTTCTTTATGAAAATTAACGAGCTATTTCCAGAAATAGATAATGAAAATTATGGTATAGAATTGAAAGTTCGCTTATTAACTGGTCTCGATAAGCAAGGCAACGATAACGAATTGAAATGGTTGAAGGAAATTGTTGCTTTCGCTAACACTCAAGGAGGCACTTTATTTTTGGGCGTTAACGATAAAACCCATGAATTGGAACCATTAGACCATTCTGGGATTGATGAAGCAGCAAGACTTCTCTATCAAAAAGTGGAAGAAAGAATAGAACCTGATATTTCCTTAAGAGTCAAAGAAATAAGCTTAGGTAAGACGTATAAAGATCAATATATTCTTCGTATCGATGTTGAAAAATCAGAAAAAACCCCTGTCTATGTTCATGTAAATGGGATACCTGTGTGTTATATTCGTCAATTCGGTAGAGTAAAAACGGCCTCCCCTGAACAAATCGCTCAGCTTGTTGTGAAATCCACAAGGATTGCATACGATTTGGTTTTGACTGATGAAATCTATAAGGAAAAAGACTACCAGAGGTTAATTGCTAAATATGAAGAAACGAATCCTGGAAAAAAACTAGATGATAAGACTTTGATTTCTTTCGGGTTTATGAATAATGAAAAACGTCTCTTTAAAGGTTCTTTATTATTCAAAGATAATTGCGAAGATTTAATAACTCTTGCTAAATGCTCTGTCTATCCTGGTTTTGATAAAGGCGGGAATGTTGTTTCCGCCTCTCAATCATATCAGGGATGTCTTATATCGGTCATTTACGAAGTCGTTGACTTTGTTAAAAATCATTCCACTATTGGCTATAAAAAAACAAATGATTCGAGAATTGATCTCTCTTCTTATCCAGAAAGAGCGTTGTTTGAAGGAGTGGTTAACGCATTCGCTCATCGAAATTATTTTATTTTTGGTTCAGAGATACAGTTTGATATTTTTAAAGACCGCCTAGAAATCACTTCGCCAGGATCATTACTTGGTGGAAAGAACCTA
This sequence comes from uncultured Mollicutes bacterium, assembly GCA_900540385.1. Classification (GTDB taxonomy): domain Bacteria; phylum Bacillota_I; class Bacilli_A; order RFN20; family CAG-826; genus UBA4951. The sequence goes on from UQFY01000001.1 coordinate 28,042, forward strand.
GAACAAGAAAAACAAATTAGCCAAATTATGCCAAAAAGAAGAAATGAGCTTATTTGCAAAATACTGGAGTCTTTGCACATGATGGAAGCCAAAGGGACGGGCTTTGATAAAATCGTTGAAGAATATCGTCAAGCTAAAGAATCTCAAAAACCATTTGTTAGTTGCAACGATGATTATTTTACTTTGACATTACCTGATTTGACCTTCCAAAAAGGGGTACTCGGTGAAGGCAATCCTTATCCTGAAATCCATCTTTTAAGGGAAATTGCCTCTTCCTACGATGAGAGAATTCTTTCGTGTTGTTACTTAAAGGAAAGAACGATCACTGAAATTGCCTCTTTTTTACAAATATCTTCCTCTTCTCATCTTAGAAACGATATTCTCGAAAAACTAGTTGAAGAAGGATATCTTTTTAAAACACAAAAAGGAAAAGCGTTCTTTTATCTAACCAATAGGGCAAAGCTCGAAAAAGAAAATGCCATCTAGAACATCTAGAAATTATCTAGAAACATCTAGAAATGTTTTTAGCATTAAATATTAAAAATGGCTATTTATCGAAAGAAAAATCTAGAAACATCTAGAAATTCAAGAAATATAGCCAATGTTAAAACCCATTCATTTTTAGAATGGTTCTGATGGTTTTTCCTTTTGAATATTACTTTCCTTCCTTTTTCTTGGCTTTGTTATAGTCCTTTATGAGCTCTTTGGCTTTTCTAGAAACCTTCTTCTTTTTAAAAAGAAGGGGATATAGCTTATAGAAAATAACGGCAAGGATCGCTAAAACAACACATAAAACAACAACGACATCTACCCAATTCATAAGCCACTCACCCCCATAAAGCCATTACAGGCCCAGCCAATCGTCCCAATGATCGTAGATATTAGGTAAGCAATAAGCAATTCCATTCCCATGGTGAAGAGAAGTTTCTTTGCAGAACCTAACTCTCTTCTTAAGGTGGTCACGGCTGAGATACACGGGATAGAGAAAAGATTAAAGCAAAGGAAGGATAATGACGTAAGTATTCCGTTAGCGTCCATCGTAGCAAGGAAAGAGAATGGCGAAGAGGGGGAGAGGATGTTACTTCCTCCGCCTGCAATAACGGATAAAGAGGATACGATTTGTTCCTTTGCGATAAGACCTTGTATAGCAGAAACCGTTAATCCCCAAGAATAATGCCCTCCGAAAGCAGGGATAAACAAATAGGCTAGAATCTTACCGATGCTCGCAAGTATAGAAGCAGAGACGTTCATTGAATCAAGATTCTTAAAACTTCCAACGGGTCCAACATATTGCATGCTCCAAGTAAATCTTGTGAAGAACCATACCAAAAAGGTACATAAGAAGATGGTGGTTCCCGCTCTTTCAAGGAAGTCTAGCGTCTTATCCTTTGCATCACGATAAACATAATAGGCATTAGGCAATTTATATTCCGGCAGTTCAGAAATGAAAGAATCGTCTCCATCCTTAAAGAAAAATTTCTTCAAGATGATGGCTGCTAGCAAGATTATGGCAATAGAGAAGATATAGCAAAGGAAGGTTACTAACCACCCCGCTTTAGGGAAGATGAGACTTGCTAAAAGAGACATAATAGGAAGCTTGGCATTGCAAGGAATAAAAGGAACAAGCATTGCCGTCATTTCTTTTTCCTTTGGATTTTCAACCGTTCTTGCCGTCATAATCCCTGGAACGGAGCAACCTGTACCCACAATAAAAGGAATAATGGATTTGCCAGATAAACCGAATTTCTTAAAGACTGCGTCTAAGAAAAAGGCAATTCTAGACATATATCCTGTCGCTTCCAAAATGGATAAGCAAATAAATAACATCACTAATTGAGGAACGAAAGACAAAACAGTGGAGATACCTCCAATAATGCCGTTGGCAATCAAATCAGAAGCCCAAACGGAACCGCCTGCATTTTCGATAGCATCGCCTAATATCGGTCCTAAGCCTTCTATCTCAAAAGGAACTTCATGGAAGAAAATGCTTATGGAAGTGGAACCGTTAAACAAAGCGTCGATGAAATCGCTCGTAATTGATCCAACAACCCCAACCGATAAGAAATACATCAAACCGATTGCCAACAAGAAAATAGGCAAGGCTAAAAACTTATTGAGGACGATTTTGTCTAATTTATCCGTCAAAGATTCAGGCATTGGACTTTGAGCGCAACATTCTTGCTTTATCTTCGTCACATACTGATAACGACCATCCGCGATGATTTGTTCCGCATCCATGTCGTATTTCTTTTCTAAGGATGCAACCTCTTTCTTTGTTGAGCCGTTATTCAATGCTTGATAAAAAGGATCGTTTTCAAAGAGTTTTACGGCAGAGAAACGGAGTTCTCTCTTATCTTCTAGTTCGTTATAGAGGTCATTTTGCAAATGATCCAATTCTTTTTCAACATCTGGAGCAAAGATTTTCTTCTTCGGGTTCTTACGATATTTTCTGTCTCTAATCAAAGAAATAAGGTCGTCAATTCCTTCCCCTGTTTTAGCGGAGATTCGTACAATGGATACGCCTAATTCTTCTTCAAGCTTCTTAAAATCGATATGGATACCTTTCTTTTCTAGAATATCCGCCATATTCATTGCGACAATGACATCCGCATCTAATTCCATCAATTGCGTCGTTAAATAAAGGGAACGTTCCATAGCGGTAGCGTCCACGATATTGACGATTAAATCAGGATTGGCATCTAAGCAAAAAGAACGCGTTACTTGTTCTTCGCTCGTGTATGGAGAAAGAGAATATACCCCAGGGGTATCCACTAAAAGGAGACTCTTTTCACCTTTGATATATCCTTCTTTTCTTTCGATGGTCACGCCAGGCCAGTTACCGATTGTAGCGTTTTGACCAGTGAGGGCATTAAATAAAGTTGTTTTGCCAGCGTTCTGGTTACCAACTAAGCCGATGATCATTTTCTCACTCATTTTTCATTACCTATTACAACGACATCGATGTTTTTTAAATCTTCGATACGCATCGCTAATTCGTATCCACGTAGCTCTATATCAATTGGGTTACCAAATGGCGCGACTTTTTTCACTTTCACTGTGACACCTCTGGTTATGCCCATATCTAAAAGATGTCTTTTTAATGCAGCATTATCATTATGGAAGTCTAAGACTTTTGCAACTTGGCCTTTTCTTAAATCAGATAGATGGCCATGATCGCCTATCTTTAAGTTTTGGCGATGTTTCGTTGAATCGTTAACGCTCATACTTATCCTCTATACTGGAATATTATAGCCTTTATCCTTATTAGAATATGCAAGATGCTATAAGCTTATTAAAAATGTAATAGCCTCACTTGTAAAAAGCCACGAAAGCAAAAAATATCGTTTCGTGGCTTTTTACTATATAACCATTCAAAAAGAACCTTCTATTTCTAAAATGAAGAGAAATATGCATAAATACTAAGTATTTTCTTATTTAATTGACGAAATGAATTGCAAAAAGGGTAATATTGAAGAAAGATCTTAGCCACGAAACGTTATTTTTTTGTTTCACGGCTACGATAAACAGGAGCATCTACGGATTATATAAAAACGAATATTCTTCCATATTTGCAAATGTTATAAGCCTAGATGATTTGCTCCGATTTTGATTTCTCCAATTTATAGTCATCGCTTAAAGAAGTGACGCATTAAGAACGTCATTACTTTTAACTTTCAACAAAAAAGCATGAATGATAGGGATTTGTTTAACTGCTAGGGAATCTGTTTAAACTACTTTTTCTTTGTCTTCATTAGTATTAATTTGATGAAAAAGGAAAACTCATCCGAATAAAAAGAGCAAAAGAATAATCAATCGTAAAGGAAAAAATATGGCAGATTTACAGGCGATTTTTGATAGTTGTAGGGAGGCGTATAAAGAAAGCCACTTTAAGATTAGTGCGATGGGAGAGTGGCTTAGCGAACGTTTGGACAATGGGAAAAAGGAAAGATTTAATTCGGAGCTTCTTTGTAGGAACTTTGATATCGTTCTTCAGTTCTCTTTGTTACAAATTGCGGTCACAGATAATGATTTAGACTCAAAAGAAGTGGTTTTCATTCGGGAATTAACAATAAATGGCGATCTTATTGAGTATCTTAATTCTCTTGTCGAAAACAAAATTGACTGGGAAACGGTCTATAATGCAGACGTTTTCGAATTGAAGAGATTACTTAAAGATGTTGAACCGCTTATAGAAAGTTTGAGTAATGATCTCGCTACCGCTTTTGCTATTTGTGATGCAAGTACTGTTCATAATTACGTATCTGATTTGAAAACGTCGATTTTCGTCATCGTCAATGGCTTAGGCAAAATGGATGGTGATTTCTCCTATTTAGAGCAACATGCCGATTGTCTTGTTATCCGTTTGGCTTCAGAAATTGAAAGAAGAAAACAAAAACTGAAAATACAATTCCCGGAAGACTTTAATTAAGGAAAAGTTTTATGGATAAAGCAACATTACAACAACTTAGTTATGCGAAGGGGTTTTGGAATTCCTGGATAAATAAAGGTCCTGGAGTTTGAAGTGAGACCCAAATGGTGGATTTGCTTCTAATATCCCAGTTGAACAAAGGGTTTTTAATCGTTTATCGGCACAAAAGTTTTCATCATTCTTTTTAACAAAAATGTGCAGAAATATGGAAAAGTGTATATATGTTCGTTGTAACCGATATTGTTTGCTGATAATTTGAAACCGTATGCAATGTCCGGATATTCGTTAGAAGAGATCAATGTTCTTAAAGACTTTGAATGGCCGCCTTTTGCTTTTACTTCGATAGGTATCAGATTATTTGCCGTACGAATGAAGAAGTCTTCTTCTAATGTTCCATTCTCTTTTTTGTAGTAGTAGAGCTTGTAACCGGATTTAACTAACGCTTCAGCGACGATGTTTTCATAAAGCGCACCTTTATAAACACCAAGATTTTTATTTGCTCGCAAATCTTCTTGCGATTCTTCATCTAAGAGCGAAACAAGCAAACCCGTATCAGAGAAATACAACTTATATTTGTCAATATCGCAATTCCCTGAGAGGGGTAATTCCGCCACATTCAAACAATAACACGCGTTGATGACTCCTGCGTCTACAAGCCATTCGGTGCAACCACGATAATCACGGAATTTCGCATTTTTTTCGACTTTCGAAATCTGGAATTTTTTGTTTTCCTTCGCTAATTGAGACGGAACACTATTGAAAACGTTTAATATTCTTGTTTGATCAATCCCCTCTGCATATTTCCTTATGTCTTCTTTATAGTCGGCTATAAGCTGATGTTGGGTATCGAGAGAGCCTTCAAAAGTCCCTTTCTCTATATATTCTTTTATAACTGCAGGCATTCCGCCAAGAATCACGTAGTCTAGGAAAATCCCATGAAATAGGGACATTTCAAGTTCACTAAAAGGAGTAAGTGTTTTCATGTGCGAAAGAATATCTTCTATTGTTGCTTCGCTATAACCCTTCGCCCATAGAAATTCTTCGAAATCCATTGAATACATCTCGTAGTCAGTCTTATATCCAACGCTGTTACTTTCAATCTTTTTGTAATTTATTCCAAGCATAGAGCCGCTGCAAATAACGTCAAAACGCCCATCTTCCTTAAAGAACTTCAAAGAAGTTGCAATATCGGGAAAATCGCTTATTTCATCAAAAAATATTAATGTTTTCCCAGGTATAAAGGATTTAGAAGGGTCCAGCAATGAAATATTTTTTATGATTGCTGAAGCGCTATACCCATCTAAGGTTATTTTTTTATACTTTTCGTCTTTTACGAAATTGATTTCAATGACACTTTGATAACCTGCCACTTTGGCAAAATGCCTAATGGATTCGGTTTTACCTACTTGTCGGCATCCCTTGACTATTAAAGGCTTTTTGTCTTTGTCTTCCTTCCATTTTAAAAGAAAGCCATCTATCTTACGTTTTAAATAGGCCATTTCTATAAAAACCTCCGAAAAATTCTAAAAATATTATGCTAAGTTTGTAGATAAAAATCAATGTCGCTCACATTTTCGTAGCGAAAAATATTAATGTTAAACACCTTTTCGTAGCGAAAATAATGCACTCCACACACATTTTATTAGGGAAAAGATGTGTTCAACTGGTTTTTAACTGCCAACTTATGGCGCTTTGTTGGTGAGTTTGGAATAGCAAATCGAATTCGATAAGCTTACGAAGGCTTTATGTTTTGATACTGAAACTCCTTAAAAATGTTGTGGCAATTTTGGGAATTTCTTAAAAAATTGCTACATTCATGGGAAATCGTCTAAATGCTAACTGAAAGCCTTATGAGACTTATTGTGAAATAAAACGTCCATCGGGAATCAGTCTTTCTGTTGCTCTTCCATGCCTGCTGAAGCAGTCTTTTGTTCTTCGACAAACTTCTCAGCTTTTTTCTTTGTTTGCTCAGGAACGTGATATTCTTTCTTCTTCTTTTCTTCTACGACAACACGGTCATAGTCGAAATCGATACCGTTTTTCAAGAAAATCTGATGGTATTCTCTTAAGATATCTCTTTGCACTTGGAAACGGTCCTCTTCTTTGCATTTAGCAAGGATCTTTAATACGGCATTGCTTGCTTTGTATTCGGAAACGCCTTTGTAGAAAGGCCCTTCAATGATTTCAGGGATCTTTTCCTTCATGGCAGGAAGGTTCTCTTTCAATATTTTCTCTACCAATTCGATAGGGACATCATAGCTGACTTCACAATCTACGACTGCTAAGGATAATTCACGAGAAAGATTAACGACATTCTTAATGTCAGAATTGTTGATGATTTTGATATTTCCAGCAGCATCCGTAATTTTTGTGGCGCGGATACCAATTTCCGTTACGGTTCCTCTAAAACCATCGATGGATACAATCTCACCAACGTTATACTCATTTTCAAAGATGATGAAAACGCCAGCGATAATATCAGCGATAAGCGATTGGGCTCCAAGACCTATGATCAGGGTGATAACACCAACCGATTCCCAAATAGCTCTTGTATTCACGCCGAAAGCATTCAAGATAAGGAAGAAGAGGGCAATTGCACTTCCGTATTTGATAAGGCCATCCAATAGAGTGATAACGGTCTTGGCACGATCAGAGCGTTGCATGATGTTTTTAAAAATCATTCGAATTAGCTTAGATAAAGCGATAACGATAACAATTAAGATCAAGCAATGGATGAAAACCTTGTAGTTTGCTTGTAACATCCCTGGGATTGCGCTTAGGTCTATGACGTTTTCTTTTGACCAAGGGACGAAACCGTTCTCTGGTGGCAAAGCCAATTGCAAAATGCAAATCAAAACAAATAGAAATAAGATTGCACTTAGCAATATCGTCGAGATCCATTTCGACACCTTTCTCTTTTTCTTTTCCATATCATTTACCTCCTATGCATTGATATTGAAATTGTATGTTTTATATCGATTACCCTTCATCTCACACTCGGTTGAATAGGACGCATAATTGCCATCATATAAAGTCATACTCAACGTCATCTGTTTTCCTAGGACATTTCCAGGAACAAGAGACATATAGGAACCAGCATGTTCTACGTACTCATTAAAGTAATAATAAATTCCATCGATTAAAAGTTCGTTCTTGATGAAATAGTTTGAATGGTTATAGACGATAATCTTAGTGGAATTACTTGTTTCATCGTAACTTGCCTCGTAACGAACGGGTTCGTTATCTTTTAGCCTTAAAGAACCCGAAGGTATCTCTTTACTCATCTGATAGGTGATTCCGTCCTTTTCGTAATTTATAAAATATATTGGGCGATAATCAAGGGCTGGCAAATCTTCCATAATGGAATAGGTACCTGTCGTTTTGCTATGTATGGCATTGGAATATTTCTTTTCGCCAGTGGTGGGATCTTCAGTGACTCCTTCATATAGCATCGTGTCTAAATAAATATTTGGATCAGAAGAAGAGAAACCAACCTTTCGATAGACATTAACCGTATCATCATCGTTATAGGTGACGACAAAGTCATTCGGATTGACATAATCAGAGATTGTCGGTTCAACATACGTGCTACGGATTTCACTTACACCAAGGATTGTATAATCCGACACTTTCTTCCATTCGTTTCCATCCGGAGAGAGGATAGCAAGGGAAAGAGTATCCCCATCGGCAGATGGCACCTTCTTTAGATAATAAGAGTCCGTTAATGCGAATTTTTCATCGATTGTTCGATCTTGGTTATAAATAGCAATGGAATAATCATTCGGAAGAAGATAATCGAATTCAAAACTCAAAGGAATGTAATCAGTTCCTACCTCTGTCAAATCTGCACGTAATGATGTGACATTGAGGTGATATTGCAAATTGTAGGTGTTCTCAATAATAGGCACTTTATGTGCATAACTATCTAAGCTGTTATCTTGGAACTCTAATTCACCAGATAAAACAAGGTTTCCGATTTCACCTTCATACTCGTCTAAGACAATTGTTCCAGCTTTCTCCAAATTTTGAATTGTTTTCTTTTTCTTTCCTGCCCCATTATCTAAAGTGAGATATAAGCAAAAAGAAGAAAACTCATAAATGGTGTCAAAAAAATAGGGCAAAGTGAAGTTTTGACCATCAAAACCAAATGTATTGTCAAAAGAAAGGCGAGGAAATGAGACTACGCTATAATCGGATGCCATATATTGCTCAGAAATAATTTCTTCATAGGCAAAATAAGAAATATTTTTATAAGCCAAAAAGAGATCCTGACCGTATGGGACATGCAATTTCACTAAAGGGTCCGTTCCTTTATAGCTATCTAACACTTCGCCTTCTCTTGTAACAGCGGAAACCTCATATTGGAAAACATCTGGATAAGGACTTTGATATCCCGTATTAATTTCGACTTCATACGTATCTGTTTCGGTAAACGTTATCTTTGTTTCTGTTGGTTTTAGTTTTTGATAGTTCCCTTGGTAGCCTTGATCAAGATTAAACGGAATCAAAGAAGAGGAATAAATGACGTTTTCTTTTTCCTCCTCCGAATAGGAAAGAAGTGTATAGCGATAGGATTCAAGACCATAGATTGCTTCCACATAAAAAGAAAAATGCGTATCGGTAAAGACTAAATCTGTATAGTATTCTTCTTTTCTCTCGTCTTTTCCGTATTCTTCCACCAATGCGCAATAACGGGAAACCTCATCACCAATCTCCATTTCTCCTTCGATAGAAATCTGATGAAAAGAAGTCTTATCAACCAAAGAGTCTGCAATTAAAGTTCCAAACGGATTTTTCTCTTTAATTACTTCAGGTACAAATCCAAGGACGGTAGCGGAAACGACGGCAACTGCAGCCGTGGTAACAACCGTTGAAGTATGGGAAACAATCTTATCTTTTAGTTTATCGAACTTACTAAGCCCCTCTTTTTCTTCTTTCTTAGGAGGCTCTTCCCCTAAAGAGATTTCTTTTACGTCAAAATCCTCTTTAGCTTCGTTTTTTAACTCTAGCGTTTTGTAATCTTCCGCAGGAAAAAGGGAATATTCTTCACATACGTTCTCTTCGTTGCCCGAAAAGATTTCAGAATCCCCTTTGCTTTTCATGCTGTCTTCACTTTATCGAAAAAGGAGAAGATATTCAAAACAAAATATTTGTTTTCTACGAAATATTTGCGAGTTCTTCATTTACTACATCATTTCATAGTGAAATGGAATTTTTTGGAAAAGCCCGTTTTTAGATGCCATATTTGTTTGGAAAAGTCTCAAAAAGGATATAAAAACATATTGGAAAAATCCCAATGAAAGTCTGGTTATTTTATCGATTGCTGTGGGATAGAGGTCTTGCGAATCAAAGTTAGGAGTGGATTTGGAGAAAGTCATCTTTAGAGAAATACAGACTTATTTGGCTAATTCCTCATAGGCTTTGCGATACTTTTTCTCCGATTCTTCCGACAATTTTTCGAGAGTTTTCCTATCCATGTATTGGATATTGGGATTCTTGGTGATTTTGAAAGGGATGCTTTGTTCTCTAAGAGCTTGTTTGACGAACATATTGAAGGCTGCATTCATTGTGAGACCAAATTCCGAGAATAGTTTCTCTGCCTGTTCTTTATCATTGGCGTCCATTCTAATTGTTACGTTTACGCTTGCCATAGCTAATATCTCCTTTTTCTAGATACATTATACCAGTTGATTGAAAAGGAACAAATAAAAAAGAAGTGCAACATACGTGCAAAACAAATGCTTTCGCTAAAAAGTGTAGCATCGGAACAACAAACGTCATCACTTTCGTTGTTATAAAAACAGCGATTAAAACACTAGTCGACCAGTGTTTTCATCGGAAAATATATAAAAAGCTTACTAACGGATAATTTTGACGGGAGGCTAATAAATGTATTTAAAACGAGAAATCGATCTTCTTTATGTGGATGAGGATGCCATTTATCCTATCGAAGTCAAAAAAGGCGAAGCACCAAATAAACGGACAAAGAACTTTAACGTTCTGTCGAAATACCATATGGAGATAAAATCAGGACTGGTGGTGGATTGTTACGATAAAATACGTCCAATTAACGAAAAAGCCTATACTTTCCCTGTTTATCTGTTAGGAGCATAAACATGAAATGAGCTAAATGGCTTTAAATGACATCGCTCTTTTGAAATGGAGAATAGAGATATTTTGGTGGTTCATCTCCTTTGCTAATGAATGCCATGTAACTATGTGTCACGTTGTCCATAGGAGAAAAATTTATTTGCTTGCTTGAATGTCCTAACTAAAATTTTTGCAAGTCCTTGCACATTTAAAATTTAGAAATCGATAGGATTATAAGCGAATTTCTAGGATTTTATGGAATCCGGATCGATAAGGAATTCCTTCAAACCTAGGAAGAGAGTTCCCTTATCGTCTTTCCATTTCTTGATGTTATTTCTTACGACGATGATCTTTTTGAAACTGTCGTTGATGTGTAGCAATGATTTTTCTTCCTGCTCTCTTTTTCCTTTTTCGTCGATAGTAAGTGCAGATTGTATGTAATATCTTTCGTATCCAAGATTACAAACAAAATCGACTTCCAGGTTCTTTCTTACGTAGTTGTTGTTCTCATTCTTTTCGCCGATTGTTACAACGCCGACGTCTACTTTATATCCACGGATTATTAATTCGTTGAAGATAATGTTTTCCATGATGTGATTTTCTTCTTGCTGCCTAAATCCCAGCCTTGCGTTTCTTAGCCCGATATCAGTGAAATAATATTTTAAAGGAGTGTCGATATATTTCTTTCCTTTGACGTCGTACCGATACGCTTTCTGTAGTAAAAAAGAGTCGGCACAACAATCCAAATACTGCTTTATCGTGTTGGGCGCCACATCGATGTTTTTAATGGATTTGAATGAATTTGATAGCTTGTTTGGATTCGTCAATGACCCGACGCTCGAAGAGACGATGTTCAAAACGTCTTCTAGAACTTCGGTGTTCCTGATGTTGTTACGATTGACGATGTCTTTAATATAGGTCTCAGTGAATAGATTTTCTAAATAATTGATCTTTTGTTCGTCACTCTTGCAGGTTAAAAGGTAAGGCATCCCCCCAAACATTGAATATTCATTCCACGCGTCATCAAAATCCATTTTGCAATAATCGAAATATTCTTTGAAAGACAGTGGTGATAGATAGATTTGATCACCTCTTCCTCTAAATTCCGTGATAATGTCTGAAGAAAGGAATTTTGCGTTGCTTCCTGTCACATACACATCGACATTTTTAATGTGGAGGAAAGAATTCAGGACGCTTTCAAAGTCGTGAACAAACTGTACCTCGTCTAAAAGAATATAGTATTTACCATTGTCGATAATTTGATTACGGACATATTCATATAAATAATCCGGATTTTGGAATTTGATGTTTGATCTGTCGTCTAACTGCAAGGCGATTATATGGGATTTATCGACGCCGTTTTCTAGTAGATAGTTATAGAATATTTCGAATAAAAGGTATGATTTACCGCATCTTCTGATGCCAGTGATTACTTTTATCATCCCGTTCCCCATTCGGTCGATGAGCTTTTTTAGATAATCATTTCTTTTAATCATGGCCTTCTCCTAACTAAAAATTTTGCAAGTTCTTGCATAAATATTATACAGCATGACGTTGATAGTAACGATTAATAAATAAAACTTTTGCAAGTTCTTGCATTTTTTAACCAAAAAGCCGTCTAATCCAAAGAACACCGCAAAAAACTGCTTTAAAAACGTCTAAATTTTCGATTGACCTTGGATTTCTTGTTTACTAGATTTGCTTTGAGGGCGACATTCTTCTTCAAGGGCTTTATAGCCTAGGGCATGATGTCTTTGACGCTTTGAAGAACAACGCTCTTACGGAAACGCGCCTTGAAATGGTGTGTAAAACTGTTCAATGGTAGTGAACAATAATATTGTATAGAGACAAAGTGTTCAGTAAAATTTTGACTTTACTAAGCCGAAGGTTCGTTCATGAAATGCTTTGTTCCATTTCGATAGCAAAACATCTTGCTTAAATCTTGCTTAATATCTTACTTAAAAAAGAAGCTAAATCGTTGATAGATTTACAAGTCTTTTATCATCGCCTTTATGAACAAACTGCGCCTGCTAGGCAAATCTTTATTCTCCAAACAAAGGGTTATGAGAGCCAGTTCTAGCTAATGTCAGGATAAGCTTGCCATTCACAGTTCTTGAAAACGAGAAACCAATCCCACTTTCTAAGCGTCACGCACATAAAAATGGTACTCTCTTACAAAAACTCGCTCATTTTTTAGTAATTATTGATTAAAACTCGCTCATTTTTTATAAAAAGACTAGATTTTATCTTTATTATTATTTGCAGGCTTATTGTCCGTTATGGTGGTGAGCAACAAAATTATTTGGATGAAGTTAAAAAACGGCGTTGATATTAACAAAGGCCGTATTGTGATTGAATGCGAATTAAAAGGAATCGCTAGTCTTTTAGACAACCAATAGGAATGACAAAAAACGCCATCCTCTCTTCGATAACCATATTCGGTTCCAGTGATGACAATCTTCAAATCAGGGAGTCTCAATGGCATTTGTTTTTCTTTTTCGTTGTATTCTTTGATCAATCTTTCGATTTCACTTGAACCTAACTTGAATTCGAGCAAAACATATCTTCCATTTCCAATATTTGTGGCATTTCACTTCCAATATTTGTGGCATTTCACTTCCAATTTTTGTGGTATTTTGTTTCCAACTTTTGTGAATACGAAAGCACTTATTTATAGACGTGGCCATTCTCTTTGGCAAAGAAAAGACAAGGGAATATTCCGGTATAACGAAAAACTTCTTTGACGAATATTTTAAGGACAGAAAGGTTGCTTGCGCTTACAAACTTGGGAAAATCAAAGTATACGATGAGCCAAAGGCTTTAACGGAATTTGGTTTAAGAGTTGCCCCTCAACATTTGCTTATGCAAAATAACTTTACCCCTTTTTAAAGGATTATTATTCGCACTTATAACAAAAGCCTCCAGTTCCCTCGAGGCAATCTATCTATTTGGTGCGTCTGGCAGGAATTGAACCTGTATGAGTCCGCTTTATCTATTTGGACGATTGATTATTTGATATACTTATAAGCGCCGTTTTTCATAACCAACAATAGAGTTTCGGTTGTTAAATAGTAGTTTTAATGAATATCGCATGCAGACTCATTTTTATTTATTTGAATATTAGGTTTAAAAATTTAAATGTAAGGGGGTAAGTGAATATGAAATCGATTATTGCCAAGATTAGGCCGCAGTTTTTGCCCTTAATAAAAAACGGCATAAAAAAACACGAATACCGTCTTGCCTCCCCTAAATACACCTCTTTAAATGTGGGAGATAGATTGATTCTCGTCTCAAATCAAAATTCTGGGGATTTCGCGGTTACCCGAGTGAATAAAATAACAAAGTTTTATGATTGGGAAAAAGCTTTGGAAAAACATTGGGAAGAGGATTTTAAAGGGCTTTATTCCGACTTCGACGAGCTAATTGAGGAATGCCATGGATTCTACACAGCCGATGAAATCAAGGGATACGGAATCGATGTTTTTGATATTTCATTAGATGAGCCCAAATTTCAAAACGCCCGATTTCTTCTTGATACGAATGTTATCATCCAAAAAGAAAGCGTGAATGATTGCTGTTCAGAAATCAATTTAGTTTATCAATCGATTGATAAGTTCAAAGGGACAAAGCTGTATCATCCAGCTACCGCAAAAGAGTTGAACGGATATAAGGATGAAAACATAAAGAAGACAATGATTGCCAAACTAAATTCATATGAAAAATTAAGCGAAACAACAATTTGTGATGCTTATTTCAAACAAATTGTCGCACTTTTTGAAAATGACGAGAATAGTGAGAATGATAATGAGATTCTTTATCAGGTATATAGCGGAAGAGCTGATTTTTTAATTAGTGAAGGCCGTGGCATTTTAAGAAAAGCGGAGCGACTGTATTTACGAGACAGGGTGATGAGCCCAAGCGAATTCCTAACGAATGTTGAAAAACAAAACCCAAGTTTAATTTATTACGACGCGTTGTCCGTGTCTCTAGTCAAAATTAGCTCGTTAGATATCAATGATCACTTTTTCGATTCTCTTCGTGAAGACTATGGTGGAGAAGATTTTAACCAATGGCTAACGAAAAAATCAAAGGATGACGCATACGTTTTCCGAAATAAGGAAGGAATTCAGGGGTTTTTGTATTTGAAGGCCGAGGGAATAGATGAAGATTATTCCGATTTTAATCCTCGCCTTACGCCGAAAAGAAGGCTTAAGGTAGGAACGTTTAAAATCAATAGCATCGGGATTCGTTTGGGCGAAAGATTCCTAAAAATCATCTTCGACAACGCTTTGAAACGAGATGTTGATGAGATTTATGTCACCATGTTTAAAGACAAACGCCAGGAAGTGCGCGGCTTAAAGGAATTGATGGAAAAATGGGGATTTGTCGAAAAAGGCGCAAAGGAAAACGGTGAAGTTTACTTAGTAAAAGACATGCGGAATTACGATGAGACGAAAAATCCAAAATTCAATTACCCACTTTATAAGAACGATTGCTCGATTTCTTTTTTGCCAATCGTTTCCAAATATCACACAAAGTTATTTCCAGATCTTCACCTCAAGAATGAAAATCCCGCGCTTTTTGATACCGCATGCAGTTACGCAATTGAAAAGACTTATGTTACCGCGTGGAAAGGCGTTGATTTAGGACCAGGCTCTCTTTTATGTGTTTATTGTATGGCGGACTATAATAAGAAATACCGTTCTGCCATCACAGGGGTGTGTATCCTTAATGAAGTAATTAAAACGTCGAGCGTCGATGAACTTGTTAAGGAATGCCAAAACAGGTCTGTATTCACGGAGCCTGAGTTGCGCGAGCTTTATAATGAAAAGAATTACACAACCATTGTAAAAGTTTTGTATTTGAAGCCGTTTGACCATAAGATAAACTACGATCGTTTGAATGCCGCTGGTTTGCTCGGCACTAAAGGTGGACCCCGATTGAATTCCAAACTTTCGTATGAAGAATATCTTGAACTAGTTAAATTAGGGGAAGGAGAAGAAATAATATGAAAAAAATAATAATTTCAATCAATCCAGAACACGTGAATAACATCATAAACGGAACAAAAAAATACGAATATCGTACCAAGGCGGCCAAGAAGGACGTCAATAAACTGATCATTTACGAAACCACGCCAATCAAAAAAGTAGTTGCCGAAGCCGAGATTGTCGAGGTGCTTGCTCTTGATCCAAATGCCCTTTGGGAAAAGACAAGGGAATATTCCGGTATAACGAAAAACTTCTTTGACGAATATTTTAAGGACAGAAAGGTTGCTTACGCTTACAAACTTGGGAAAATCAAAGTATATGATGAGCCAAAGACCTTAACGGAATTTGGTTTAAGAGTTGCCCCTCAATCATTTGCTTATGCAAAATAGCTTTTGTCCCTTTCAAATGAATTATTATTTGCACTTATAACAAAACCTCCAGCTCCCCGGAGGCAATCTATCTATTTGGTGCGTCTGGCAGGAATTGAATCTGCATGAGCTGCCTCGTTAGATCCTAAGTCTCACACAGTCCTTTCTTTCGTTTGGAAGAGCAAAATGCATCCGATTGGAACAGGACGGAAAATAGCGTATTGTTTTCAACCTAAAGTACGAAAAATGATTGTCGATCATTTGGGCACTTTGGCTTTTCCAGCTCGCTCACTAATCAAACGCTTTTCGATGAATGTTAAGAAGGAACGAGACTTAAAAACATATCTTTTGATATACTTATTAATGCAAGCACATCTTACCGGCGTTCGCTGTTCATTTTTTGAACTAATGGTGCGTTTTCGGATGTTGAAAAAGAATAACAATGATACATGAATTTGATTTTCAATTTTGGAAAAACAACGTTGTCGATATTTGTGACTGGATAGATGCAACAATTAAAAGATATCCAGCTGAGGAACGAGAAACTGTTTCCACAGATGCGATAAAACGTTTGCGAGACTTGATTAATGCCGTTTGTGTTTGCTGCCTTTTAAAAAACAAACCCCAAACTTTTAAAAACCAATATGACTATATTGTTCAAGGCCTAAAATATGTCGAAGCCAATAAAAGCTATAAATTCATATATGACTTTTACAAACGTTCAAAAATAAGCCTGTCCCATTATTCTCCTTTTGGGGAAGAAGCAGAGAGATTAATGCTAAGATATTGCGAAAATCTACTTCATTTAAAAAACTATTTGAAAAACGAACTTGGCTTGGACGTTCTTCATGAATTGGATCGTTTCCCGATGGACTTAGATGAAACGTTCGAAACATACTATTTGGAAATCATAAAAGCCATGCAATCGATAGCCTTTGACGGTCGTTCTTCGAGAGGAAGAGATTTATATTATGTTCAGAAAAAGAAAACCATTTATTGCCAGAACGTTCTTTTTTATGAATACACTTTATCGAGCGCGAATGACGGCCTAAGCAAATTTGATCGCTTTACCGCCTTTTCAAAAATTGATGTTTTTGATAATTACGCCATCAAAGCTTCATTTTTGAAGAAACCTGTTTCACTTTTTGGCGTAGAAGTTCACCTCAATTTTTTGACGGATTATCAGGTTGCCATTCGACCTTGTGAATTTAGCCGTTTACTGCAAATTATCGGAATTACTTTAAAAAACACTTTTTCTCCAGGAAAAGAATACCATCGGTTGTTATCTTATATTCAGGAACACAAAGAGCCTTTAGATGAGCTTTTAATTGCAGATAAGTATGATTTCAAACGCCTTTTAGATACCATTCATATAACAAAAGAATCATATTTGTATCTCTTTTTAACTAAATCTCGAAGAATTCTTTTGAGTGATCAAATTGGAAAAAATGTTTATAAATATCTTCTTCGCACTATCAACAATAGAATTTTGAAAGAACAAATGCCTTTGTTGGGTTATTCCTCAATTTTAAGTAATGAAATCAGGGTCAGAAAAGCGGATTCTCTTTTCGATGGTATGCCATACGTTTTTTCTTTGGTCAAACATAATCCTAGATTTGAAACTCTGTTAGATTGTTTCCCTTTGGCGGAACATGAAGATGAAATGATTAAAAGATGGGTTAATAAAATGAGTTTGGATAAATCCGTACTTTACAATCAGATTCCTGGTGAAACCACTTTTGAGAAAATAGAAGAGAGTGTTCGCAGGTTTAATGCTCTGTGTAACGAAAAAGGTTTTAAAGACGAATATAAACTGCAGTTTTTCAAAAATTATATCTACGAAAACGGCACCGAACAAACTTGTCATAAACTGATAAAAAAGCTCTTGGATTTGGCGAAATGTTCAAATGTTCCCGATTTTACCTCCTACATTCAATCAAGGATTGAAGAGATAGGCTTTAAAATAGATGACCCGCAGAAAAGATCGGCTTTAAAAACAATGTATAAAAATGGTTCTCTTTTCGCCATATATGGCTGTGCGGGTTCCGGGAAAAGCACCTTCGCAAGCTATCTTCTTAAAATACTTGGTAAAGAAACAAAAGTACTTTGCTTGACCAACACAAATCCAGCTTTAATGAATCTAAGAAAGAAATTGGGTGAAGAAGGAACTCAATATTTCACGACATATAGGTTTCTACGTTTGAAAGAAGAAAATGTCCCGGATTGCGATTTTTTAATTATTGACGAATGTAGTAACATTTCCAATACAGATATGCTTGCCGTTCTTGAGAAAGCCCATTTTAAACTGCTTCTTCTTTTGGGAGACGTGCATCAAATTGAATCAATACAATTCGGCAATTGGTATTCTTTGCTGTTCCATTTTCTTTCGGACACAGAAAAAATAGAACTTTGTTCAGCCTATCGAGCTCAAAAAAATGAACATTTATTGGGCTTATGGAAAGTGGTACGAGAAAACGATGATTCGATATTTGAACTATTTGAAAAGTGTAAAGTTTCTAAAAAACTTGGAGATGAGTTATTCGAAACTTCAAGCTCGGATGAAGTCATTCTTTGCCTTAATTACGATGGCTTATATGGCTTGAATAACATTAACAATTATCTTCAAACAAGAAACCCAAATCCTGCGGTTTATTGGAAACAGTATACGTTTAAAAAGGGAGATCCTATTTTATTTATTGAAAACTCTCGCTTTGGTTCCCTGCTTTATAATAATTTAAAAGGGAAAATCGATGAAGTGGAAAAGGACGAAAAAGGCAATCTTCATTTTAAGATTGTGGTTAATAGATCCGTTAATCCTTTTGACCGATTAGAAGGATTTGAGTTAGTAAAGAACTTTGGCGACGGACGGAGCCTTATTGCTTTTTCCGTTAGAAATCCTAAAGATATAGACTATGAAAACGATATGAAGGAGGATTGCAAAATTCCTTTTCAGATTGCTTATGCTGTTTCTATACACAAAGCCCAAGGGCTTGAATACGATTCCGTTAAGATCGTGATAACAAATGAAGTAGAGGAACTAATTACTCACAATATTTTTTACACAGCTATTACTAGGGCAAAAAATGATTTAACGATTTACTGGACGCCTGAAACCGAAAGAAAAATCATTAAATCTTTGCAAATTAGAAACAACGCCAGTGATTTTTCCATTCTTCAAAATAAGTTCTCAGACTTGCGCAGATAGTTAAAAGCGGCATTACGTTTTAGAGGAAAAATAGATGAGAAAATACGATTTAATCCATAGCCTGCCAGCAATAAAGCTTGTTATAGGAAATGGCTTTGACTTATATTGTGGTTTAGAAACTAGATATGTTGACTATTTCAATTCACGTAAAGAAAAATTCGACAGTATACGAAATTGCATAAATCAGCTTAAAAATGTTACAACAAAAAAATTTATAAAAGAAGCGTCCATCAATGAACTAATACCTCATGTTTTTCCAGGAAATAGAAATATCAAAGAAATAAATGTGTGGGATTTTTTGTTTGCAATATTGTCAGATGAACACAAAGACGAAATCGAAGATTGGAACTGGTGTGACGTAGAAAGCGTAATGGCAAAATGGCTTAAAGATGAGCCTCATTCTGAAAACGAATGTGATTGGAATATTGTCTTTGAAGCCTTGAAAAATAATGTAAGCAAAGAACCAATGTCGTTTCAATATCGTTGTTTGGCCGCTTTCGTCCTTTTAAAAAATAAACTTAAAACTTTTGAAAGCGAAGACGCCTATTTCGTTTTTCTATTGGAGCAGCTTAATCAATTCGAAAAGGATTTCGGTGAATACATTCAAAACCAACTCATGACTCGGATAGAAATAAGCTTTGGTATAAGAGAGAGGCTGGAACGGTTTTCTTCTGATTCTGAGCGGACAATACAAGAATTGTGTTCTCAAAACAGAATCACAAGTATTGATACTTTCAACTATGACGCTCCGTCCATCGAAGGCCTTTACGATAAATTTCATCATATAAACGGCGATTTGGAGTCGCCGATTTTTGGAGTGGATACGACGTTATTTAAAGCGGATGACCCCAGGTTCATTTTTACAAAAACTAGCCGGAGAATGCATCTTGATATGATGCGCTCTGATAATTTCATACCGGCAGGATTTAGTAACGTCATTATTTTTGGTCATTCTTTAAATAGAGCTGATGATAATTACTTCTTTTCAATTTTTGATAAACTTGACATTACAAATCCAAGCAACAATTCAAAAATTGTATTTGCGTATTACGTTTATGATTCTCAAAGGCGTAGCGAAATAATATCTTGCGAGAGAAATAAAATCTCTATTCTTTTTCAAGAGTACTCTAAATATAAATTTGGAGATTTTCATGGTAACAGGCTGCTTGACGAATTAACTATACAGGGAAAAATTATTATGTATGAAATGCCAACATTGCCAAAGAATTATTTTTAATTAGTTCCGGCCAATTTTCTAAAACAAAATGGTTTTCTAAGAAGCATTTGAATGGAACACTTTTTTTTAGGTTTATGGTGTGCATTCATAAAAAGATTTAAAACATCAAAAAAAGTTTGACATATTCAAAAATAAATTGATGCTAAAATATATTTGTGATAAAAATAATGAATACTAAAGAGGTTTAATATGTCAGTCAGCTATAATAAACTTTGGAAAAGATTAATCGATGAGAAAATGAAAAAGGTTGATTTAATGAGAAAATCGGGAATTAGTACAAACGCATTGACGCATTTGAGCAAAAATGAAATTGGATGGCATTGAAGCTTTTAACCTGCAAAAAGAGGAGGATCTTATTCTCCCTTCTTTGCCTTGTGTCTCTTTCGAGGTAACAAAAGGCAACGAACTAGAAACCATTGACCAATATAGATTGGTTTCAGGAGAGCAAAACGAATACACGCTCCTCGTATCTTATATGAGTGATGTACATCTTACGCATAAATTATTGGCTAATTCTTGCAAGACGATATACGATGCGGAAGAAGAAATTCGTGAACTCTCGAACGTTTTCTTTAATAAAACGCAAACTAAGATTTCTTTGTTTGTAGGCGACCTTACTGACAAATTCGATTTATACGAGAAATTTTTGAAATGCCCAGTCTTGTTCCGCCACAAGAATAAGTTTTTCTTCACTTTAGGGAATCACGAACTTTGGGCATTCCCAAATCAAAGTTTGGAAGAAACAATAACTAAATACAGATGCCTTTTGGAAGATGAGGGGATCAATCTTGTTCAAAACGATGTCTATTATTTTCAGTCTTCTGATCCTTTTTTCTTAAGAGATCCTATTAGGATTAGCGAACAAGAATTAAAGACTCTATCCTCTGACGATCTTCATAAAAAACTGAGGGATGCCTCTCTCATTATTTTTGGAGGCATTGGTTTTGCTGGCGCCAATCCTACGTTTAACGCTACGAGCGGCATTTATCAAAACGTTTTGAGTAGAGAAGAAGAAATAGAGGAGACAAAAAAGTTCTGTGATTATTACAAGAAAGTCATCGATGCGACAAAGGGGATGCATCTTATTGTGTTGACCCACATGCCAGTGAAGGATTGGCTTGGCGAAGAAAAATACGAGCCCGGAGTCTTATACGTTAATGGTCACACTCACAATAACTATAGATACGACGATGGGATAAAAAGAGTCTATTCAGATAACCAATCGGGATACATGTCTAAATCGATTTCATGGAAAGAAACTTCCACTGACTTTGGATTCGACTGGTTCAAAGATTATAAAGATGGCATTTATCCAATAAGCCTTGCTGATTACCGAGTATATTATCGAGGAATCAATGAGAGGATGAATCTCAAGAAAGAACCCGGGCAACTATATCTTTTAAAACGAGATGGCTTGTATATGTTTCTTTGCAAAAAGGAAAAACTGTATTTCATGCAAGGCGGGAAAAAACTTAATTTAGAGAATCAAGACGTTGAATATTATTATAAAAAGATGGAGGCGTATGCGAACTCTATCAAAGAATGCCTTTCCGAATATGAATTGGCCCAAAATCGCATAGCAAACGAAATCAAAAAGATTGGCGGTAGTGGTCTTATCCATGGTTGCATCATCGACATCGATTTCTTTAACCATATTTATCTTAATATCCTTGATGGAAAAGCAACTCCTTATTACGCTTCCTTCATAACAGCTAAAATGGCATATCAAAATGTCGCCAGTCTTCTAAGTGATAAATGTCCAACGCTATATTCCAAATATCAAGCCCTCATTGATGGGACAAAAGGCAACTCATTAACGACTTTAGGCGATAATAAGATTTCAAAAAAGACGTATTTCGTAACGGACACGAGCATGTATCGTATCTCTAGACTGATTAAGCAACTCCAATTCATTGGAGACCATGGCTTGATAAGGCAATGGAATGATGAGGTTGCTAATAAAGCATCTAAAGAGAATGGAACTCTTATTTTGAGAGATATGCTTATCGGAGAAGAACAATAAGAATCAATGTTCTCTTTTAACAAAAAAGCCTTGAAGATATTCTTCTCCCCAAGGCAAGTTTCTTATATTTTTGGTGCGCCTGGCAGGAATTGAACCTGTATGAGTCGCCTCATTAGATCCTAAGTCCTACATAGGGGGCTTCTTTCGTTTGGCTCGCTAAGGAACACGGAAGTGGAATCAGACGCACAGGAGGAAATTTGTTGCCAGTCCAAAGTAAGAAAAAGAATGCCAATCAATAGCGTACATTGGCTTTTGCGGACGAGCTGCGGACGGAAGCGGACGGCCATGGCAAGCCTTATTTTAGACCTGCAGATTGATGGTGTTTCACCAGTCGGAACCGCCTTCGTTCCTGCAAGCATTATAACAAAACAAAATGCGAATACAATAGGAAAAAACAAAGATTTCATCGAACTTTTTTCAATGCCCGGATAAGATTCTGTCGGGTTCTTTTTAAGGTATGCGGACGCATCGGTTTAGCAAAAATGATGTCATTGTTTTAAATATCATCTCCCCTTTTTCAACTTAAGAATAGAAATATAAAAATCGGTTTCTTCGATGCCCCATCATAATCCTGCTATAATAATGTGAGCAATAAACATATAAGGAGCATAATCATCATGGGAGATAACCAATTTGAACCCTATCCTTGGTCGCTTAAACAGGTAGTTGAACAGAACTTCTATGAAGTCCCGATTTATCAAAGACCATACACATGGTCCACTCCGGAAGTGAATTCCCTTTTAGATGACATTTTTTCAGCTTATCGTTCTAATACGGATCAATCCCGAAATTGCCTTTTCACCGGCCAACTTTTCTTGCGCAAGATGGGTAAAGGGAGTGATGGTGTAAAAGACAAATACGAAGTTGTTGATGGACAGCAGCGTCTTACAACTTTTTCTATGATTCTAATCGCCATTTTTTCCATTGCTAGAAAAAGAGGGTTTAAGGACGAGGATAAGGAAATTGCAGACCTTCGTTCTTTTTTATGGAAATACTCTCAAAGTCAAAGAAACTATAACAAGAATGAACGTTTAATCACTCTATCCAGTATTGACAAGGATTTGTTCCAGTTCATTTTTGATTCCGCTTATGATAGTCCCACTGAGATTTTGAAACTTGTTGATGGTTATCCAATTGCATGTGCTACAGAGAGTAATCTTCGTCTCATGCTTCACAAAGTTTATGAAAGAATCGAAAAGGAGATCCCAATTAGAAAAGATGCTTCCGATGAAATTCTTCATTTTTTGTCGTTTTTATGCGATAAGACTCTTTTCATTGCTATCCAATCCTCAATCGATATGCCTCGTGTCTTCTCAGTTTTTGAGTCTATTAACAGCAAAGGAAAACCGTTGGATGACATTGATAAAATCAAGACGTACATCTTCTCAATCTTGGAAGAAAAGGATTATTCCAGCTATCTCATGCGCTGGGGACAGCTCATCATCAAAACCGATGATAAATTAGAGGAATATTTGCAGGTATACATTAAAGCTTTCCTTTTCTATTATCGCCAAAAAATCAACTTGAAGGAATTCAAAGCTATCGCTAGATGCTTACCCGGCATCTATGGTGTGTCATCTCTGGCCGAAGCATTGAAACGGCTGATTGACGAAATGCTGGCAAAAGCGGATAGCTTTGCTTTGCTCGGAAATGAAGCGAAAATAGAAAAACTTATCAACAAACCAGAATTCACGACCTTTTACAAGCTTTATTCTTTGAATGGCTATTCGCACCCTAAGTCTTTGTTCTTCCGTGCAATGTGTGAATACTTACACACGAAGGACGACGGGACACCAGACCCACTTATTACAAAAGAAGGACTGACCAAGATTGTAAAATCGGCAACCTTGTTCATGTTCAAGTTCCAATCAATTAAGGGCGGCGATTCTAAAGATGCAATCAGATATTTTGAGAATATCGGTAAGAATTTCTATGGGAAAGTCGCTTTGGACCCAGATTGGATTTCTTCCGCTTTTGCCAACGCTCTTATAAAAGAAGGCGTAGACAAATCTACGATTCGCTCCGACTTTATCAATATGGACTTCTATTCTAAACGAGACCTTGCTTATTGTGTTCTTTCTTTGCTTGAGTCCATTGATACAAAGAAAAATAAAGATGGAACCGTCAGTAACAAGCTGCTTTTCGCTCAAGCATCAGCAATGCTGTCTCATATCAAAGATAAAACTTTCCAGGTAGATCATATGCTTCCTCAATCTCCCGATAAAAACGAGCCTAGATTCAAATATTATAAAGATGATAGTAAGAATCCTGCTGTTTTGGTTTTGAAGGAGGGAAATGATTTTCCAAAAGAAACTGTTATTGATGGCATGAGATATGATGAATTTGAAAGCAGAACAATCAATCATATAGGAAACATTCAGCTATTAAACCCTCAGAAAAACGAAGAGAAAGGGAATGGAGTTTATCAACTCCCTAACCATGAAGAATTTACAACCTATCAGCAGGTGCTTGATCGTTGTCAAAAAATGGCTGACTTGTTATTCAATACGTCGGATTTAAACTAAGGATCTGAAACTGATTATAAAGAAGCATTCAGAGCTTTAGAATCTCCATGGATATAAGTATGGCTGAAGTTTTAGTGCACAGTTATTTTAACTACATTCTAGAACCCTAGAAATTAGTGACTAAACCCGCAACATCCTGCCGGCAAGATTTGAACCCCACCAGCAATTAAGGTGGTTTTGTTTCAATTGGGGATGCTATTTAACGACGTATACCCTGGAAGGAGTCGAAAACGGCAATACGACCAACGGGGATGTATCCGTATCCTGGGAAGACGATGATGTTTCGAAGATTGTCTATTCCCTTGATGGAGGAGAGGGAATTCTATTTGAAAACTGCGCTCTCTTCGACAAAGAGGTAAAGTATGTTGTAAAGGTGGTCGATAAGCTAGGAAATGAGACCTTAAAACCTTCACTATCGATAAGACTGTCGATCACTCTGTGGCTACTTCGGACGGATATCGATTTTTGTTGTCTACTCGTCGATCTCTTTTCGTAGCACCTTATTCCATGCGGCGAGACCCTCCACGGATTTATAGTTCTTATCAAACTGGGAGGTGGTTAGCTTCATTTCGGAGCTGAGCGCCTTTAAACACTGGTTGATGTCTACCAGTAGTGTTTTTTTGAACTCTTTTTCGCCTTCAAGACCGATCTTCAGTCCGAAACTATCTGCTATATACCGTCATCTCCTTGTAGATGGCATGAAAAAAACACCTTTTCACCGAGAAATTGGGACGAAACCGTCCGAAGTTTTCGGTGGGAGCCTTCCTGATGGTACGAAAAAGGAGTGTCCCTGAAAGGCCACTCCTCGTAGACATATGAGTTATTTTGTCAGAACAATTCTACCCGGCCAAGCAGCAGGTCGATCAGATTGCAGTGGAAGATGCCGTTGTCGTCATAAAAATTGTGCTGCACATCCATGCGAACGATAATCTTTTTGAAGAAATCCTTGGTAAGCATCAGCGATGCCAGTTCGGAAAATTCCTTTTTATCGGTATCCATGCGGAAAGCGGACTGAATATAGATTTTTTTATCCGCATCGTTTACCACAAAGTCGATCTCTTTCTGAACCTTTCTGTCGCCCGTGCGGTCGCAAACCACACCGACATCAACGGAGTACCCGCGTCGCAGAAGTTCGTTATAGACCATGTTTTCCATGATATGACCGGGATCGTATTGGCGGTAATTCAGCCGTGCGTTCCGAAGCCCGATATCTGTATAGTAGTATTTGTTCGGATATTTGAAATAGGTCTTTCCTTTGACATCATATCGCTTTGCCATTGAAATGAGAAAAGAGTCGATAACATACTGCACATAGTTTGAAACCATCGCAGGATTGATTTTTTCGTTCTTCATGGACGCGATGGCGTTTGCGATATTGGTCGGATTCGTCAGCGAACTGATCTGCGAAGCAAGGAAGTCCAGAATATCATTTAGAACATCCTCGCGCTCGATGCCGTTTCGCTCCACAATATCCTTAACATACAATTCGTTGTAGAGGGAGGTCAGATAATCCTTCTTATCTTTGTCATCCTCCAGTGCTAAAAGTCTCGGCATACCGCCATAGAGCATATAGGTATCCAGCGCTTTTCGCTCGTCGCCGCCCACGGCAGAATAAAACTCCGCAAATGACAAAGGGAACACGTGGATCTGTGTAGCACGACCGCGAAACTCTGTTGCGATATCTTTTGACAACCCTTTGGAGTTACTGCCGGTGACATAAACATCAAGGTTTTTATATGCCTTGAGTTCGTTCAGCATATCGTAGATGGTAACCTCGATGCCACCGTTTTCCTTGTCCACTACTTTTGTGGTGAGCTGCACCTCATCAATGAACAGATAGAATTTTTCATCCTTCCTGCCCTGGACGGCGTTTTCTACATATTCGCACAAAGTGATCGGATTCCTGAGCTTATAGTACCGCCGCTGGTCCAGTTCGATTTTCAAAATATGATCTTCCGAAACGTTCTGCGAAAGAAGATACTCGAAAAACAGATCGAAAAGCAGTACGGACTTGCCGCATCTGCGTATGCCTGTGACGACCTTTATCTCGCCGTTCCACATACTGTGGATCAGTCTGTTCATATAGGAATCGCGTTTAACCATATATTTCACCTCGTACTTAGGACGAAACCGTCCGAACTTCTATGTGTAATATACCACGATTTTCGAAAAACATTAAGACTATACGAAAAAAGCTCACAAAGAAGTTACGACGGAAATGGGCTTAGTTCGAGGTGAAACTGCCGGATATGGGTCAAATGCCGTCCGGGATAATATCGTCGATATGATGCTCTCGTGCCGGGGCGTCCTGCCCGTTATACCGCTTGTGGCACTCCCATAAGTTCAAAAGCAGGGCAAACGGCATCAGACACGCCTCATCCTGCGACCGATGAAGGTGATCAATTTTACGGTAGCGATATTGATCGGTTTTATATTAGCACCACCATTCCTCTCAAGATTCTCGTCAAGGAAGGCCGCTAGAAGGCAGCAAAGCGCCTGATTGAGGAACTTTCCGCTCCGGGAGCCTTCAACCTCGAATCCGTCAATGCGACAAATCAGAGATTGACTGTGGGTTTAAATTATATGAAGCCGCTCCATATCTTTTCAAAATCGCTGATTCTTGTTATTACATTTGCATCGGTGACCTGAAAATAGTGGTTTCATCATTTTTAATACTGTATTCCTGTAATTAAATCCCCTTCATTTGAAGGGATTGCTATCTATCTATTTGGTGCGCCTGGCAGGAATTGAACCTGTATGAGTCGCCTCATTAGATCCTAAGTCCTACATAGGGGGCTTCTTTCGTTTGGCTCGCTAAGGAACACGGAAGTGGAATCAGACGCACAGGAGGAAATTTGTTGCCAGTCCAAAGTAAGAAAAAGAATGCCAATCAATAGCGTACATTGGCTTTTGCGGACGAGCTGCGGACGGAAGCGGACGGCCATGGCAAGCCTTATTTTAGACCTGCAGATTGATGGTGTTTCACCAGTCGGAACCGCCTTCGTTCCTGCAAGCATTATAACAAAACAAAATGCGAATACAATAGGAAAAAACAAAGATTTCATCGAACTTTTTTCGATGCTCGGATAGGGTTCTGTCGTGTTCTATTCAAGGCATGCGGATGCATCGGATTTTGGATGGGGCTATCTTTTGATATACTTATAGAGGCCAAATCAATTGAGAAAAATTAATGGATGCTTTTGTGCTGACTGACCAACTTGTTGTGCATTTGGTTTAATTTGTTCCTAAGTCTTCTTCTATTAAAAAACAATTGAATGTCACAAGTCAGTAATGAACACGGTTCATTTTGAAGGGGGCTAAATCATGGATTTAGAAGATAAGATAGGTCGGCAAGAATTTGTGGATAAAGTTTGTGGGGTGATTGATTCACTGAAAAAGGACAACCACATCTGCCTGGCAATTAATGGGTCCTGGGGAAGCGGGAAGTCGTTCGTTTTAGGAATGATTGAAGATAAGCTTTCACAAAAGCCTGAATATATCGCCATCAAATATGATGCCTGGGAAAACTCTTTTTATTCCGATCCGCTTATATCTATCCTTTCCTGCATCATTGATGAAGTAGAGGAAAAGTTCCCTTTGCCACCTGGAAAAGAGAATATCAAGCAAGCCGTAAAGGCTGGCTTTGAAGCTATTGCCGAGGTAACGCCTAAACTACAAAATCTGAAGGCTATCATCAAAGGATTGACTGCCGTTATAAAAAGCTTTCAACATCCCATTGATACGGCAGATCTTGATGAATTCAAATCGTACAAGAAGCTTTTGAAGGAAACGAAAGAACTTCTGAATAAACTTGCGTCATCGGAAGATGGCGCAAGTCAAAGCAAACTTATCATCCTTGTCGATGAGATTGATCGTTGCTTGCCTGATGAGCAATTGAAGATATTGGAACGGCTTCACCATTTGTTTGATGTGAAGAACTGCGCGGTCATCGTTACGATGAATCAAAGCTCTGTGGCAAAAACAGTGGAAACAGTCTATGGAGTTGATGGCTATGAATATCTTCGCAAGTTCTTTGACTTCACCTTTAGACTCAGCGTGTCTGCGAAAGATTATCTTAGAAATCTACTGAATGATTGCACCAAGATTTTTGTGAAAATGGGCGTGCCCGAAGACAAGGCCGAAATTCCCACCAAGCTGGCTTGCCAATGCTTGCTGTACGGGGATAAAAAAGTCCTGGATAAAACAGATAACAGAGAGCTTACCCGATATTACGAAGGGGTAATGAATGTTTGCAATGACTTTGGATGGGAGAGAATAAGAAATCCCTATTATGTTTTCTTTGTTTTGGTGGCTTTATACATTCGAAGAGTAATTGATCCCTCATTTTTAGATACAGAGATGATTTTGTCTAATCAGGCTAAATTTTCAAATGATTTTAAAAGCCTCTCACGGGAAGAAAGAGAGATGAAAATGCCCTATTTTGATTACTTGAAGAAGCACATAGGATTCGATAGAGAAAACCCTCCAGAAGCATTCGAACAGCTTTATCGCTGGGGAGGAAGCGACATGGCTGAGTATTGCTGGACCTTTAATGAAACTATTTATTATTCTTTGGCAAAAGAAATTCCCAACAATGATTGGAGAAGATTTTACAGCCAACCGACTGTTAATCCGGATGATTGCAAAGTGTTGTGTAAGCTAATTGTCTTATATGGCGGGGAGCAACCGAATGTAGTTGATAAAAAGTGAAAACCCCAAAATTTAAGAAAATCGAGTGAAACTACCTGTCAAGTCCTGAAATTCATAACTTTTGAAACTATAATATAAGCATATTGAAGGGCCTATGGCTCCATTTGCTTACGATCATGGAGTACGTAAGGAAACAAGACTCCTTTAAGGAAGAAATAGGAGGATTTTCTTATGAACTATGAGTACACAGTCTTTTCAGAGAACAACTATGGAGTTCTCAAACAGGAACTAAACGATTATGGAAGATATGGCTGGAAGCTTGTCAACGTCGTCTGGGATAATGATAATGCCTGTTTGGTTGCCGTGATGATAAGAGAAAGATAAGAGCAAAAAAGAAGTTGATTATTCAACACTCTCTTTGCATTTTTGAATGCATTGATCATATTTTTCTTTATTAAGTTTAAGAGAAGATATTTCTTCTTCGATGGCCTCTCTCACTGCCTGTGCAAAAAAATCAGTATCAAAGTTTTCAGCAGGACATTCACATGTAATCTGAGAAACATCAATCTTTTCGGTATCTGTAACAAATTTCACTAATTCTGAAAGTGAAGGTGTGTTAGTTTTTAGCTTTGCTATTTGTTGGCCTTTATAAAGAATTATGATTTCATTCGCCATATTTTAATAATCTCCGTTCTATTGCACGTTTTCCGCCATCTAGAATTTTAGATATCTTATCAAGAATGTCCTTGTATTCTAGAGCGCCATATTCGTAATTAAATTCATCATCAGCTATTTGACTACTCAAAACAACGTTTTCGGAATCGGAATTTACTACAATGTTTGCATCATGCGTTACCACAATAACTTGTCTTTTCTTTTTGAGTTCCGAGAACCAGGTTGTCAGTTGAGTATAAATTGTTTCGTTGTCTATGTTATCTTCTGGCTGATCAATAATGATAGGGTCGTTGCTTTCTTTGAAAACAATATATTCAAGCAAAAGATTTGCTCTAGTTCCTGGAGAGACTGTTTTTAAATCTTTCTTATTGCCAAACTCATCTTGGAATATTATTTCGTTGGTCAATTCGATTTTGTAGCTCTTAAGATGGTTTAATTCATCATCTAATTCATAGTCTTTTTTTGATTCCAGAAGAACTTCGGAACAATGGTAGCAATATACCTGAATTAGTTTGAATAGGTCTGCTTTGTCTTTTCTATTTATGTAGAACGATTTCAGCTTATTTAAATCAAAATAGCTGTTAAAAACATCAAATAAGTAATCGTTTAGGTTCTGAAAATGCAGGCTTCTTTGAAAGTAAAATTTTCTAGAATTGTAACCATTACTTTCTTTTTTAGAGCATTTATTGAAATTAAAATCAAAGATGGCCAAGTAATTATTCATCAAATGAACTCTAAAATTTATTTTATCGAATTGAGATGCAAAAGATTGTTTAAAAGTTTTAATAGCATCGTCTTTCTTTTTCTTTTCTTTATTTTGCGCATTGACTTTTGCTTGATACTTATCCGGAATTAAATATCTAAGGTTTTCTAAAATAGCCTTCTTGTTAAAAGTGAAAGTAGAAGAATAAATTGCCTGAATATACTTTATTGCTGCTTCTTTAATTTCGGGACAATCGGCCAATTCTTTCGGGACAATTTCATTATTTGTGAGTTTTGAAAACAAGTCCTGAAAATTGCTATAAGCGACTTGATTATCTTCTTTGCCTTTGGCCCACAAAGAAATTACTTTGCAATCTTGCAGATGGACTACCTTTTTATCTAAAGATGTAATGTTCGAATTTGTGGGAGAAGTCTGTTCAAAGCAAGTGATCTTATTTAGTAAATTATTCTTTTCTTGTTCGATACTATAAGTTTCCAAAGAAGAAAACTCATCTTTGAAATAAACCGTGGAAACCAAATCACATTTTTTACGGAATAACTCTTGTGCGTATCCCTGATTATAATAGTCAAAATGAAAATCGTGCCCTTTTAGCGGTTCGCCATTTAAGTCGGAAACACAGTATTGAAGCTTTTCCAAGTAATCAATTCGATCTGGCTGAGATTCTGTGAAAATACTATTGGACAAGGCTGGGTTTAAATAGAAAGCAGCTCCATCAATTAAGAGACTTTTTCCCGATCCTCTACCGCCAACAACAGAATTTAGACCGGGACTAAATAAAATCCTGTTATTTCCTTGAGTTATTTCTCCAATGCATTTTCCTTTCATGTCACTTGTCAGCGTTTTTCTTTTTTTGGCAATTCGGTGGCAATCAGTTCCGACTAGTCTCAAACCATTAAATGTAGGGAGGGAATTGAAATACTGCTTTGGATTGTTGAGGTAGTTTTCTAATTTTTCGAAATTGTTGGAGTCAGAAAATGATATTACTGAAACTCTGTCTCCTCTGTCGAAATCTTTTAATAGCTCAATTGCTCTTTGAACGTTGGTGTTATTTGACGCCTCCCAAAAGCAGCACATTTGATCTATGTATTTATCTATGTTTTGCTTTGTCGACTCTTCATCCCAATTGAATTCAATTCCACGTTTGTCTTGCTTTATGAAATGTGGGCTAATCAAAAATGGAACTTTTATCTTTGTTATTAAGAAATTTAAGAAGTTGGCAAGCGTTGGAATGTGATTATTCTTAAGAAAGGAGTTTATTTTTTCGGCTTGTGTGTTTAAATCAAACTTTTCATCGTCAAAGTAAAATATGATGTGTTTGTAATTGTCTCCGCTCTCGCCCTCTTCTAAATATAAATCTGCTTCTAACCCGATTAGCAGTTTAACGCTAGTGTTTTTTGATAGGAATTTCTTATAAACCTCCGTGCTAATTTGGTTGTGATCCGTAAAACTGATCATCTCCAAATCTGAATGCTTTGAAAACAATGTGATTAATCGACTGATGTATGCATCCACGGACATTTTTGAAAATTCATTAGACCCTTTCGGGCATAACGGGGTGTGTATATGAAGATCCCAAACAGAACCTTCATAGGCTATTGCTCTGTTAATATCTTGCATCGGTTTCTCCTGCTACGAAAGCTTTACTCCTTGAACTTCAGGAAACCTTTTGTAAACCCATCTGGATTAACAAACTTTTTCTCGCCGACAGCAAAACGGACGGTAAGGTATTTGTCTTTCTTATCTATATTTATGATCTCACCATCACCGAATTTGGCATGGACCACTTTTGCACCGACTACAATCTTAGAAAAGTCTATGTTCATCGCTTCTGTATAGTCGTTTACTTGTTTCAAGATAGGCTTGATAGTGGTCTTAACTTTATTATCTACGGGTTCTGATTTATCCGCGTTAGAAGGTTCGGGCGGAATCGGAAATTCTGAGTTCTTCATGGTTGCCTGCTGGTTATAGAAGAGTTTTTCGTATTCCTCTCTTCTGATGACGGTATCCCAACCACCGATATCCTCGCTCGTGTGTTTTTCAATGCCGGTGTAGGAAAGAGAGGAATCCTCATATCTCTTGAATTTGAAGATGGCGTCGTTCATTAAGGACGAGTTGAAAACGCCAAGAGAGCAAAGGAGTTCGAAATCTTTGACATCCAGGCCTGTGACCTTCTTGAAAAGACCAGGCTCAAGCTGTGTGATGACATCTTTGAGACATCTCTCTCTGTAATCAGTGAGATACATGAAAACAGGAATTCTGGTCGCAAACTTGATGAGCTTCTCCTGGATTTCCTTTCTCTTTGATTTGTATTCCTTCTCCTCTTCGGTGAGTTCCTTCTTTTCTTTTGGAGTGAGCTTTTCGTCCCCTTCTTGCTTTGCCTTCTTGACATGCTCGGACTTGTTGATGATGGTCTCGATATCCGAGTTCAAGGATCGGAATCCTTCAATGCTCATCAGAGCATCCAATGCGTCTTTGTTGTTCAAAAGCTTATTGAGAGTATCGTTATCGACATTGACCAAAAGAGCGGATTCCCATCTTCTCGCAAGCAATGTCGCGGAAGTGCCGGCCATAGCGATATCCAAGACATCCTGAGCGTTAATCTGCTTCATGGTGGAGCCATCGTAAGCGAGCACAGGAAGGAAATTGATGAATTCAGCAACTTTTTTCTCTGGATCAGAACCATCCGGATTGAGACGACAGGAATAGTCCGAAATCTGTCTCAAGGCACGGTCCAAGGCAAAATCAAAGACGTAGCATTCCTCTTTGAGGATTGTCTCGGTTCCATTCGAATTCTTAATCGTCCATGGGGACTGGACTCTGAAAGCCGCCTGGAAATAGGTTTCTGGCGATTTCAGATTTCTCAGCATAAAGATGCCAGTCCATGGACGGATGGTGACACCTGTTGTTAATTTTCCGCAGGTTAAAGTGATTGTCTTTTTTTCTAAGGCAGGATCCATTGACCGTTTTACTGGGTCTACAGCGGCCAGGCCAATGCCTGCCTTTGTTCCTGCACAGAGATTGATGGTGTAGTCATGATAGAAAGTGTTTTGTCTTTCTCTGAGAAGGTTGTACATGGCTTCGCAGGAAGCGACGTTAGGCAAAAACCACAAAGTGTGAGAAAGGACATTCAGAAGACGGGTATCAGAAAACGGCATCGGAGGACGCTTATCCTGACCTAATTTTAAATCATCAATGCTGGCGGTGAGATATTGTCCTCTGATCAAATCAAGCCATTTCTGAACTTCGTTCTTGTATTTGAAGGTGGCGTTTGCTCCTTTTCCTTCTGCGGAGAAGAAGACGTTGAGATCGAATTCGTTGAATTCGCCGTCCATGGCCACCTGTTTGATGCTGTCAGGCATCTGATAGGTCATCAAAACCATTCTCGGCAAAGAAAGATATGGGTTATTGGAACCTTTCCAATTCTCTTTGGCTCTTTGCTCATCGGAATAGGTCCAGTTGTAGATTTGGTCTTCGATGAATTCTCCGCTGCTGATGGCTCTGAACGGTGTTCCGGAAAGGAAGAGATAGTAATTTGTCGTGATAGGAAGGAAGGTTTCGTTGTACGCATTGCCGGCTTCATCGTTTTGGTATTTCTCGACATCGAAATCGGCGTCCGCTTCCTCATCCGGGTTCTCGAAAAGCTTCTTTGCGTTTTCACGCCAGGCACCGAAATGATATTCGTCGAAGATGACCATATCCCAGTTTTCTGTATGGATGAATTCGTTCTTGGCTTTGATTCCGCCATTGTCGTTCGTTCCGAGAAGGTTCTGGAAGGAACCGAAAACGACAATAGGTTTGGATTTGTCACAGGCTTCAAATTCTTTGTCCAAGCGGGTGCTCGAATCTTTGGCATCGTTATCGGAAACGAACTGCCATCCTTCGAAATCAATATGTGTGAGCAGATCCTCTTTCCAAGCAGATTCGACTGCTGGTTTGAAAGTCAGGATAAGGATTCTCTTTAAACCCATGCTCTTTGCCAGCTCATAGGAAGCAAAAGTCTTTCCAAAACGCATCTTGCAGTTCCATAGGAACTTCGGTGCCTTATTCGGCTCTTCCTCTTTGGCTTTCTTGAAGTATTCTTCCGTGTATTGGACGGCTCTAACCTGTTCAGGTCTCATCTTGAATGTTGCCGTTCTTCCGCGGGTAGTGATGATGCCGGCACTGACTTCCTCGATGGCCTTCTCTACATCTTCTTTAGTGCATTTGAACCATTCGTTCTTGTCTTCTCCGTTATAGAGCTGTTTGAATCCTTCTCTCTTTAAAATCGCATGGATATCATGATCCATGAAGCACGTTCCATCGGAACGCACAGCAGATCTAACTAATTCGGTCTTATGTTTCAAACCACTGGTATGAAGCTGTTCGTTGATTCTGTCTTCGTAGTCCCCACGATCGGTGTATCCTATTTTCAGATATCCCTTATGAGAAGGAACATCGGGTAAGCTATAGGCATATATGGTCGGCTTGACCTCAGGTCTTTGCTTGAAAAATTCCGTTGCCATCGCTTAGTCCTCCATCGATTCGACGTTGTTTTCGATGAAATCTATTTCTTTTTGATTAAGACCGTATTTCTCATAGAGTTCTTTGTCGGTCCACGGCTTAGAAAAGTCTTGGAGAGGGACGTATTGATAAACTCCGGAAGCTGCTCCTTGGTCATTTTTCTTCACACCAACAAGTGCACGGAAAAATTTAGTTTTTATGTAAGACCAGCAATTCATCATTTCTTTTTCTGTTTTGAATCCACCAATAACAACGAAAGTTTCTGTACATAGTTCTCCTGGTTTAGCAAAAACAGGTTCAGAGAATTTTTCTCCAAATAAACCTGCCCCTTGGTTTCGTGCCATAAACATTTTGTAGTCGTTAATGAAATCTTTCTTTGGAATAGGATAATTAGATGGAATGTATCGTATTGCTCTTTTTGCACCATCTAATCCATAAATAGAATAGCCATTTTTAAATGGAGTTTCACTTACTGCAGGAAGCCCATATTTTGAGGGGTTTTTGAACATGTCGCCACGAAAACCAAACGGTTTTTGTGGCGACACATGTAAGGAAAACGATTCTTCATTAAATTTCTTTACTTTTCTATAAATCGAAACCAGTTCATTATTTCTAATGAAAATATCACATCCATCTTCTAACATTGTTCTATCAGTTTCGGTCGCGACTTGGTTTCCGTTGTCGTTGATGATATGTACGACAGGGCTTGTCTTATCTCTATCCCAAAGGAAGTAATTAACACCACCTTTGATCTCAACACCTGTAAAACACAGGGATGCGTCTTTGAAATCGTGGATGATGGACATTCTGTTGTCATGGAGCATTTCGTTTCTAAAATCGTCAAGGCCCTTGCCGCCTGTCATCCAACGGGAAGGTACAATCATGGAGAGATATCTTGGCTTGAGCTTGATGGCTTGCTGAATGAACTTTTGATAAATGGGGCTGGCACTAGCTTGGGCACCTCCGTCATTGAGCTGATAAGGTGGGTTACTGATAATGACATCGAACTTCATCTTGAATACCTCCTCCACGTTCATTCCATGAATGAACTCATATGCATGTGTTTCTAAATCTTCTCTTTTTGTTCCACCCAATTCCTGTTCGCTTGCTCCGCAGTAAACACATCTTCCGTTTTTGAACGTGTGGCTGCAGTTCTTGAATCGGATGTTTCCGTCCGCATTTTCGAAATGTGTGATAGAGAACTCGCCGTTTGCGTATTTAGAACAATAGACACCGCGTCTTGAAAGAAGACTGGTCAGTTCCGTGATTGCGATTCCATAAAGCTGTTTATGGAAGATATGGTCGACTCTATCCTGAAGATCAGGGATTTGGTTTTCTAGTCCTTTGAGGAGTCTTTTTGCGATTTCTCTCAGAAAAACGCCAGTCTTGCAGGCAGGATCAAGGAATGTCGTATCCGGATTCTCGAACAGCTCTTGAGGGAGCATGTCTAACATCTGGTTGACGACATCCGGGGAAGTGAAGACTTCATCGTTGGAGAGATTGGCCAAACAGCTCAATACGTCAGGGTTATAAACCTTGCTGAATAAATCATCACTCATAATCTTTTAACCTCTTGTAGTTCATTACGCTCCGATGGACGAATTTGCCTTCTCCGTTGTTATTGTCGAAGAGGGTTTCCTGTCCATTTGTGTCTTGCTTAGGATTTTCGTTTTGCTTAAGAATCTCATCGAATGTGTATTCGCTTCGGGATAGCTGAGGCCCGGTTACGAATCCCCATTCGCTGAAGAGAATCGGATCTTCCTTGTCGTTTCCATTTTCATCGACTTCATGGAGCGTCAAAGCATTCCCGCAGACGATATTCTTGGAAAGGATGAAACGGATGGAATCCCGCATATCCTCGCTGCATTCCTTTTTGCAGACGGCTTTATATTGCTTGTCCCAGATTTTGAAAAGACGCTCACGGCACGCAATCACATTGTCCATCATAATGTCCACACCATAAAGGCTAGATACCGCAAGCAAAGAGTTCTTTTCAAAATCCATGACACTTCTTCTGTATTTTTTCTTCACAACAGCCAGTTTTCTGTCGAGAATCTCTGCTAAGAAGTTTCCGTCTCCACAGGCAGGCTCCAGGAATCTGGAATCGATTCTCTGTGTTTCGTCGTTCACAAGATCACACATTGCTTTGACTTCACGCTCATTGGTGAAGACCTCGCCGTGGTCGACGACACGCTTTCTGGATTTGATCTGCTTGTTTGCTTTCTGTTTCGTTTCTTTTGGCATTACTCGTCTACCTCGATCTTGTGTTTCTTGAAGTAGGGAGCAAGCTTTCTCTTTGCTTTGATGGTCGGCTGATGGGCGCCTCTTTCCCAGCGGTTCACAGTCTGAAAGGAAACACCCAAAAGATTCGCAAGTTCCGTCTGGGATAAAATCAGAGTAGTTCTCAGCTTCTTAACAGCTTCAGCATAGGTCATATGTTTGCTCCTGTTCTTGGTCAAAAGTATACCATTTTCTTCTCATTCTGTCGATGAATAGGACGATAAAAGTTTCGGCTTCTCCTTAGTTCTTGACCAACTGTTTAAGATATTCGCGAAGATTGTCATCTTCTGCATAGATGAACGTTCCTTTTACACCTCTGGTCAGAAGAACCTTATAGGTGTTTCGAATCAGTTTCTCTGCCAAAGCGCCATCTGCAGTTCTGATTCCACTTGCGGAATCACTATGGGCATTCATTTCTTTGTGGAATTCAAGCTTGCCTGTTTTCTTGTTGTAGGTAAGGTCTTTTCCAATGATGACGCCTGCATATTCGACTTCCAGTCCCTGGATGGTATGGATACAGAACACATTCTCTTTCTGAGTTTCATCCAAAATCGCGGCTCTATCCGCCTTCTTGATATTCCAGCGAAGCTTGGTTCCGTCTTGGTATTCGAAATCATATTTATCCAGATCATATTGGCTGACCCATTCATGGGTGTAACCGGCCATGAGTCTCATCTGATGGTTGGAATCCCAGAGTTCACTCCATTTCTTCATCATGTCCTTCATGGAATCCATGATTTCTACTTTGTATTTCATTCCTTTTAAGGAGACATAGTCATTCGTGTAACCCAAGAAATGATTCACAAAGGAGATGTACTGTTCTCCTCCGACGCAACGGAACTGGGAAGAGAGAATCATTCGATCATCTTCAATCACCTTCGAACCATATTTTTCAGCGTATTCCTTTATCTGTTTGATGGACAAGTCATCGGAAGTGGTGACAACCTGGTCTTCGTCAACCAAGAACACATTGACTCTTGATGCATTGAATAATTTATCGATGACATCGACGCTTCTCTGCACGCCCCATCCGAACTTCCATTTCAGCATTCGATGAGCTTCATCGACGATGATGCAGTCGAAGTCATAGGCAGCCGATTTTGCAAAGGCGGCAGGGGTTTTGAACAACTCCTTGATGGCTTTCTTGGTGAAATCTTTGGTGAGGATATCGCCAAAATAGGTACGAGGCGTGAAATTTGCAGTCACATAGCAGGCATTTCTTCTTTCTGAACCATCCTTCGGATGCATAAGCTGACCTAGGGCATTGATAGCCACGATGGATTTTCCAGATCCCGGTCCACCTCTTACGATGATAGTTCTTCTTTCCCCTTTTTCTAAAGCTTCCTGAACTTCACTTACTATCTTTGAAACAGAATAGGACTGCTCGGCGTCATAAGAAAAGAATGGTTC
This sequence comes from uncultured Mollicutes bacterium, assembly GCA_900540385.1. GTDB lineage: Bacteria > Bacillota_I > Bacilli_A > RFN20 > CAG-826 > UBA4951. The sequence goes on from UQFY01000001.1 coordinate 67,149, forward strand.
ACCGTTGATGGCATCGGCAACCATCTTGGAGAAGCCTTCGCTTGGTCGGATTTGAGAACTATCGATTTCATAGAGCGTGTTGTGACTATAAGGTTTCTTTATATATTTTGCGATGAACTCGCTGAGTTTCTTCTGATCATCTTTTAAGAATGCAGGTGCCTCATGGACGAGAGGGTATTCCTTTTCGTTTTTCAAAAGGACTTCATATCCCTCTGGCATGTTGTGGAGATAAGAGCAGGCATTCACACCGACCTTGTTGGTGTAGATGTACTCGTTGAAGTCTTTCATGATGTTGGCGTAGTTCAACGCCTGATAGGAAGGATGCCAGTAATCATCCATTCCATGCCCACCATCTGTTACGACATAGTCTTTTAGTGATGATCTTCTTACTGTACTCCATTGTTTGAGCTCAATGAGGATGACATTTTCCTTGTCTTCTTCGTCTTTTCCAAAAATCAGGAAGTCCACTCTTTGTTTCGTGTCTACGAGTTTGTATTCGACACCGACGCCTGCCTCTTTGGGAATGGAATTATCCTTCAAGGCTTCGGCGACCTTTGGAAGGGAGTGAATCCAGGAGTTGTACTCGCTTGGAGAACCGCCGCCGATATGGTTCGCTTTGAATTCGTTTAAAAGCATTCGGCCGATAATCGGATTTGATCCGCTGCAACTGCTTATGAAATTTCCTACAGTATCGCTATATAAAATCATCAGAAACCCCTCCCATGTCCTTGCTATTAGTTTATAACAAAGATATGTCACTTTGGAAATTTTATGGAAAAAATTGACGAAAAGGCTTATGGTCGAAACTCATCATTTCTTTAAAAACGTAAAGTAATAAGCGAAACCGGGATTGCATCTCTTGATTTTGACAAAGAAAAAGGCAAATAAACGAAGAATATAGGCGCTTTCAGCTAATGGCATGTTTAAATATTAGGGAGCCTAGGGAAGTTCTAGGTTGTTGTCCTGGCAACGTGATTAGCAACTCACGACCCGATCAACGCATCAACGGCCTGGTTGCTGGGCTGTCTGCCTGATTAGGAGAGCAGCTTCTGATAGACAGGCAACGACGACCTACTCTTTTCACTTGTCTGTTCTCCTGAAAGGAGGACAGCCGATGGCTGTCAAGATAATAACAATGGAGATCGTCTCCAAGAAGTCCGGAAAGGCCATAGAGGTCTCTTTTCCGATGGACGAAGGCCTTTTTAAGGCCTCGTTCTCCCTTCCGAAGAAGAAACGCATCCTGTTCCTTACGGAAGCGTACCGTGAGTTCAAGCACGAGGAGAAGAGAAAACGTAGATTGCTTTCCCTCGAATCCATGCTCGAAGACTGTACGGAGTTCGAAGACGGACTTGTAGACGATAGCCTCAACCCAGAAGAGCAGTGCCTCAGAAACGAAAGAGACGTTCTTCTTTACGATGCCATATCCAAACTCAACGAAAGACAGAGAAAAGTCATCGTTGGGCTTTTTTACAATGGGAAGACTCAGAGACAATTGGCCGAGGAAATGGGCATGACGGAGTCCGCTATGTCACATTTCGTTGATTATGTCTTAGCAAAGCTAAGAAACTGCCTTGAAGGAAAAATCTAAAAATTTTTTCTCAAGTTTTGCCGTTTTCAGGGCGTCTAAAGTGAGGGGCCAAAACATTCCAACAATCACAGTGTCCAAGAAGTGTGCTAGGTATAGCTCCTAGTAAATACACTAGACAAACTAAGCGTGAAGCTTAACAGGAATGAGAGGCCCCAAACTTTATGAAAAAAGAAAAAGGAGGCTGTATGTCATGTGCGAAAGCAATGTCTTGAACACGAAGCAGATCACAAGATGCACCCTGCGTTTCTATGATCCTAGCTTCGTGGAAAAACTAAATTCCCTCTACAAGAAGGTAGGAGGTACTCAGTCCTCCTTCCTAGGAATGCTCATCAAGGAAGGATACAAGGTGATGTCTCCTCTCTATGAGAGCAATGAGGAACCTGTGTCTGAATCCGTATTGGGGGTTCTAGGGGACAAGCTCGAGAGTTCACTTTCCGAACTTAAGGAGATCCTTCTCGAGAAATCGGATGCCGAGATGAAAGGAATCTCGTCTTTGTCAGATGACCACGTCGAGCTGCTCCGCTTCCTCTCTTGCATCTACAACCTCTTCGTCTTGATCTCCATCAACGACAAGGAAGTGAAGGACATCGCCGAGGAAGGAGGACTCGACAGAATCCCGAAGAGATTCCAGAAGGCAAACAACGCCAAGAGATGAGCACTTCCCCGAACATCCTTCTCCGTGTCCATTACTACGAGCCTAAAAGCGAGAAACGAGGCTTCTATTCCTCAGAACGTACCAACAGCGATTACCTCGGCTACATGGACAAAGGGCACAGAAGCGGGAAGTACTCCGACTACATGGATTACCAGGGAAACAGAGAAAAAAGCTCCGGCGTGTTCGACGGGAATGGTCTGATGGATGAGAAGAAGAAATCCGAGTTTCGGAAAGAGCTCAAGGAAACCCTCTCTGTCATCTGGGACATGATCGTCTCCACGGAAGAAGAATATGGGAAAGAGAAGCTATCTTCCTGGAAATCCGCCATGGAGCTAATCAAGGCGGAACTTCCGAAGTTTCTGGAGGACAACCACATGTCCATTGATAACGTCGGATGGTGCGGAGCACTCCATGAGAATACCGACAACCGCCATATCCACCTGCTTCTATTTGAAAAGAAGATGGAATGCTTCAATCCAGACACCAAGAAGATGAGATTCCATCAGGGAACTTTGAACAAGCTCTCGATGGAGGACTTCAAGATACGGATTGAGCAGAGACTCGATGGTCATGAGCATTCCTTCCACCGGTACAGAGACAAGCTCCTGGCCATGGAAAAGGAAAGACTCGAAGAAGTGGACGATAAGGCTGTCTACAGCAAAGACCTCAAATCGATGCTCTTGGAGCTATACCGCAAAGCTCCGAAAGGAACCTACGGATACAGAAGCGAAAAAGCGGATCCGATAAGACCGTTGGTGGACAGCATCACAACCTACATGCTCACCGGTGACGAATCCTCCCTCCTTCTCTTCATGGAGCTTCTTGGAAAGCTCAAGAAGAGAGACGAGGAAGTCAAAAGAATCTGCCAAAGAGACAAGATCGATCCTTCTCCGCATCTGTTGGCGGAGAAGTTCAAGGAGGATCTCTACCGCCGCTGCGGAAACGAGATTCTCGGCTATATCCGCAAGGCAGATACAATGGAATCGAAGATAGGCAACGGCGATGCCGTCAGAAAAAGACGCTGGGACGAAAAGAAAAAACGCGGATACCTCTTCAGTAAAGCGATGAAGCTGGATGGGCTCGTCAGCCAGGAGAGAATCAGCGTGTTCGACGAATACCGGAGAGCGCTTCAAAATGCGGAATACCAGAGACTGAAGGAGGAAGGGGTCATCGAAGTATGAAAAAGAAGAAAGCATCGAAGATATTCCTGATTCTCCTCATCGTGTTCTGGATTTCCTATCTCCTTGGTCTTGTTCTCTCTTGCCTAGTGCATAAGGGATTCGAACCCCGTTGCCTTATCTCCAGGGAGACGATGGGATTCACAGCACTGTTCCTTCTTCTGTCTTTGGTGGCAGTCCTTCTATACGCCTACAACCATTGGTGGATCTTCCGCTCGAAGAAGATCATGGAAGGGAAGGACAGCGACCTCCATTTCTCCGCCAACCTCGAGGAAGCGAGATTCCAGAGCGAGGAAGAGATGAACAAGAATTACGGAACCTATGATTTCGAAAAGCTCAAGGACAGGGAAATCACTGGAGCCATCATCAAGGCAAAGGAGGTAGACGGAAAACTGAAGGTAACCTTCGCAAAACCCGCCCATACGTTGGTCATAGGGACTACGGGCTCTGGGAAGACCGCTACCTTCGTCAACCCTTCCATCCAGATCCTAAGCGAGCTGAAGAACCATCCGTCGATGCTCATCAGCGACCCCAAAGGAGAGCTCTATCAGTCCAATGCCAAAGCGCTGAGGAACAAAGGATATGAGGTCAAAGTCCTTGATCTAAGAAATCCGTACAACTCCGTGAGATGGAATCCGTTGGAAAGACCTTATCTGCTCCACCAGAGAGCAATGGGGCTCGAGAAGGAAATCACAACGGACGAGGAGCAGGGTTGCTACTTCTTCGAAGGCAACCAGTATTGGTCTAAGGAAGAAGTGGACTGCGCCATCCAGGTGAGAAGACAGCAGCTCAACGACCAGGTCTACGAAGACTTGAACGACATCTGTGCCGTCCTTTGTCCGGTGACGAACAAGGAGGAGCCCATGTGGGAATCCGGAGCCCAGCACCTGATTCTGGCGATTGCCCTGGCCATGCTCGAGGATTCTGGCGACCCGAAGCTAGGGATGACGAAGGAAAAATACAACTTCTATTCCATCATGAAGGTGGCAACTTCTACGGAGGACGAGTGCAAGGAGCTCATCGACTACTTCCACAATAGAAGCCCTCTTTCGAAATCTTCTTCCCTTTCTAAGCAGGTCATGGATTCCTCAGACAAGACCAGAGGCTCCTATCTTTCTTCCACGTTCGACAAGATATCGATGTTCTCGGATTTGTCGTTATGTGCATTGACCTCGTCAAACGAAATAGAGTTCGGCTCCATGGGAGAGAAGCCCATCGCACTGTTCTTGCAGATACCGGATGAGAAGGAGACAAGACATACCCTTGCATCCATGGTGATACTCCAGGCCTACAAGGAACTTGTGAACAAAGCAAACAGCTATCCTTCTTTGTCTCTTCCAAGACCCGTCTACTTCCTTCTCGATGAGTTCGGAAACCTCCCGAAGATCCATAAGCTCGAGCAGATGGTGACGGTCGGAAGAAGCCGCAACATCTGGCTTGACCTCGTCATACAGAGCTATTCCCAGCTTTCGAAGGTCTACGACGAGAAATCCGCCGACATCATCAAGAGCAACTGCAACATCCAGGTCTGGATAGGATCGACCGATTTGAAAAGCGCCGAGGAGTTCTCCAAGAGATGCGGGAACTATTCCATCGTCCAGAGAAGCGTCGGATACCAGAGTGCGAAAGCCGATGACATCAGTTCGAACTCCAGCGTGAAGGAAAGACCTCTTATCTATCCTAGCGAGCTTCAGACTCTGAACAATCCTCGGGACATGGGCCATGCCATCGTGACCGTGTTCGGCTACCAGCCGATAAGAAGCACGTTCACGCCTTGCTTCCAGGTTCCCCAGTTCGATATGGAGAAGATCGATCAGAAGCTTGAAAAAGGACGCTTTTTCGACGAGAAGAACGCCTATTACGACATGAAGAACAGAAACAGGATCGTGATGGAAAACCGAGGGAAGAAAACCTCTGCCGTCTCCGATCTGCCGAAGAACAGCAACGAGCAATACCGCACCAAGCTCATCCTGGAGCAGATCCTGAAGAAGGCGGAAGACGGGATAGATGGAATCCTGGATGACGCTGATTCGGCTTCCTTGGCCGATGCCATCCAAAGACATGACACCCAAGGTTCCGTCGCTCTTATAGAGAAGGCGGAGAAGAAGGCAAGAAGCAAAGGGAAACTGAGCAACCTGGAGATATTGGAAGACGTAAAAGGCCGGATCATCTCCTTCTTCGCAGAAGAGGAGAGGCCGCCGATGAACAGAAAAAGCTGAAGGAGGAAAAAGATTTGAACAGAAAGAAGACGAAATACCTGCCGCTTGTCCTTATGCCTGCAATCCTTGCGGGATGCGGCAAAGCACAGGCACCATTGGTTCTGAATGGGGCAGAGTTGCCTTATAAGGTGAATTCCGCTTTGAGAGAAGGCATTGCCAGAAGCAGCTACCAGAGAACCGGATACCCATCTTTTTACGGGAAGGAGACGCACAAGCAGACCGTAGAGGTGCCATTGTTAGGAAATGTTCCCGATATAGGGGACGAATCCGTATACGACGACTCCGGAATCAAGTTCTACTGCAGCGGGACCTCGACTAACGTCGGTTCCACGAACAGCATTGTATTAGGAAAGACCGGAGTCTACATCGACTTCACCGATGCCGAGATGAGCTATCCCTATACCGTCAAGAAGCACATCGACTTCGTCAAATCCCAGCAGGGGAATGAGTCCGTCAAGCTTCCCTTGCTCCGCCATTTCCGCCTGGAAATCCTCAATTCCTACGGAAGCAAGGCCTTCTTTGTCGACATGAAGACCGTGGAGCAGGATACCTACGACAAGTTCGTCGTGAACAAGAACGGAACAAGCACGACGGTCACGGACGAAAACGGAATCGACCCAATGACATTAGGGAAGATCAGCGCTTCCCTCTACAACGGCTCCTACACCATCAAGCTTACGACCGAATACGTGTGGATCTACGCCGAAGGGACTCCAATCAACACCATGGGGACGGTGTGCGGCTCCTCGTCCTTGACCGGCACGCTGCTCATCGACTCCATCGCTCCGACTCTGACAGCACTCAAGACAAGCGACAAGTCCTACGTCAAGGACGGAAGCTACGTGGATTCCAACGTCAAGGTCGTTTCCAACGACGCCAACCATGGCTACATCTATTTCAAGAAGCCGGATGGATCAAACCGGAGCACGACTTTGGACAGCTTCACGACCGACACCGATGGACAGTATGAGGCTTATTCCGTGGACCAAGCCGGGAACCAATCTCCGGTCCTCCGCTTCTACGTCGACACCAAGGCGCCTAACGGAAAGCTCTTTGCCAACGGCAAGGAAATCGGCAGCGGAAGCTACGTGGACACAAGCTTTTCCTATGTTGCCTCCGATACAGGAAGCGGAATCAGGGAATGCTATTACAAGTCTCCGGTCTCGAATTCCTTCGTCCAGTACTCCTCCGGTTCCATCATTCCGAACAGCAGCGAGGAAGGCTGGTATGAGTTCTATTCCGTCGACAAGGCAGGAAACGAATCCAGCCACAGCAAGGTCTATCTTGAGACAACGAAACCTGTCGTCTCTATCCTCCGAAACGGAAAGGAAGTCTATTCCGACACCATCGTGAGCTCTGGAAATATCGATACCGGCCTCTATTTCAACGAAGGCGACAGCGTGCAGTTCAAATACCAATCCACAAGCGGGGTCCACACCGGAGGTGCCTTCTCATCCGGGACGAAGTATTTCCTGAAGAAAAGCGCCTACCCTGACGACACCTATCGGAACACCATCGTCACCGCCACCGGTACCAAGGTCACCTATCAGTTCGACATCGTGAGAGAAAAGCCTTATCTGACAATCGGAGGTGAGCGCTACGAGGATGGGGCCGTCATCCGCTTTGCAGAGGATCAGGATGCCCTCTTCGGAATCGACTCCGTCATCGATTCCGGGAAGAACGAAGCCGAAATCTCCTTTGACGGCTCGATTATCACCAAAGACATCCTCAGGGGAAAGGGAACTCTCCTTTCCGCAGAAGACGGAGAGGAAAAGGCGTATGGAATCACCTTGAAGGACGCAGCCGGGAATTCCTCTTCCTTCACCGTCATCATCGACAAGGAAGGTTCGAAGGGGCAGTGGATGCATGATGAAGCAATCATCGAGGACGGAAGCTATGTCAACCATCCTGTCTCCTTCGTCTATTCCGAGGATGGGACCATTGCCACCATCTCCAAGGACGGAGAGGAAACAAAGAGCTACGTTAGCGGAACGGAAATCAGACAGGACGGCTCCTATACCATCGTTCTTAAGGATTCCGTGGGGAACACATCCCTGTTCCATATCGTCATCGACACCGTTCCTCCGAAAGGGACTGTCTACGTCGATGGAAAGCCATCGGAGAGCGGAACCGTCACTTCAGAGAAGATCTACTTCACCTGGGACGGAGACGACACCTGTCTTGTGAATGGGGAAGAGTACTCAAAGAACACCCTTATCGACGAACAAGGGATTTATGAGTTCGTTCTCTCTGACAAGGCGGGGAACAAGACTGCTTATACCGCAGAGATCGACAGAACCGCACCTTGCTTCAACAAGGATTTCCTGGAAAACAAAGGCAATGACGACCTCGCCGTAAGCAAGTGGTACAGAGTCTCTTTCAGTGGAACCGAGAAGGACTTCAAAGACAAAGCGGATGCCTTGGATTATGCCAAAGGGCTCGAAAGAGAGGCGAATGTCAAAGAGCATCAGCTCGATGACGTATCGAAGCTCCCGTCTCAGGGCCAGATTGCCGACAACGGGGATCCGGAGAACCATGACGATGAGGTTAGAACCGGAATTTACTGGTCCTACAAATCCGTGTCAAACCCAGATGTGACGCTCTTTTACTTCGACGAGAATCTTCTCGATAAGGCCATCGAGCACTACGCAAAGGAATACGTTTCCGATGCCATCTATTCCGACTCAACCGATAGGGCATCCGGAGTATATGACAATTCCTGGAACTTCGAGGGAACCGAGGGAAGAATCGCCAACGGATATGTCCTGAAGAACGACGGAGACGCCATCAAGGCGGTAGCGAAGAAAGACGATAAGGAAGTTGAACTGGAATACGGAAAAACGCTAGGGGAGCAGCTCAGGGAAAGCGGAGTCTGGACGATTGCAGAGACCGACAGAGCAGGAAACGAATGCTCCTACCAGGTCATCATCGACCATCGGACTCCGGGTTTGAAGGCTGTAGCAGAGACCTATGGGTCGGCAGCATCCGAAATCGCCATCGGCGAAGAGAGCCTTGCAACCGGCTCCACCTACTACCTCAAGTCCTTCTCCGTGAAGGAAATCCTATCCGGAGACAATTGGGCTGAGGTGGAAATCAGAGGAAACGGAAAGACGGAACGATACATTCCATCCGATTCCATGCCTACCATTGCCGAAGCCGGGAAATACGAAGTGAAAGTCTTTGACCGATTGGGCCATTCCATCGGATTCACCGTCTATACCTCCGGTGAGGAGGAACAGGTTAGCTTCCGAAACAATGGGGATGACACCGCTGTGTCCATCGACATCTCTCTTCCTGAGAGCTATCAGGCGATAACCTCGCTCGAAATCTACAAGGACGGAAAGAAGATGGATGGTGTATCCGCCGACAAGCTTCACTATGAGTTCGGAAAAGGCGGGAACTACAAGGTCGTGCTCAAGGACAACTTCGGTCGCACCATCGTCAAGGAGTATTCCTTTGCGAAGGCTTTGCCCCAAGGAGCCTTGCAGGGAGTGGCAGAAGGCGGGAAGACCAACCGGAATGTTTCCTTCTCCTACGATGCCGGAAAATACTTCTGCGAAATCTACAAGGACGGAGAATTCCTACGCTTCGATTACAGTGGAAACTTTGACATCAAGTCGAATCCTGAGTCATCCGGAAGCTATGAGATCAGACTCATCAATTCCATGGATGAGGATAACTTCAAGACCTACTCCTTCTCCGTCGACTGCATCGCACCGGATGTCAACCTGGAAGGAGTGGATGACGGAAAGACAACCAACGGCAATGTGTCCGTATCCTGGGAAGACGGTGATGTCTCAAAGGCCGTCTATTCCCTCAACGGAGGAGAAGAGATTCCGTTCGAAAACGGTGCTCTCTTCGACAAAGAGGGAAGCTATGTCGTAAAGGTCATCGATGAGCTCGGAAACGAGACCATAAAGACTTTTTCCATCGATAAGACGGTCGACTATTCCGTGACTACTTCTGATGGCAAATCCATCGGCGGCGATGCGACGACATCCGATGATGTCATCATCACCGCAAATGAGGAAGCGATGGTCTCCATAGTCAAGGACGGAGAAACCTATCCCTATTCGTTCGGGGACAAGCTGACCGAAGAGGGAAGATACCTCGTCACCGTCGAGGACGCCTACGGCAACAAGAACTCCTTTGTCATCGTGATCGACAAGACCGTCGGAGTGGACGTCAACGTCTGCGACGGAGGAATCACCAACGAAGGTGTGACCATCTCTCCTAACGAGAAGGTAACCGTCGTCGTGACCAAAGACGGAAAACAATACGAATACGATCCTGGGGAAACCATCTCGGAAGAGGGGCTCTATACCGCCACCATCACCGACGCCTATGGAAATTCCAAGACGTTGTCCTTCCGCATCGTAAGCCTGGAAGCAAAGACTTCCATCGACTATGAACTCGGCGAAGGGTGCGAAATCGTATCCGTCTTCAAGAACGGAACGGAAGTGGAAGCCCATGGGAACAGAATCCGCTTCACTGAAGACGGCACCTATGTCGTTACCTTCGTCAAAGACGGAAAGACCTACAGCGTGACGCTGCGTTTGGACACTACCGCTCCGGAAATCACCCTCAATGGGGTCGAGGACAGAGGAACGGTCGATGGCACTGTCACTATCGATTCGATGAGCGAAGAAGGAACCATCGAGGTCTACAAGGATGGAAAGAAGATCGACTACGAACTCGGGCAGGAGCTCAAGGAATACGGAAGCTATGAGGTCGTCGTTACCGATAAATTAGGCAACAGCCGCACCTACAGCTTCACCCTCAAGTTCCGGATGAATGCCTGGGCTATCACCCTTATCGTTCTAGGACTTGCTACCGCCGTAGGAGTCGCTGCAACCATCGTCATGAAGAGAAAACGACTCTTTAAAAAATAAAAAAGAAGGCGGTTGCGCCTTCTGGAGGAATTTAAATGACTTGATCAATCAGATTTTCGATTTGACCCAGGCGAGGAAAGCGGGATAGTCGATTTTTCCGGAAGCCAGACTGAGAAATTCATCAATCATCTCCTCATCGCGTACTTCGAAATGCACTTCATTTGCATTCAAACCTAAATACAAAACTGAGGCCGCAATTCTTTTGTTGCCGTCGATGAAGGGATGATCCATGACCAGGCCGAAAGATAGTCTTGCAATCTTATCGACAGCGGTAGGGTATAAATCGGATGAATCAAATGTCTGAAGCGGAGCGTTAAGCGCTGATTCCAACATGCCTTCATCGCGGATTCCATCGCTACCGCCGAAATCGTCTATCAGTTTTGAATGGATATGGAGAATGTCATCTTTGGAGAAATAAAAGCTCATTTGGCCAATTCCTCATAGACCTTGTGATGCTTTTTCTCTGATTCTTCCAGCATTCTGTCCAGCAGGCTTCTATCCATGTATTGAACATTGGTGTTTCTTGTGATTTTGAAAGGGATGCTCTGTTCTCTTATGGATTGTTTGGCAAACATGTTGAAGGCGGCGTTCATCGTGAGGCCGAGCTCCGAGAAGAGCTTCTCCGCCTTTGCCTTGTCATTGGCATCCATTCTGATTGTGACGTTTACACTTGCCATAAATATGCCTCCTTATCTGTGTCCGAAGACATTATACCACCTTAATGATATGAGAGCAAATAAAAGCTGTGCTATTTATGTGCAAATAGTTGATTTGAAACTGAACTTTGCATAACAGGATAAGGGACTGGTGCAATCTGCGTCAGTCCCCTCTCCGACAGGGTCGGCAGCGGGAAACCCGCATGACGAGATAAGACACAAAGAAAGACAGAAGGAGGAAAAAATTTGAACACGATTGTTTTGACCGACGTCGATTTCTATCCGGTGATTCAGCCGATATTGGAGATACTCGACGCCATACTCTGGCCCGCGATTGCCATAGTCGTCGCGGTCGGCACCATCTACTGCATCTTCCTTGGGGTGAAGATCTCCAAGGCGGATGAGCAGAACTCGAGAGAGAAAGCCAAGAAGGATCTGATTGGAGCCGTCATCGGCTTCGTGCTCATCTTCGTTCTGATATTGGCATTGAAGATCGCTGTCCCCATCTTGGAGGACTGGGTCAAGTCACAGATGTAGAAGACAAAAAGACAAAAAGACAAAAAGAGGAAAGGAGGCGAAGCCATGCTCTTGAACGATCTGATCGAAGGACTGAAGGACATGTTCTTCACCTTCCTCTACACGTGCTTTCGGTGCATCTGCGAGCTCATCGACTTCATCAAGGAAATCTTCTACATGCTCTGCGGAATCGAGCCGGTGGAGATCAACGGAGCCAAAGGCGACTTGCTGACAAGTCTCCTTGGCTCGAATTCGGTGAAGAAGGCGTTCCTGACGATATCCATCATCGGCGTGATACTTCTGGTTCTGTTCACGGGCATCGCCATACTGAAATCGAATTACCAGGAGAAACAGAGCTGGGCCGGTGCGCTTAGAAAAAGCGGTCAGTCATTGCTCATCACTTTGCTGATACCCTTCACGGTACTTGCCGGGATACTGCTCACCAACACGGTCATGTCCTCCATCAACGTTGCGATGAACCCATACGGGAACACGGCCCATCCTCTGATTGGAGGGCAATTTCTCTCGACCATCGGAAACGGATGCTACATCGGTTCTGAGGACAAGAGCGTCGTCCTGTCCAAGTTCGTTTCCGGGGAGCTCGACTACAAGGACGTAAGTCTCGTCAAGAGCTACTTCAATATCCAGGACATGAACTACCTGATCGGGATACTCGGAGGTTTCGTGATGCTTGTCATGTTCGTGCTCTCCAGCATCTCCTTCATCCAGAGAATTTTCGACATCATCCTCCTTTACCTCATCAGCCCCATATCGATAGCGACCATACCCCTTGACGAGGGCAACCGCTTCAAGGTCTGGAAGGACATGATGATCGGTAAGATACTCTCGGCATACGGAATCATATTGGTGACGAACCTTTTCTTCCTCATCATCCCTCAAGTCTATGAGATGCGCTTCTTTTCTTCGGATTTCAAGAACGGAATCGTATACATCCTCTTTCTTCTCGGCGGCAGCTTCGCCGTCAGCAAGGCAAACGACGTCATCGCAAGACTTTGCGGAGCTGATGCCGGAAGAAACGAGATGGCCAGCATGATCTACAACATCCGCTCCGGAATGGCCCTAAGCCACGCCGTCAGCCACAAGGTAGGAGGAATGATGGGCAAGTTTGTTGGAGGAAGCTCCTACATGAAGACGAGAAACAGAGGCGGTACAAGAAAGCAGGCTTTGCAGTCTTCCGCTAACGCAAGAGTGAACGAGCATGCTCATAAGGCGCCCAAGAAACCGCAGGGCAAGGTGAGAAAGGCAATCGGAGGATTGACCCGCTTCGCCACCATGCCGGCCGGAATGCTCCACGACATTTCTCAAGGCGGCGTCATTGCCATGGGCAAGAACTTCTCCTCCCGATTGGACAACGCCCTCCATGGAACGACGCTCCTGAACCGCAACGAAGTCAGACCTAAGGCAAACAAGGCCGAAAGCAAGCCGAGGGGAAAGAGCGAGGCGAATGGTGACAGAAAACAGAATCAGCCTAAGCAGCATACAAAGAGAACCAATGGCGTCATGAGAAGAGACGACAATGACAGAAAGACGATAGGAAGAGCAAAAGGAGGAAGGAAGAGATGAGAACCATACCGAAGGCTTCGAAGGTGAAGCTCACCTTCTACAAGGGCATCACCGTGGCCGATGTCGTCATCGCCCTCATCGCACTGGCATTCATCACAGTCACCTTGTCCTCGAATTTCCCCTTCAAGTGGCATCTTGCCGGAACGATCCTTGTCCTTGTCATTCCTCTTTACCTCTCCTTCGGCTCGGACAGACTCTATGTCCGCGTCGCCTACCTGTTCCGCTATCTTTTCTCGAAGAAAGGCTATTCGGAAAGGAATGCCGATTCTTTGATTCCTTATAGAAGCGTCAGTGACGGACTTGTCCTTTCCAAGGACGGAAGCGTCTTCTCCGCGATAGAGATAGAGCCTGTCAATTTCTCTCTCCTCGACGGGGAAAAGCAGAACGGGATCATCGACTGCTGCTATGCCAGAGTCCTCGGCTCCATCGAACCTGGATGCCAATGGGTGCTCTTGAAAAAGGAGATGCCTCTTGTATTGGACGAAGAGCTTCAGGAGGAACTGAGAAGAGCCGATAGGCTTAGAGAGCTGAGAGACAGCGGAGAACTGACCCAGGCGGAGTTCCTTCCGCGATGCGATTCCATCCAGTCGAGATTCGACGAGATTGATGCGATGAACACGCAAGGCATTGATAGACCGCGCTTCTTCCTCTGTCTTACAGGGATATCCGGAAAGGTGGTCAAGGACACCTTGGACAGAGCAATTGCAACATTCGAATCCTATGGGCTCGAAGCCCGTAGACTTGATGAGAAAGGACTCCTCTGCCTTGTGAACCATGATAGAAAAAGAGGAAAGGAAACGGATGGCGTTGTCCTTCCTGAAAAGCTTAAGTTCGGATTCCTTTCCGCCAAGGAAGACGGAAGATACGTATCCTTCCTCGCCGTGAACCGTTATCCCCTTTCCGTGCCGAATGGATGGGCTGCGGAGCTCTTCTCCATGGAGAACACAGAGGTCACGATGCGGATGGATCCCGTCGAGAAGCAGAAAGCGATACGACGCATTGACAATGCAATCCTGGAACTTGGAACGCTGACTGTCGGAAAGGAGAGCCAGCAGCAGGAAACGGAGCTTCAGGCGGATACTTTGAAGGAACTGCTTCAGGACATCCAGCAGAACAACGAGACGCTGTTCGATACGGAGATCGTCATCGCCGTTTACGATGCCGACAAGAGATGCCCGAACCGGAAGAAAGCCAAGGCAAAGCTTTCTGAGCTCGGGTTCGGATACACGGAACTTATCGGAAGACAGATGGACGGATATGTTTCTGCCTTGGTCTCCTTGACCGACATGCTGAAGATGGGCCATGGAATTCAGACAAGCTCTCTGGCGGCTTCCTTCCCCTTCGACATGGACGTCAGGATGGACAGAAAAGGAATCCTGTTGGGAGAAAGCTCTCTGCCCGTCTTCTTCGACCCATTCAGAAGAGACCTCAGCCACATCAACTCCAACATGGTCGTGATCGGACAGTCCGGAAGCGGGAAGAGCTTCGCGACGAAGAAAATGCTTCTGAATCTGGCGAGTTTAGGCTCGAAGGTCTACGTCCTGGATCCGGAATCCGAATACGGGGCGTTGGCGGAGAGACTTGGCGGGGTGAGGCTGGATGCCTCCGACGGAAGCTATGGGAGAATCAACCCGCTGCAGATCATGACCACGATGGATGACGAAGATGGCTCTTCCAACAGCTTCTACGCCCATCTCCAGTTCCTGGAGCAGTTCTTCCGCCTGATTCTCAAGGGAATCAGCCAGGATGCGCTTGAGAGCGTCAACCGTGCCATCGAGGAATGCTATGCGGAGAAGAACATCGGCCCTCTCTCGAATCTCAATGCCTTGAAAGCAGAGGACTATCCGACTCTGGAAGATCTCTGCCTTCTCATCGAGAAGAAGCTTTCCAAGGCCAAGGACGAATACGAGCTCTCCTGCCTTAGATCCGCTTCGAACTGGATGACGAGATTCAAGAACGGTTACCGCGACAGCTCTCTTTGGAACGGATGCACGACCTTCTCCCCAAAGGAAAACTTCATCGACTTCGATTTCCAGAGACTGCTGTCAAACCACAACGACGTCACCGCCAACGCGCAGATGCTCCTTCTCCTTAGATGGCTCGAGAACGAGGTGATAAGAAACAGAGACTATAACCGATGTAACGGATCTGACAGAAAGATCGTCATTGCCATCGATGAGGCGCATCTGTTCATCGACGAGAAATACCCGGTGGCGCTCGATTTCATGCACCAGATGGCCAAGAGAATCCGCAAATACGACGGAATGCTCCTCATCATCACGCAGAACGTCAAGGACTTCTCAGGGACGCCGGAGATAGCCAAGAAGTCCTCCGCCATCATCAACGTGAGCCAATACTCGATGATTTTCTCCTTGTCCCCGGACGACATGAAGGACCTGAACAAGCTTTATGAGGCCGGAGGAGGTTTCAACCCATCTGAGAAGGAGACGATCATCCACAGTCCGAGAGGCACCTGCTTCTTCATCGGCTCGCCGGAAGAAAGAAACGTCATTTCGATTGAGGCGAACGGATTCGAGAGAAGCCTCTGCGAGGGATAGGGCAGGAAACGAAACAAGTGATTTAAGAAGGCTTCCTGATTGGAAGCCACGGCTTTCAGACACAAAAAAAGAAGGAGGAACGATGGAAGAGAAAAAGGGAAAGACAGGCAAGAAGAATTATTCGGCGAAGAGATTCACCAAGCAGGAGATGGACGATATCATCTCCCAGATAGACCAAAGACTCCACGATTTCATGAAGGAAGGAAAGTATAAGGAAGTCCTCATCGCCATGGGGAACCTTGGAAAGTACTCCCTCAACAACCAGATTTTCATCCTCATGCAGATGCCATCTGCTCTGACCGTCAACGGCATGAAGAAATGGAACTCCCTGGGAAGACACGTCATTCCCGGAAGCAAGGGAATCAAGATCTTCCGGCCCGTCGTCAAATCCAAGGAAGTGTTCGTGGAGGATGAGGACGGTGTCATCGTCGAGGACAAATACGGGAACATGCTCAAGAAGAGAAAGGACGTCCTTGTCGGATACCAGCAGGGCTATGTCTTCGACGTCAGCCAGACCGACGGAAAGCCAATCGACGTCTTCAAATTCGATGAAGGAAAGACCGTTGAAAACAAAGGCATGATTCTGAATGCACTAATGAAAACAGCGGAAGACAACGGATTTGGCATCTTATATGCAAATGAGAAGGATTTGGGAACAGGAACCTATGGGGAATGCAACCATCTGACGCATGAGATCCGAATCCTTGAAGGGATGAGCGACCTCCAGGAGATATCGACCACGGTCCATGAGCTAGGCCATGCCCTAGCACATTCAGGCTACCGTGAGGACTTCAAAGGGCTCACCCAGGAGGAGAAGAGAGGAATCAAGGAAGTGGAGGCGGAATCCATCGCATGCGTCGTCTGCACCTATCTCGGTCTTGATACGGAGAACTTCAACTTCAGCTACATCGCGGGATGGGCCGACGGAGACATCGGCAAGTTCAAGGAGAACCTCGAGGTCATCTCGAAGTACGCCAGAACCATCATCGATGGAATCGAGAAGGAATTCGATCTGGTCCGCTCCAAGGAAAAGGAAGAGGAAAAGGCGGTATCTCCTCCTGCTATATGGATTCCGAAGGAGAAAGAGGGAAAGGAGCTCGTGATGGGATGAACTTCAATGCCAACGCAATTCCTTACGAGATGAAGGAAAGGAAGCAATGGGTCGCCTATTTCAAGAAAGATGTACCTGGCAGCACTCATTTGGGCAAGGTCATGGTGTCTCCTATCACCTACAAGCACGCCAGAAGTAACGAGCCGTCCGATTGGAGCGATTTCTACAACGCACGGCTCTTCGCCGCTTCCTACGGGAAGATGGACGGGCTTGCCTTCGTCCTGACCGATGGCATCGTCTTCGTCGACATCGACAACTCCATCGACGGAAACGGGAAGATCAATCCGATCGGAGATAAGCTGCTGAAGGCATTCCCGGATACCTACGCCGAGAGAAGCTGCTCCGGACGGGGAATCCACATCCTGATGAAGGGAATGCTTCCCAAGGACTGCATGAAACGCAACGACTCCATTGGGCTTGAGATGTACGACACCAAGCGCTTCTGCTGTATCACGGGAGACGTCATCGACGGAAGAACGAAGCTTCTGGATTGTTCCGAAACGATAGAGAAAGTCGCTCTTTCACTCATGGGAAGAAAAGAAGCGAGCCACATCCCGAAGCCATTCTACGGAAAGCCGCTTGCGAACGACCGGATGGTCATCGAGCGTGCCATGAGAAGCAAGAACGGCGCGAAGTTCCAAAGACTCTACCAAGGCGACAGCTCCGGCTACGCCAGCCAGTCGAGTGCCGACCTTGCCTTGGTTGCGATGATCTCGTTCTACACCCAGGACCCGGAGCAGATCGACCGCATATTCCGCACTAGCGGGCTCATGAGAGAAAAATGGGATAGCCAGAGAGGAAATTCGACCTATGGGAGAATGACCATAGAGACGAGCCTGAGAAACACGAGAAGAGTCTATGAGATGCAATAGAGAAGGAGGAAAAATATGGATTTCGAGGACATGTACGACGAGCCGAAGACGATACGGGTCGTCACCAAGCTCCCGGACGAGGATGCGAAGGAGGTGATGATGGAGAACGGATACGGAACCATCTCCGAATTCTGCAAGGGACTCATCGACATCGCGCCATTGCCCACGGACGATTCACTGACCATCATCTGCAACGATGAGTTTCTGATCAACGGCATGAAGCCGAACATCGTCACGCCGGAGACCGAAGGGGTCATCTGCGGCCCGATCATCATCTGCGGATACGATCCCGAGAGCGGCGATTCGATTTCCCTTACGGATAGACAGGTCGAAGAGGCGCTCAGATACTGCAGGCGGAACAACCTCCATCAGATGTCCTTGGAGGGCGCCTACCGCTATTCGAAGGTGATCGGTCCGCTCCAGAGAAGCTACGACGCGCTCGGGAAGAACCAAATGGAGGCATTCTGATGAAAGACAAGAAGCAAAAGCCACTTACCGTTAGCGAAATGAGGAAAACGGTGAAGACAAAGGTCAGGAAGGAATACGAAGGCTTCCTTTCCGGATATCGGAAGCTCGATGACGAGAAACGTTTCAGGAAGATGGTGGAGGACGCCGAGATGATCGGGTTCTACCGCAACCTGTACATCATCATCGTCATTATCGGGGGCTTCACGGTAGAGGAGTGGAAATGGCTTTACCTCTACTACAAGGGAATCGACATCATCAAGGACTTCTACAGGTCATACGTTGCCTTCAAAAAAGACAGCAAAGAGGAAAAGAACGGACATGACGAACTATCCTTCCTCGCATCGATGGGCCTCAAAGGTGCCGGAATGGGAGCTGTTGCCTGATGGCGAACTGGGCCGAGGTCGAGATGGCCGTCATTCTTCCTTCGAGAAACAAGGACAGATTCCTGGATTTCTTCCTGGATCCGGACGGCAGCAACGACAGAAAGAAAGGAAAACACCTCAAACGGTGCTTCCTCGAGAACGTCGGAGAGGAGAAGAACAAACACGGAATGAGCTGCCTACGAATCGAATGCCAGTGCGCTTGGTCCGCCTACTCCTCCTTCTTCATTTCCATGGAAGAGAGAAGGGAAAACAAAAACATCGTTCCGCTTCTTGACGCCATGAAAGAATCGGAAGTCCGCCGCATGGCCTTCCACGCGAACGAACCGGGCATCGGATTCGAGGAGACCGGAAGATACCAGGAAGGGGTCGACGAAGAGATCTACTACGATTCGAGAGACCTTTACCGCGATCCTTATTGCGAGTTTCTCGAGGAAGACGAAATCGACGAGAAAGCGGAGAAGCAGATGGAATGAGGAGGGAACCATGCCGAATTATGTGAAGAACAAGATCATGGTCGGAAAGAAGGAATTCATCGACCAGATCAAGAAGGAGCATTTCAGAAAGGATCCGAGCACCGGCGGATACGAGCTTGACTTCGACACAATCGTGAAGATGCCGGAGAGCCTGAAGATCGAATGCGGAAGCCGCAGCTACGACGGCGTGAAGCTCTATCTGGCTATAAAGGATCCGGACTGCGCTTATGCCGGAACCAAGGAAGACAAGATGGATAAGGCGGAATTCAATGCCCTCACGGACAAGCTGAAGGATTCCGACATGTCTCCTTCCAGAAGCGCAGACAAGGAAGAATACGCTTTCCTGTCCGAGCACTACAAGGACAAGCTGAACAGCGTCATCGAACTGGGGAAGAAGAGCTGCGAGAACCTGATAAAGCACGGCTCCTGTAACTGGTACGAGTGGTCTGTCAAGCATTGGGGAACCAAATGGAACGCCAGCGCCACGGAAATCGCCGACAACGGGAAATCCATCCTCTTCGAGACCGCATGGGATCCCGCGTTGCCGGCGGTATTGGAGCTTTCGAAAAAGCATCCGGAGATGAAGATAGCCTTCCTCTACAGTGACGAGGACATCGGGAACCATGTCGGATACGCGCTCATGACGGATGGGAAAATCGATTTCGAAGGGACTTTCCTGGATCAGTCAGCCGATGCCTACAAGCTCGCATTCGACCTGTGGGGATGCCGGGAAGACTACCGCTACGATACGAAGAAGAAAACCTATGTCCACGTTGGCGAGAGCCTCTCGCCCGAGATGGAATGAGAAAAAAGGAGAAAAAGAGATATCATGAAGAAAAACAAGACAAACAGCATCATCGGAGCCAATCCGAGGAAGAAACGCAAGGCGCCCTACATCGTCTTAGGTGCCTTGGCAATCATCGCAGGACTCGGCTGCGCCTTCTACGGCGGATACACGCTTGGGAAGAACGCAAAGGCCGCTGATAACGGCGGAGAGATCGTTGCCATCAAGGACAACCAGGTTGCCATCAAATGCGCCTACAACGCCAAGAGCGGCGCCAAATACGGAACCTACAATCTCACCTATTCCGTCACTCCTACGATTTATACCGATCAGATTGTCGCCAAGATCGCCTACCAGGACGGAACGAACGTCGAGAACGGAATCGTCACGCTTGAGCACGACACCATCAAGCACGAGGTCAAGTTCAACTGCCTGAAGGCGTTTGCTAAGAAGATTGTCCTTACCTTGTACGCCGACTCCAATCCGAACGTCAAGGGGACCATGACATTCGACTTCAGAGAGCGAATCAACGTCATCCTCCCGGATTCCATCAATCTCGTCGAAGGCCAGGTTCCTACTGTCAACCCGAGAGTCGATAGCACCGGCGGAACCGTCATGGTCGATAAGAACGTCACGGACGTCACCTATTCCTGGAACCCAGACTTCCTTGCATGGGTCAAGGAGAAATCCATGAAGAAGCTCAACGATTACATGACGGAGAACCAGGCAAACATGAGCTTCCAGGGCGAAACGTTCACGGGATTCGTCGGCTTGGGAGCGGAGGATGCCACCGGCTTCTTCAAAAAAGCCTTCAAGGCAAACGAGTTCCTCACCACCAAAGGCGGCAAATACACCTGGGAGGAAGCCTATTCCGACGACGACAGCGAGGATCCATGGAGCCGATGCAGCTCCACTTGGTATCTCGGCTCTGCAGCCAAGACCGACTTCACCTCGGAGTTCGACGGGACGAAACCTGTATTCGACTGGACCTGCAAGGTGAACGGCGTCAGCTACGCAAAGTCCTTCGGATTGACATTGAGCTCCATCAACGTCACCTCCATCGCTTTGAGCGGATCGAACTACTGTTTCTAAGGATATGAGCACAAGAAGCTACATCTGCAGAGAGAACGATGACGGAACCTTCACCTGCGTTTACTGCCACTGCGACGGGTATCTGACCTACAACGGCGCGATGCTTCTTGACCACTATGCCACCAAGGAGAGAGTCGATAAGCTCCTCTCCTTGGGAGGCATGTCCTCATTGGGCACTGACATCGAGCCGGATCCTAGCAAGCCGCATACCTTCGACGACCGCCAGGACGGCGTCACCGTCTTCTATGGCCGTGACAGAGGAGAGAAGGGCACGGAGGCCCAAAATCTCACACTTGAGGAGATTGACAGCCCGGAATCCTGGATCGAGTACTGCTATGTGTTCGGAAAGGACGGGAAGTGGAGATACTTCGAATGCGGACATCTCTCCGAAGGACTGAAGGATCTTAAAGAGGGTCTGGATGAGGAATACAGAAGACTCGGCTTTCCTAGACCGGAAGGATATTACGGATTCTACACGGCGAAGGATATCGACAAGCTCCGATATGACTTCCAGAAACAGAAAGAGCCGGAGATGTAGATGGGTCGTCTTCTACCTTCTTCTTCAGATGGCATGCGTTTCCGTGACCTTCTTCGTCAGAAACGCCACGGATATCAGCAAATCCGTCTGCATGGTGAATGAGACTGGAAACATCTCGTTGGACACAGGGAAGGTTGTGGATGTTGTCTTCTCGGATGGTTCCGTTCAGGTGAAGGAATGCTACCTCTATGGCAGAAAGGAACGCCTTGCCATATGCGGATATATCCAAAGGGAGCTCTCGGATAGAGGGTTCCACGAGCGTTCCGCCCAGAGTCTTGAGGCCGAGCTTGCGCTCAACGCCATCTGCTACCGGCTCGGGATAAGAAGAAAACAGGCCGTGGATGCCGACTTGGATATCCATGGCGATGAAAGATGGTACGTAAGAGCCGGATACTCCCTGCTTGAGGTATTCGGGGTCTAGTAAAAAGAGGAGGAAATTCTGATGGAAAAGAAACCAGGAAAGAAACGCGTCAACTTCGATGACCTCAGTGATGTCATCACTTCGCAGGAGCTGTCCCAGTTTTTGGGCGTGTCGGAGCGTTTGATCTCAAAGCTCGTCATGAAGGATGAAATCAAGAGCTTCAAGTTCGGAACATGCCGATTGTTTTTGAAGCAGGATGTTGCGGACATGATCGGATATTGCGAAGAAAAGGAAAGACAGATGAAGGAAAACGGAGCCAAGGTCTATCCGGGAATCCCTGAGGAAAAGGAGAAAGGAATCGTCAAAGTCATCAACGTTCCACGCACCCGCACCAGAGGATATGAGGCTATCGAGATAGGTGACTGATATCTATGAGAGTCAATTTCACCTTACGGGAAAAGCATAAGGAATGGTATTGCTGTGTCTCCTTTAAGGGCGAGGATGGTAAGAGAAAGGAACGCTGGGTTCCTCTTAAGATCCTTGTCAAGGAAGATCGGAAGAAAGAAGCAAAGCATCTGATTGAGGAACTCTCTGCTCCGGGAGCCTTCAACCTCGATTCCGTCAGTGCGACAAACCAGACTTTGGCGCGTCTTGGCCTTTATCTTTACGACCAGAATTGGAAGATACTGAGAGAAGGGGCGATTGTAACCTCATCCAAATTAGGACGTCCGCCGGTTTATCCGGAAGTCAAGGATTTGACCCCGGCCCAGATACAGCAGGCAACCCTCGAGCTGAAAAGAGGCAAGAAGATGTATTTTGGGGATTTCATGATTCTCTGGTACAACATCCATAAGGAAAGCCTTGCTCCCGCTACAGTCTCGACCTTAAGAAGCCATGTCTTCCATTCTGTCGGCCCCTGGTTCAATGAGCATAAGATTACCTTGAGTGGAATCCAGCCGGAGGATATCGAGGCTTTCTATCGCGATAGAGCCCAGTATGTTGGTTCCAATACTTTGAGACATTACCATGGTACCATCCGCTCGGCTCTCCAATACGCATTCAAAAGAGGCTATATCGTCAACAATATCGCCGACCGAGCGGAAAAGCCGAAGAAGACGATCTTCAAGGGCAATTTCTATAATGAGGAACAGCTTAAGAAGTTATTCGAGATATCCAAGAAGACGAACCTTGAGTTTGCCGTTTATATGGGCGCCTATTATGGCCTGAGACGCGAGGAAATCTGCGGCCTTAAATGGAGCGCTGTCGACTTCCAGTATAAGACGATTACGATCAAACATACGGTCATAGAGACTTCCAACGGTAAGGAGTATCAGCTCTTCCTCAAGGACACGACCAAGAACAAGAGCTCGTTCCGTACCCTTCCTCTCAGTGACGCAACGGTCGATATGCTTCTCAAGATGAAGCAACGCCAGGAGAAGATGAAACTTCTCTTCGGAAACCGATACAACCACGAATTCGATGACTACATCTATGTCTTCGAAAACGGGGATTTGGTAAGACCGAACTGGGTTACGGCATGTTTCAAACGACTTTTGGATGATAACAACATGCCCCATATCCGATTCCATGATCTCCGTCATAGCTGTGCAACTCTTCTCCGCCATCAGGGAGTTCCGATGGAAGACATCTCGAAATGGCTCGGCCATTCCAACCTTCTTACCACGGAGCAGGTCTATGCCCATTATGACGACATGAAGAAAGGCACTACCCTTAAGGCACTTTCTTCAGCACTAGACAACGATAAGGACGACAAGAAGGAGATGTCCTAGCATTCAGCCTCACAATCTGTGGGGCTTTTCTTTAATCTGTGTCTAGTTACAATCACAAAAAGCTAGATGGCATCAATGAAATTTTACTTTTTGATGGACATGTGGTAAACTTTTGTCATAAATAACGGACTGACATGAAAAAGAATAAATTGAAGAGAATTTCATCTAGGATTTGCGGGGGGGGGGTTACTATTTCTAAGTAATATCTCTCTGATTTCTATTGGCTTCGCTTCGTGGACTATCGGCGGTGCGATTAGTGCCGATGCCGAGATTAAAGTTACTGTTGACGATTTGGTTGATTTAAATTCTTATTTTGACTTTCAGGGTGAAACATCACTTTTTTCATATTGCAGCGATGGCATTATAGAGGACCAAACAATTGTTAATCATGGTAATCTATGCATCCCATTTCAAATTAATGTTTTGGATAGAACACCCTTAAAAGAACATTGGAAAGAAGAATGGCCTTTTATTATTTCCACTACTTTAGTAGATTCGAATAAGTCCTTAGATTTTTTTTCTTCATGTGATATTACTTCTGCCAAGGTTTATCTTTCAAATTCGTCTTTGGTAGATAGTAATACATCTTCTTTGGAATCTTTAGATTGCGTTCAATATAGTGGCTCTATTACAGGTGCCAATAAAGAACTTAAACTACCATTTAATTTTTCGAATAATGCAAATATTGATGCTTATTTGAGTGGCTCTTATTTGTCATTCTATGTCGTTTATTCAGTTTCTTTTCCTAAAACAGGAACCGAAAATTTTAATTTCAAAACTAATATTTACGATAATCTTGGAAGCCTGCATAGATTTTATTTTTCCTATAAAGTTGGCATGGAGATTCCTGTATGAATAAAGCAAAGCTTTTTTCCGCTTTATTGTTATTTTCCTTGCCATCTCTCGCTTTCGGATCGTGGATAATAAACGAAAAGAGTGAAAAGCATGGGATTGTTTTTAATCCCTCGACTGAAAAAGCGGTCTGTTATATCGAATCTACATCTGTCAAATACACAAGCCTTGAAAAGGCAATTTCAGTAGCATCGAATACTGCTACATCAAACAATCGTGAAACGATAATTGTTATACCGAATTCGACTATCACTATAACGAATTTGATCATTCCGAATTATGTAACTGTTTTTGTTCCAACAACAAAAACATCGGATTATAAGATTGTTTCTGACAAAAATGATTCTATGTATGGCTTTTATCCTATAACGGATAGCGAATCGGGTGCTGGATTCGCTGATGCGAGTTCACCAACCACAAATCGGGAAAGCATATTAAAAATCAAGAAGAGCTGCACGATTAATTCCAATGCTAGCCTTGTCGTTGATGCTGTTCTTGGTACTTGTGGGAGTGGACTCTCTGGCCATACTTCTGGAAAGTATTCTGAGATACAACTATATCCAAACGCGACGCTATCAAATAATGGCACTTTAGATTTAAGAGGGTATCTTAAATCTGTTGATGTTAATGGCGAATATAAACGCGAGGATAATAGAAGCCGTTGCTATAATTTAAATGGGGCTAAAACCTATTCACCTTTTGTTGTGGATGATTATGGCGGTGGAAGTAGTACAGTAGGCAATTATTTGGCTGGGAACATCTGCCCGTTTAATGGCTTCGAAATGCCTAATTTACAGACGACATTTATCAATAATGGAAAATCAGAATTATATGGATGGGCAGATTTATACACCAGTGCCATGAAAAATTCGGTTTTGGATCTTCCAGCAGCACATAATAGATGTAGCCCTAAAGTGATTGGCTCAAGTGAAGCAATTATTAATTTGAATTCAAATTCTATTCTTTCGGTTAGATATAGTCCTAAATACGCGACATCATCTGGAAGTCAAATTAAAGGAACCACAGTAAATGATTGGGGGACAGGCCGTACTTTCGATTCGTCTGGAAATGAGAATCCTTCTGGCAGATATAAGATGAATATTACAGGTGGCGCAAATTCCGGAAGTTTGAATATGCTGGTTTCCGTGGGCAAAGGAAAAGTTCCAATCAGTACTAAAGATGTTCTTTTTCCAGTATCTTGGAAATACGATATTTCACTCGAAAACGGAACTTACACTTTTGGAACAAAGATGAAGTTTCTTCCTGGATCTGCACTTTCTGTAAAAAATTCTACTCTTGCAATAAATTCGGATTGTGTTTTCTACAACGAAGGAATGGATGATAAAAAAGATTCTGGACATTTTCCGTATGCTAAAAATCAAAAGGCTTCATCCTTTACATTAAACAACTCTGAAAATTCATCTATAACAGGTTGCTCTTTCGGTGGATTCGTTAATGTATCATCTCAGTCGTCTTCTTTATCCATAAGTACAGATTCATTGTCTGTTCAAACTCACGAAGGAATTGGTGGATTTACCACGGATGCCTCAACCATTATTCAAAAAATCGGTCTGACGGGGTCTTATAAAATTCTTGAGTTTTTAAAAGGAAATAAAAATTACGAAGATATTGTTGGTAATGTAAAGAAACTTGCAACATATACTGAAACTTTCTCAGATACTGTGTACGCAAAAGGTTATATTGGTAAAGCTGCTAATGCTGACAATTTTACTGCTGGAAATTATACATCTCCTGAAGGTAATTCATTTTGGTCAAAAGAAAATGTATCAGAATTAACATCTATTGTGATTGATGAAAAAGATAAAGTTTATATGAGTGGTAAAAAGAAAGCACAAACTTTCCATCTTGTTCTCACTTCATTTGAACCTGCTGATTTTGATTTTAGAAATGTTGTGAAATTCGAATGGAAACAACAGCGACAAAGAACGAATGTAAGTGAGGATGGAACTTTCTCCGATTTAGCGGTTAACTCATGTACATTTACAACGAAGGAAAATGGCAACGTCCTTCATGACAATAAGATAGATGTCTGGCTTGTAATAACCATCAAAGGAAAAGCAGACCCAATTATTTCAAATAAAGTGACATTAACTGCAAGAAAGTCTTAATGATGATTACCGTCCGAAGTATTTCTTCTCCCCTTCAATTCTAGCTTTGATGGCATCCTCTTTCGTTTTGAAATAGCCGAGGAAATATTCCTTTTTACAATAGGTGATTCTTGCCACCCATCTGTTTCTTTGCTTAACCCATCTAACGCCAGAAACGCCGCTTTTTGACGTGATGTAGACTGCTCGCTCTTTCTTGGTCATGCATGCCATGGTATGTTTGTCTTTGTCGTAGCCAAGCGCCCAGTCATTGGGTCTTCCTGTTTCCGACCTTTTGGGTTTGGGAGTACATCCGCAGGAATAAGGATGCTTGGATAGTTCATCGCCTCCGACGATGAATTCCTTTCCACAGTCGCATTTGCATAAGTAGTAGACAAACATACGACCTTTCGATTTACCATTCCCTTTTCCACAGGGATAACGTTCTAAGACGGTCATCATGCCTGTTCTATAAGGCTTAAAATTCGGATCCATACTTCACCAAATCGGAGATAAAGAAAAACCTCCGATACCCTTTCTAGGAATCGAAGGCGTGTTTCAATCGTGGTGTCCTGGACAGGACTTGAACCTGCATGGAGTTCTCCAATAGATCCTAAATCTATCGCGTGTACCGATTTCGCCACCAGGACGTTGATATTCCTCGGACGTTTCGAAGCTTTCGCCTCAGGTGATGTCCGCACCTTTCTCTGCCGTCCGCATTGGTCCGCAACGTAAGTTTTAGACTTCGTCCGCACAGCCTCTTGATTATACCTTTATTTCCGTCCGCATTTAACCTTTTTCAGGGAAAATCTTGGGAAAATTTCGA
Source organism: uncultured Mollicutes bacterium (assembly GCA_900540385.1). Taxonomy (GTDB): domain Bacteria; phylum Bacillota_I; class Bacilli_A; order RFN20; family CAG-826; genus UBA4951. The sequence goes on from UQFY01000001.1 coordinate 94,650, forward strand.
TTTTCGGCTTTGTCCGCAGTCCTCTTTTGTCCGCACTTTATGGAAATCTTTCGATAAATACGGAGGTTTTGCGCTTTGGAAATCCTGTAATTAGCAGGTTCCTAAGTCTAACGTGTCTACCATTCCACCACAGGCGCAGTGAGGTTATTATAAGCGTCCAAAGGGAAAGAAAAAATAAGAAAAAACGACTTTCTTTCTAAGATTTTAGAGGAATGCTATACTACATCCGTTATGAAAAAAGTCATTATTTCAGATTTCTTTGGCGTGATAAGTGATGAAGACGTGCCTGTTTTCTTCAAGAAATACGTTGCCTCACAAGGTTATAACCTCTTAACGGATAAATATTTCCATCCTGGAGATAGGGGAGAGATCACCTTCGAAGACATTGTGGAGAATGTCCACAAGGACTTCGGGTTTGATAAAGAACTATTAAGAAAAGAATTTCTTGATAGACCCGCTCCACATACGGAATATATCGATCTTCTTAAAAAACTTAAAAACGAAGGATATCGTATCCTCCTTCTTTCTAATACCTGTGATACGATCGTCCCTTATTTATTGAATAGATTTGGCATATCCGATCTTTTTGATCACCTATATCTTTCTTATGAGATAAAGAAAGCCAAACCTTCTTTGGAGATATTCCGTCACCTTCTTAAAGAGGAGAAACTCTCACCTAACGATGCTATCTTTATTGATGATAATCCAACCAACATTGACGCTTCCCTTCAAGCGGGGATGCATGGCGTTCTCTTCCATAACGATGAGGAAAGCTTAGAGCTCATTGAACATTTAGCGAAAGAATAATAAGGAGATATACATATATATGAAAAAAGACTTAGGAGTTAAACCATATCTCTTCCCAATGCCTGTCGCTTTGATTGCCACATACGATGAAAACAACAAAGTAGACGTCATGAACATGGCATGGGGAACATTGGTAGACAATAACATGGTCCTTTGTTGCCTTAGTGAAGATCATAAGACCGTTAAGAACTTAAAATTAGGGAAAGACTTCACTATTTCCATTGCTACAAAAGAACATGCCCCTGAAGCGGATTATTTTGGCATCGATTCTGGGAATACGGTTCTAGATAAATTCGAAAGAAGTGGTCTTCACGCAAGTAAATCCAAACATGTAGATGCGCCTATTATTGAAGAATATCCTCTTACTATTGAATGCAAACTTCATGCCTTAAGACATGATGAAGATGGTAACTTCTTTGCCTATGGTGAAATTGTGAATGTTTTGGCTGATGAGTCTGTACTTGATACGAAAGGTAAAGTAGATGTCTCTAAACTCCACGCTATCCTTTTCTCTCAAATTGATTCTACTTACTACGAAATAGGGAAACCTGTAGGAAAGGCTTGGAATATCGGCCTCCCTTATCATAAAAAATAACGAAGATAATAAATGAAATGCCAAGGATAGGAACTTGGCGTTTTTATTTGACTTCGTGCTCTTAATAAGAAAGAAGAAAATGCCTATAATCTTTTTAGAGGTTTAATTATGGTCAAAGCTTATGTAACTGGTGCTGGTGGAATCATTGGAAGCCACCTTGTCGAATATCTTCATAAATTAGGATATGAAGTCAAAGGTTCTTATTACACCCCAACAGTGGATTTAAACGATATCAACAAAGAAGGAGTGGACCTTTTTGAATTAGATGTTCGCGATCATGAAAAGATGAAGAAGTTCATCAACGAATATCTTCCAGACAAGATTTTCCATCTTGCTGCTCAATCTCGTCCTACCGAATCCTGGGAAGACCCATATTATACGATGGACGTGAATGTAAAAGGGACGGTTGGCCTTTTTGAAGCCATTAAAGCAGCAAAGAAAGACCATCCTGAATACGATCCTATGGTAGTGGCTATCTCTTCTAGCGCTATCTATGGTGAAGCTCTTCTTTCCTACTCTCCAGATAATCTTCCAAAAGAAGATTGCGCTTTGCTCCCTCTCCATCCTTATGGTGTATCCAAGGCTGCAGAAGATCTTACTTGTTTCCAATACTTTAGAAACTTTGGCATCAAGAATGCGAGAGTTCGTCTTTTTAATTGTACAGGCCCTCGTAAGATTCAAGACATTACTGGCGACTTCACTAAGCGTGCAGTGGAATTAGAGATGAAAGGGGATAACCATTTGGTTGTAGGAAACCTTTCTGCTTTAAGAGCCATTATTGATGCTCGCGATGTTTGTGTTGCCTTGGAAATTCTTTCCCGCAAAGGCGTTTCAGGTGAAGCCTACAATATTTGTTCCTCCCATATCTTTAAGATGTCCCATGTTGTGGAATGTATCGAAAAAATCATGGGTGTGAAATATGAACTTGTTTTAGATCCAAAGCTTCTTCGCCCAGCCGATGAAAAACTCTATGCCGGCAATTGCGATAAGATGAAAGCCCTTGGCTGGAAAGAGACTTACGAGTATGAGCAAACCGTAAGAGATTGCATCGACTATTGGAGATACAAACTCGAAGGAAAGAAACTTTCGTAATCCTTCTTTATAAGGAAGATAAGAGCCGGGCTTCGACCCGGTTTTTTCATCCAATAGATTTCGTACAGTGTATGAAATGGCTTCTCTCTATCTTTTTTAAGAGAACATATTCATTCATAAGAATATCAAAAAATGATATTTAAGTCGTTAAAAAGAAAAATGAGATAGGAAGAGCTTTCCTTTCTTCCAGAAGCCTTTGACGGAAAGAGAAGGAAAAGGGTTTTGCTTTCTTTACAAAAACTAAAAACATACGATAAGAACTAATAAAAACAAGCATTTTAATACTTTACATCTTTTTCTTTCCCTTTCCATAATAGGTCGAATTCAGGTGTGCTAGGTGGGGATTAGCATGTCTCATTCTTTGAAATGTAGCCTTTGCTAAAAAGAAGCCTTTGAGATATGAATGTGAATCCGTTTTCCTTTCTTTCCTATGAAGAATTAAGGAAGATTGTTCAAAAAGGCGACGATTCTTTTTTGGCAAAGGCTACCTTGGCCTATAAGAATCCTAACTATCAAAGAAGCATTTCATCCTTAGAAAAGCTCTTGCCTTCTTTTCCTTTGGCTATAGAGTTTCTTTATTTCCGTTCTCTTGCAAAAGTTCATCTTAAGGACAACGAGAGATATAAAGACCTAAACGATCCTCTTATCGCTCATGCAGAAGATCTTTTCGTTTTCTTTGAAACTCATCCTTCTTTTGAAGAGGTCCTTCAAAGGAATCTCTATCTAGCCTTTCTTTTATCTTATCTTCCTAACTATGGTAAGCAAGAATTGGTTTATGGCTACCCAAATAGCCTTTATGGGGCAGGGGTATACGATTATGCTCTGCTTATAAAGAGATATGGGTTAACTTCCCTAAGGAAAGAGTGCTCTAAATCCTTTCAAAAAGAAGGAGACGTACGTCATTTCTTCACCCTCTTAGAAAGAGAAACCCTTTCTTTGTTATTAGAGAATCCATTCATAAAAGAAAAAGATTATCTAGAACATAGAAACATCAAAGGAAGATACCTAGAACTAAGAAAAGCCTCGATCAAAGAGAAAGAGAATATTCTCCATCATCTTCAAACGCTTGATTGCATAGAGGAAGTCTCCTCCCATCTTAATCTCCTTGAAGGAGGCTTCTTTCTCTACTCTTGCTTTTCCTTTGAAAAATAATCGTTGAAATGATTTATCCCCTATGTATCATAAGATTGTAAAGGGGACAACCATATGAAAACATCAAAGGCGTTTTTTGCTTTATTGAGTCTTCTCGTCTTTCCTTTGAGCCTTATTAGGCCAAACGAGACGATAGGGGATGTAAAGGAGGAGCTTTCCATTGCCCAAAAGCAGGACAGGTCGAGGAAATATCTGATGTCTCTTGACCATCCTGATCTCAGCGTCTCCGACTCGGAGATTAACTACTCCGTTCGCCTACGCCCGGGAAATCAGGGAAACGTCGCTGCCTGCTCGTCTGGAGAGGCAACGGAATATTCCTTCAAATACATAAAAATGCTAGATTTGGTCGCCATCGATTCCGAAGGAAAAACTTATTACGGATATCCGTTTATCAACTCTAAGGGAGAAAAAGACGTTCTTCTCGAAGCTGATGGAATCCGATCGGTTTATTCTGAAAGTACGGAGCAATTTGAATTTGCGTCTATACCGATTACAATAACAAAACCCGACACTAGGATTCCAACGGAGCCGGTAGTATATCCTTTAATGAAAATCGTTTCTGAATTAGCGAATTTCGATGATGTTCAGGGAATAGCTAAAATCGTGGTTGATGTTCCAGACATTATCATCGACGGCCCGATTAATTTCTTTCTTTATTCTCTTAAACTAAAAATGATATTAGCTGACTATGTTATGAATAAAACAGCGAAATATCAGCCAGAAGGCCCGATTAATGGCCAAGGAACAAATGACTTTGATGAATGGGTCTTTGGGATCAATTACACAAAATCCGAAGGCTTTCAGGCGGGGCGAGGGAATTTTAAAAATAATGGTTGCGGCATTATCGCCATCTATAACATGCTTTTCCAGTCGGGGGCTAAACCTGATTTAGCATCGATTATCGCTTTGACTCAACTGTGTAATGCCGATCTTGTGTTGGGTGCATTTGGCGTAAATCCAATTAACAAAGAAATTATCGATGAAGTTCGTATTGGCGCAAAAATTCTTTACGAAAGCGTGCTTGCTTCATTGGTTGAAACGGTTATGCTTCAGGTTGCCCAGATCATTTATGAAAACATGATTAAGAAGATAATTGAAGAACCTTGGTGGGTTTGTTTTATGATTGGGACATGTCCTGCGCTTGCGGGGCTTGTCGTTGAAACTATTTTAGTTTCTTTAAGGGCGACTTTTGTTGCAGCGAATCTTATCTTGCATTTTGTAGATGATTATTTAAGAAATCTTGGGGACTTGTCGCAAGTGGTTCGTTTCTTTCTCGGGAACCAATATACACAAATTGATTGCCTAAACTTGGAAGATTTTATTAATAACGTTATCGATTATAGTCAAGGAGTGATTACTTTTTGGAATGAACTCAATAATGATGGAAAGCCTGATGTTCTTCAAGGGGCTCACACTGTTTACGTGGAGAAGAGCTCTTCTTTTCAACTCTCCGTTTATAATTATGGTAACAAAGAAACGAAGGCAGCTATATTTCCATTGATATCATTAAATTGGGAAAAACCTTTTGGTGAGGGAACTCAATATATTTATGGCTATGTTTGGAAGAAGGCGGAAGAATCATGAGAAAAAGCGTCATTCGTTTCTTAATGGGCACTTGCTGCCTTCCTTTCTCCCTTTCTTCATGCGCCACTACTCCTATTAGTTTGCTTGAAACCTTCACAAGATACAAAACGGAGGATGGCGTGCTGATTCTTGATTGTGAAGCCTCTATTATTTCAGGATATGGAAAAGTGAAACTTGGGGACGAATATGAGAACATACGATGGAGTAAGGATCGAAGTGAATATTTACTGGCGCTCCAATTTGATGATGGAGACTATATTACATTCCATTTAGACTTCGTCAATGTAGGTGAGACTTATTCCAAAGATAGAATATCCATCGGAAATGGCAGGACTTCCGATAAAGACGTACGACTGCTTCCTCTCCTAAATTGGTCCTCGACAATATTGAAAGAAAGAAGCTTAACGGAAGAAGAAATTGACGCTCGTTACTTCGTAGATGTCTACTTTACGAACAAGAAACTAGGGCTAAAGTTAGCTTCCAAAGATACTATCGGAGAATTCTCGGACGGAACCTATGTTTCCATTTTAAACGAAGATAAGAGCTTTCTTTTAAAACGAAAAGGCTATTCGGCAGTTTCTACGGGGAACTATTCAAATACAAAAGAACGCCTTTACCTTACTTTTAAGAAGGACCCTCTTTTTTCTTTAACTGGTAAGAGAATTGCATTTGAGGTGACGATAAAATGAGAAATCTAATGAAACGGTTAAGCAAGATTCTTAATTTGGCTTTTCTTTCCACTGGTTTTTTCCTTAGCTCCTGTTCCTCTCAAGAGATGAACCCTTACGCTTTTTTTGAACCTTTCTCTCAATACCGATCAGATGATGGGATACTTACTTTTAACGTGCAATTCTCAGACAAATCTGGCAAAGGGATGGTTAAATTAAATAACGAAAATCTAAACTTTGTTTGGAGTAGATACAAACCTAACTACGGCATCTGCTTAGATTTAGAAAACGGAGAGAGGATTTTTCTTGAATTGCATTCTATAAAAAAGAATGATGGAACCTATTCCCAAGAGAAGATTCTAGCTACAGCAGTAGATATAACGGATATAGAAGTAAAAACCGACTTCATTGGCTACTCTTCCTCCATTTCAAAAGAAAAAGAGCTATCTGATGAAGAAATCGATGTGAATAAGTTTATTTTTGTTGGATTTAGAAACTCGTATATCTTTTATTTATTCTTTAAATACTCAGAAAAAGAAGAAGCTTATGTAAGTGGGGGATACCTTCTGTCTTTTGGGGATGAGAAATCTTTTCTTATTTCTAGAAAAGGTCATCAGGAAGAAACAAGAGGACATTATGAAGTATCAAGAAAGTTTCTTTATCTTGATTTTAAGGAAGACGAACTTTTTGATGCGAAAGGAAGAAATATTCCTTTTTTCTTGGAGGAAGTCTTATGAAAATCAAAAGACTGCTCAGTATTGTTTTTGTCCCTCTTCTTTTGCTTTTTTCCTGTAATTTGCCCACGAATGAAACCGTTAAAGTCGAAGAACTACTAGGAACGAATACAAAATGGATTAGTGATGATGGAATGATCGTTTTCTATGTAGAAGGAAAAGATAGGGCGGGCAAAGGAAAAATATTTGTCAAAGAAGAATATGAGCCTTTCCTTTGGACGTACGCTTCAGGAAAAATGAACGTCACAATCGGTAAGAATTCTCTCCCTACCAGTTTCTCTATTTCCCCGATTAAAAACTCATCTTTCCAAGTAGAAAAGGAAGAATTATTTATCTCTGCGAACGCACCTTATGCAGATTCTGCTTATAAATATTGGCGTACTCGCTTATGGAAAGACAAAATAAGCTATTTTGATAAATGATCCTATTCTTTGGAAAGATTTTGGCTTTGCAAGTTTGTTAATTCTTTGAAAAATAATCGTTGAAATGATTTATCCTCTATGTATCATAAGATTGTAAAGGGAATAACCATATGAAAACATCGAAGGCGTTTTTTTGCTTTGTGGAACCTTATTATGCTTAAGAAGATGATAAGTGAGACGAAAAAGGAACGATATATCTTTGCTTGCCTTGGGAGAGAAAAACAATGAGCTTAAGAAGAATAAAAACTCTCCCTTTGTTGTTTATATTCTTACCTTTTTCTCTTTGCTCATGCTCTAAAAGTCCTATCACTTTCTTTAATTCCTTTAGTAGATATGTTTCGGAAGATGACGTCATGATTTTAGAATGCCAGCTTAATAAGAAATCCGGTTTTGGCAAATTAAAAATCGACAATAAATATGAAATATTTGAATGGGGATTTAACCGGAATGGATACGGACTATGGGCGAGAGCGGGGGAGGATATCTTGCTTTCTTTTTCCATCGAATTTCCTAAAAACCATGGCTTCACCCTTACAAGAAATGAAATAATCATATCCCGCGATCATCTCAACGGGTATATGAACGTCTTGCCTGAGCTTGCCAATTGGACTTCCACGATTTCTAAAGAAAAAGATCTTTCTGACGAAGAGATTGATGCTAGATATTGCACGAACGTCCTCTTTGAAAACAAAGACCTTAACTTTCGTTTCTATCTTGATAAAATTGGCGTCTTACTCGATGGAAAATTTACCCTCATCTTGAATGAAGACAACACTTTCTATTTGAAAAGAGACTACGCAAAAAGAGGGGGAGGAACGTATCAAACAACGAAAGATTGTTTATATCTCTCTTTCGTTAGAGACGATCTTTTTAATTCCGCGGGAGAAACTGTCCCGTTTAAAATGATTGATAGAGACTAAAAACATAATCATTGGTTCTTTCTAGAAGAACGATGAAGGGCGATGGCAATTCATAAAGGAATGCCTTTGATAAATGATGACATCTACTCTTCCTAGCCTCTTTTTGCTAGTATATTGATGTGAAAAACTATCTTTCGATTTTAGACAATCTGCCTTCTACTATCCTCCAAAGAGGTAAAGAATATTTTCAAGAAGGCAAAGTGAAAGATTTTCAATACGTAAATGGGGAATGTTCCGCAAACATCGAAGGAAAAGAAAAATATCACGCCTCCTTACGTTTAAATGACGATGGGTCATTTTCTTATCACTGTTCTTGCCCTTATCCCCATCTTTGTAAGCATGTTGTTGCTTTAGCATACATGGCAAACGAAGAAGATAAAAAGAAATATCAAAATATCTATGCGGAGCTTCTTTCCAAAATCCGTTCCGTTTCTTTTTCAGAATCTTTAGAAGAATTTAAAGGCCTTCCTTACAAGATAAATGGCTTTTCTAGCCAATTAAACGAGGAAGAGAGAAAGAAACTGATTATTCTTTATCTTACCAACATGGCAAAAGTCCTTCCTTTCTTTGAGAATGGAAATATCGTGGAACGTATCTCTTTATTCGAAGAGAAAAAGAAATGGAATGACGCTTATTTAGAAGAAATTATTCAAGGCGTTCTATTATCTTTAAAAGATGATTTAGAGGGCAGTCTTCGTTTCCTAACTTCTCTTCTAAAAGAAGAAAGAACGTCCTCTTTCATTCAACGTTACCTAGTGCGTGGAGATATCTCTAATGAAGCACAAGCTAAGAATTGCCTCGTTTGCCTTTCAGGAAAGAATCTTCCTCATAAATTATTGCCTGAATTCGTTCTTCTTTTAGCAAAGAAGTCTCCTCGTCTTTTACTGGAAAAAGACCTACGTAACGCCATCAATTTCTATAAAGAAGAAAGAGATGGGAATGATGTCTCTTTCCTTTTAAAGCTTCTTTTCGTTAGGGGAGGGGAAGAATCCCTCCGCGAAGAGGATTTCATTTTCCTTCAAAAGATGGGTCTAACGAATGATGCAAGAGAACTTGCTCTTTCCATTCTTAAGAAGTCTGAGGATTTATCCTCCTACCTTCGTTACCGCAAGATGTTTTCTCCTTCAGAATTCCTTCGCGTTTCTTATGAGCTAGAGAATATTATTCGTTATAAGAAATTCAAAAATGCTGCTCTTCTTATCGACGGGAAAGAATATTTCCCTGATCTTTATGAAGATTTCTCTTACGCCCTTCTCTCTCCAAAAGATATCTTTCTTCTCAAGGATTTCTTAAAAGAAAAGAAAGAGATTTCTCATCTTGTTCAGATGTCTCATCGAAGACTAGAGATGGAGTTTAAGAAAAAGAAGAGAAACAAAGAATATTTCTTCTATCTTCTTTTCCTGGATTTCTATCAAGACGATTCTCTTTCTTATTATCTATTGTCCAATGAAGTCAAAGAAGACATATCTGAATCCTATTGGAAAGGAATATGGCTCTATCTTCTTGAAAGAAATCATCTTCTAGGACGTATCTCTTTTTATCCCTATGAAGGAGTGTCCCCATGTTTTTAAGAAGAAACAAAGAAAAAGGGGTAGAGAGGGTGAAGGATTATCTAACCTTCTATGGGGTAAAAGATGTTTTAAACGATCTTGAAAAAGGGAAATATCATCTCTGTTTCCAATATAACCAAACGAAGGAATGCTTAATTTATAACGCTTATTGGAGTGATTATTCTTTTCTTCCGAGAAACACTTTCATTGAGATAGAAGTCTCTTCGAATGGTCTTCTTTTAGAAGAGGAGCCAGACATCTATCAAATGGCTCTTTACGTTTATCTTTTTCAACTCGAGAATGAATTGGATATAGAAACGCTTAAGAAACGTTATTTAAGTATTCTTCCTCTTCTTAAGGAAGCCCCATCCTTAGAAGAAAAAGAACAGCTTGAACGTAGCAAACTCCGCCAAGAATTCCTCTCTCTTTTCGATGAAAAAGGCGGGGATAGCCCTCTTCCTTTAAATGAACCTTCGAGTGGAAAATGGGAACTTATTACCCGTTTCCAACAAAAAGAGGGGAGATATGCGCTTTCTTTGGAGATGTGGGATGGGGAAGAAAAGAAAATACCTATCTCGCCCATTATTCCTTTCTTAGAGAAATATTCTGAAGAAGGAGCGTATTTCTACCATGCTTCGCTATATTCTTTAGAACATCGTTTCTTCTTAGAAAAGGGACAAAGAATCTTAGGATACCTTGTCGCATTAACGCGTGGGAAAAACGATTCTTTTTCGAGTGAGATTCTTCTAGATGAGGAAGAATTTGGGGATATGGTGGAAATCCTTTTAGGGGAGAACCTCTATCTTAATGGGGAAAGCTATTATGTGATGAAGGATTCTCTTAAAGCGGGTTTCCGTTATAAAAATAACGGAGACGTGGAGTTAATTCCGCCCATTGAGGAATATAAACGTTGTCATTCTTTGCTATTGCATAATGGTCTTCTTTATTTTGATGATTACTCCTATGTTGTCACCCTTTATCGTTTTGCAAATTTAACATCTAAAAAGGTCTTTGCTTTCTTCTTAAAACATGGTTTAAAGGACGCGTCTTTAGTAAACGACATCCTTAAAAAGAAAATGGTTCTTTCTTCTTCTTTGAAAAACGAGGATATAGCAGATCGTTTTCAAATCAATCTATATGTGGATATATCGGATAATGGTTCCCTTTCTTTTAAAACGGTCTATCTTCTTTGTGAAAGAAAAGTGAAGAAAGAAGAAGCAGTGCTTAACGTTTCCTTTGGAAGTGAGATTGCTCTTTACTTGGCCGAATTAGAAAACCTTGGTGGGAAAGAAGAGGGTATCCAAGATAATCAAAAAGAAGCCTTGAAGTTCCTTCAAAGCGATCTTTCTTCCTTGAAAAAGAAAGCGAAAATCTTTCTCTCAAAGAAGCTATCTCGAAGCAAAATCACCCATATGGGTGCCATATCTTTGCATATTGAACGTCATGAAGATTGGCTTTCTTTGAATGTGAAATCGAAGAATTTCTCTTCCGAGCAACTTTCATTGATACTCGAAGCCTATCGTAAGAAAAAAACCTATCTTCTTTTAGGAGAAAATATCATTCTCCTTGATGATCCAAAGATACAAGAATTAAACGAAATCAAGCAAAAAGAGAAACTAGACCGCTCTTTTGGTAAAGAGAACATGGCTTTCTCTGAAGCTTTCCGCCTCGAAAATGAATACGGGGATGGCCAGATTAAACTAGAGAAAGACTCTTCCTTAAAAGAAGCCTTCCTTTCCTTAAAGAACTTTAAAGAAAACAAAGTGGAACTAAAACCTTCTATTGAGAAAGTCCTTCGCCCTTATCAAAGAATTGCGGTTCAATGGTTAGATTGTCTCTATGAAAATCATCTTGGTGGCATTCTTGCAGACGATATGGGATTAGGAAAAACATTAGAGACCATAGCCTTCTTATCTGCTTTAAAGAAAAACGAACCATCTCTGATCATTGCGCCAAAAAGCGTTATCTATAACTGGGAAAAAGAGTTCCATACTTGGGATAAAGAAACAAAAGTCATTGTGATTGACGGTTCAAGAGACAAGAGATTAGAAATCATCTCCTCCATAAAGAAAGATGAAAAGGTCATATACATTACCTCTTATGATTCATTAAGAAATGATTTATCAAGCTATCTTCCTCATCATTTCGATACGCTTATCACCGATGAAGCCCAATTGATTAAGAACTATTCTGCTCTTAAATCGAAAGCGGTCCGTAACATATCTTCTTACACTCGTTTTGCTTTAACGGGAACTCCAATTGAGAATTCCATGGGGGACCTATGGTCGATTTTCGATTTCTTGATGCCAAATTACTTGAATACATATGGTATTTTCAAACAACGTTATATTCTGGCGGGGAATCAAGAAGAGGCACGTTCCTCTTTAAGAAAAAGAATTACGCCATTCTTGCTCAGAAGAACGAAGAAAGAGGTTCTAAAGGAATTACCACAAAAAGTGACGGAGGTGGTTACTTTAACAATGGATGAAGAATCGAGGATCCTTTATTCATCTGTTTTAGAAAAAGCCAAGAAAGAATTACAAAAGAGTAAAGAAAACATCGCCGAGAACCATGATCGTTTCTCCTCCTTCTCTTTCCTACCTGTGTTAACTTCTCTCCGAGAAATCTGCGTTAATCCATCCTCATTCTTTGAAAATATTAAAGGCATGTCGACGAAATTCTCCTATGTTACGGAATATGCGGAAAAGAGCATTTCCAATGGCCATAAGCTTTTGATTTTCTCTTCCTTTACGAAGGTATTAGACAACCTTCGTGACCTTTTAAAAGATGAAGGCATTGCTTCTTATTATATTTATGGAGAAGTGGATGCTAAAAAACGACTCGAATTGTCTAATAAATTCAACAAAGAAAAAGACGTGTCTGTGATGCTCGTTTCTTTAAAAGCAGGGGGGACGGGTCTTAATTTAGCGGGTGCCGATGTCGTCATTCATCTTGATCCATGGTGGAATATCGCTTCGGAAGAGCAAGCGACAGACCGAGCCTACCGTATCGGTCAAAAACGTCCTGTTACCGTTTTAAAACTAATTTGTCATGATTCCATTGAAGAGAAGGTTCTTCTCCTTCAACAATATAAAAAGACTTTATATGACGAATTGATTCGCTCTGGCGAAAATGCAATTTCTTCTCTCTCTGAAGATGATATCGCTTTCTTGCTTTCTTAGTGTCCTCTCTTTCGAAGAATGATAAAATAAGATAGTTTCTTAGAAACTATTTTGATATGGCCGAGAACATTCAGACAACAAAAGAAAAAAAGAAGACCAAGAAATCTTATGCGATTTCTTTTGCTTTAGTGGCCGTTTTAACAATAGCCACCCTCTTTATTTCTCTCTATGGTGCTGGAGAAGGGGATTTTGTTTTAGGCGCAAAACAAATATGGAACGCCTTAATCACCTGCTCACCGCTTTATTTGGCTGTTATCGCTTTGGTGATGATTCTAACTTATTGCATCGAAGCACTTGTCATGGTGGTTTTCTGCCGTCTTTATACCCGTCATTATTATTTTCACCAAGGTTTAGCGAATTCTTTTATCGGAGCTTTTTATAATAACGTCACACCTGGTGCTTCAGGGGGACAGGTGATGCAAGTCTATACCTTGAAAAAGCAAGGTATTGAAGTTTCTAATGCCGCTTCGATTATGGTCATGTGGTTTATTATTTATCAAATGGCGTTAATTTCCTTTGACGTTCTTGCCATCATTTTCGAATGGAACGCTATCTCTTCCATCGGTTCATTTAAGATTCCTAATGTTGATTTGTTTGGCTGGGATGGAACGGTTACTCTTCTTCCTCTTATCGTTATTGGCTTTGTTTTGAATTTAGGCGTTATTGTCGTTCTTTTCTTGATGAGCTATTCCCATCATTTCCATAACTTCATCATGCATTATATCGTTGGTTTCTTAGGAAAGATTCATATCTTAAAGAACCCAGATAGAACAAGAGAAAACCTTCGTGTTCAAGTAGAGAACTTCAAAATAGAATTACGTCGTCTTCAATCAAATATTCCTGTCACCGTTTTTATTTATCTATGCCTTCTTTTGGTTTTGGTTCTTCGTTTTTCCATCCCTTATTTTTCTGGTCTTGCCTTAGGCGCTTTCGGACCGAATGAAGGATTTGATATCCGCATGTTTTTTGATTGCGCTTTCCGAAGTGCCTTCCACCAAATGATCACGGGTTTGATTCCTTTACCAGGTTCAGCGGGTGTTTCCGAACTCTTCTTTAATGCTGTTTTCAATGGCTTTTATGTCGAAACACAAGCAGTGATTAACGGTTCCTTGGTAATTACAAGAAATGCTTCATCGAATATTGTTGCTGCCCAGATTCTTTGGCGTGTTGCGACCTACCACCTTGTGGTAATTGTTTCTGGCTTTGTCGCTTCTTTATACCATTCTCGTCCGAGAGAAAATTATTCCTACGCCAACCGTCAGACTTTCGTTAATCTTCAATTAGACACCTATGAAGAAAGAAGACATTCTGTGGAAACCATGTTTGAGACAAGGCAACTTTCTCGCTCCTCCATAAGAAAGAAAGTCGTTTCGAATGCCCTTATGAAAGATTTTGGGCAAGAAACGGGGGATGATTATATCGTGACGAATTTGCCGAGTAAGAAAAAGAGGAAAGACGAATGAGACCGATTATTTTTTCTGACACCTTTCCACCGGAAATTAACGGGGTTTCTACGTCTGCAGGAACTCTTTACCAGGCTTTTAAAAACCATGGGGAGAATATCATGGTTTGCACGACCAATTTCTATGGCAACGAAATGAATCTAGATGGAGATATCCTTCGTCTTCCTGGGGTTCGTATGAAAATCTACGATTATCGTTTGGCTGGCTTATATTCTCCAAAAGGGAAGAAGCTTATCGCCGAATTTAAACCGGATGTCGTTCATATTCAAACCGATGCAGGGGTTGGTCAGTTTGGTTTCCTTATCGCTAAACAACTGCATATACCGGTTGTCTATACTTTCCATACCGCTTTAGAGGACTACACCTATTATGCGACAAAAGGATATTTTGATCGTATCGCAAAAGGAGCGGTTCGTTCCTACGTCCGTTATAAATCCTCGGAAGCGACAGAATTTATCACTCCATCGATAAAAACGATGGAATATATGCGTTCTATTGGCGTTGATTCCTATATTAATGTCATTCCAACGGGAATTGATTTCTCTAAATTTGCTAAAGAGAACGTCGATTTCAATAAAGTTCAAGAGATTAAGAAAGCAGCTGGCATAAGCCCGGATACGTTTGTCATTCTTTCTTTAGGAAGAGTTGCTAAAGAAAAAAGTATTGATGTTTGTTTAAAAGGATATGCCCGATATCTATCCTCCTCACCAAAAAGAAAGACGGTATTTGCCATTGTTGGTGGAGGGCCTGCATTAAATGAGCTTAAAGAGCTTGTTAAAGAACTTCATATTGAAGAACACGTTATTTTCTTTGGGTCAGTAAAACCAACGGAAACCCCACTCTATTATCAAATCGGGGATCTTTTTGTGAGTGCCTCTATTACGGAGACGCAGGGTCTTACTTTCATGGAAGCAATGGCCTCGAACGTTCTTCTTCTTGCTCGATATGACGATACCCTTCTAGGAACTATTCATGATGGAAAGAATGGCTTCTTTTTCCTTGATGAAGAAGATATGGCCAAGAAGATGGATAGAATTATCTCTCTCCCTGAAAAAGAGAAAGAATGCATTCGTTTAGAAGCACTTAACGGCCTTTCTGATTATTCCATCGATAAATTCTATGAACGTATTAAAAAAGTCTATGAAAGAGCCATTCAGAGGAATTGGTAAGATGGGGAAAATAGTCACAAGCATCAAGGAAAACAAAAAGAAAAGGACCTTTGAAGTATCTTTTGGCTTAGAAAAACTCACTTTATCTGAGAATACTTTCACAGATTATCTTCTTTATGTCGGCAAAGAAATTAGTTCGTCCCTTTTTCTTCGAATGAAAAAGGAATCAGAATTAGAAGGAATATACGAATATGCCTTATCTCTTCTTAGTAAAGGTTCTTATAGTTCCTACGAAATCGAAGAGAAAATCAAAAAGAAACTCCCTGAAGGAGAAACCCATTATCCTATTTTGAAACGTTTACGGATGAATCATCTGCTTAACGATGAGGAATACGCCAAAGAATACAAAGAAGAAAAAGAGAAACAAGGATACGGTTCTATCCGTATTCGCGACGATCTTTTGAAAAAGAAGAGAGTTTCCTTAGATATCGTGGATTCTCTTTCTTTCCAAAATGAAAAAGAGAAAGCCAAGGCCATCGCTTTATCAATGGAGAAAAGGCTAGAGACGTATCCTTTGAAACAAAAAAGAGAAAAAGCCATTTCTTCTCTTCTTAGACGTGGTTTCCCAATGGAAATTTGTCTTGAGGCAGTTTCTTCTTTCCGAGAAAACAAAGAAGAATCAAGAAAACGATTAGAAAGAGATTATTCTTTATTAAGAAAACGTTACGAAAAGAAATATTCGGGATATGCTTATAGACAACATTTATTTGAAGGCCTTCTTCGAAGAGGATATAACAAAGAAGATATTCAAGGAATAATGGAGGAAAATATATATGATGATTAAAGATTTAAAAGATGGCGATCATATCGTCAGCCAATACCTCATCGTGAATTTCGCTAAATGCGTGACTACGGCTGGGAAAAACTATTTGAATTTAACGTTGCAAGATTCTACTGGCAGTATCGATGGTAAGAAATGGGATGTGAATGAAGAAGATTTAGATATCTTTTTACCAGGAAATATTGTTTCCATTGAAGGGGATGTGCTCAATTATCGTGACCATCTTCAAATGAAAATTCTTTCGGGAAAGAAGCTTGAGCAAGACCAAATTGATGTGACTCGTTTTGTGCCAACTGCCCCTGTTCCAGAAAAAGTCTTAGAAGAAAAACTTAATGCTTATATCGACTCCTTAAAAGATTCGGATTTAAAAACCATCACCAAATATTTGATTCAAAAATACCATGATTGTTATGTTTCTTATCCAGCCGCGGTAAGAAACCATCATAATTTTGCTTCAGGTCTTCTTTACCACTCTATTTCGATGGCGGACATGGCGGAAAAAGTCTGCACCCTTTATCCGGAAATCAACCCTGATTTCGTTATTGCAGGGGCTTTAATCCATGACTTAGGAAAGACATTGGAATTATCCGGTCCTATTGCAACAAAATACACCCTTGAAGGAAAACTGATTGGTCATATTTCCATTATGGTCGCAGAGATCCGTATGGCAGCTAAAGAATTACATATCGATGGAGAAACCCCATTGTTATTAGAACATATGATTCTTTCCCACCATAGTAAACCTGAATTTGGCTCACCCGTTCCTCCATTAACTAGAGAGGCTTTTGTTCTTGCTTCTATCGATGATTTTGATGCCAAAATGAATATCATCTTGAAAGCGGAGGAAAACCTTAAACCAGGAGAATGGACAGAAAAAGTCTTCGCGATGGATAATCGCGCTTTCTATATTCCTGAATACAAGCAAAATCCAAACGACAAATAAGAATTTCCCTTCTTAAAAAGGCTCTCCAAAATCTAATGGGGATGAATGGGGATAGCGATTTTTGCCATCCCCATTAAAAGTTACAGAGCCTCTTTTGCCTACAAGTTGATATTCTGCTCTCTTAGAGCAATTAATACATACGAAAAGGTGATAATTAAGATTGGAGAAGTTCTTTTCATCGACGATAGCAATCAGATCCATGACACTTGATAGAGCAAAAAGAAATAAAGGAGAGGCTTTTGATTCAGTTTATGATTTGAGAGGTTTTTGTTTATATAAAACTTTTGGCAAGATTTACCGATTTTATTCTCGTAATTCATTGACTATTCTCGTAAAAAGCACTATAAAATACGAGAAAAGAGTTAGAAATGAGAGAATTCGATTATAAAAAACTTGCAAATTGTAAATGGGATAACGCAATCATCGGCTACCTTGTCAAAATTCACGAGATGAAAGGCAGGCAAGAGTTATACCTTTCTCAAAAGAAATTGGAACTTGACAGGCTTGTTGAAATTGCAAAGATTCAAAGCACGGAAGCTAGCAATGCGATTGAGGGTATCGGAACAACGGAAACAAGGCTAAAGCAATTGATTTTACAAAAGACGGCACCGAGAAACCGAAACGAAAAAGAGATTGCTGGATATCGTGACGCACTTGCCACAATTCATGAGAGTTTTGAGTATATTCCGATAACTCCGAACTATATTTTGCAACTTCACAAGATATTGTTTTCCCACAATACTGAGGCGACTTTCGGAGGTTGTTTCAAGAACTCGCAGAATGAGATCTCCGCTATAGACGAAAAAGGGAATAAGACCGTTTTGTTTGTGCCGCTTGATCCGTTTGAAACACCGATAGCGATAGAAAATCTTTGCAAAACATTCAACGAAGCAATGGAAGATGGGCGCGTGGACCCGCTCTTGCTGATACCTATCTTCATACACGATTTTCTTTGCATTCACCCTTTCCGTGACGGCAATGGCAGGATGAGCAGACTTCTGACAACGTTGCTTTTGTATCGCTCGGGATATTTTGTTGGGAAGTATATATCGCTTGAAAGCAAAATCGCAAAATATAAGGATCTGTATTACGACGCATTATATGACAGTCAAATCAATTGGCATGAGGGGAAAGACGATCCGACTCCCTTCATAAAATATATGCTTATGACGATTTATTCCGCATATAACGATTTTGAAGAAAGACTGAGCCTTGTCGGCAAGAAGAAAACGGCAACGGAACTTGTCGAAAGTGCATTCGAAGCTAAAATCGGAAAACTTACGAAATCTGACATTGCAGAGCTTTGCCCGACGATTTCCGTCAGTGCGGTTGAAAAAGCGATAGCGGCCTTGATAAAGAATGGAAAAGTCAAAAAATATGACCAGGGCAAAAACACGTATTACGTGCTACTAAAATAATTATTCTCGTAAAAACATAATAAAATTACGAGAAAGCGAAATAATGAGAGAAAGCATTTAGGTTATCCAAAAATCGATGGGGGTGACGAAAAATCCATCCCCATTAGATTTTGGAGAGCCCTTAAAAATAAGGATGTTCCCTTGATAAGATAAGGAACATCCTTTTTCATTTTGAAGTGTCGTTGATATTTTTAAGGGGACCCGTTGATTCTCCTTTAATGAAGTTTGCTTCGACTTTGATTAAGCGTTTAGGGGAATTCTTATGCTCCATCTGTCTGATTAATTCGTCAGCAAGGCTTCGACCGATTGCTTTCGTGTCTTGCTTTATCGTTGTGATAGTAGGGCAGACAATTTGTGAGAAAATGGTTCCATCAAATCCCGTTATTGAAATATCCTCTGGGATAGATAAACCCATTTCTTTGAGGGTTTTCATTCCTTCGACCGCACTTAAATCATCGGGGAACATGATAGCTGTCGGTGGAACGATTCTTCTTAGAATATCGCGTGTTAGACTTCTGACTTTGGCATAGTCTAGATAATCGCTTTGGACAAAAGAACGTTCATTAAATGGGATGTTTCTTTCCTTGAAAGCGTCTTTGAACCCCCTCATTCTTTCTCTTGTGACAAAAGAGTCTTCGCCATGGATAAAGATGATATTTTTATGGCCTAAAGAGATTAAATGAAGAGTTAGCTCTTTCATTTTTTCGTAGTTATCAATGGAAACCCCAGACATTTTATCGCCAATATAGTCAAAGGCAACAGAAGGTATCTCACTATCGATCACCTCTCTGATTTCAGGGGAATTTAGGTCGCCGAAAAGCAAAGCCCCAGCAACATCTCTTGAAACGCAATTCTCATAATAGCTGCCCTCTTGTCCTGCAACGTTAGAGGAGACGAAAAGAAGATCATAGTTTTTTGCATTCATCTCTTGTTGGAAGGAATCTAGAATTTCTGTGAATAGTGGATGTTTAAAAGGGGAAACATCCATTCTTAAATAGGCTAAAACACCCACATTGTAGGAATGGCCTTTGGAGAGAGCTTTTGCGCCTGTGTTAGGGATGTAATTAAGCTCACTCATCGCCTTTCTTACTTTTTTCTTGGTGTCTTCAGGAATGGAGCTGTAGTTGTTTACAACTTTAGAGACTGTCGAAGGAGACACTCCCGCTTTGATTGCAATGTCATAAATCGTTATCATTAGTTCTCCTCCCAAACAGTAATTGTTTCTTTTGGTTCTAAAAGATAATTCAAACCAATTTCATTAATAGTGATTATCGCATTATTTTTACGATTGTTCGACATGGTTATGGCTATTTTCCCAAATTCATCAACGCTTGAAGCAATGAGTATATCCTGCAATTCATTCGTTTCCATGTACGTTTTGTTTTTCTTTACGACTCTGCTTAGATGTTTTAAAGCGTAGTATGAAGGATTGATGAAGATCTTATTTCCCTTTCGCATTATAGGGGCTTCGCAATAATTGCCTACATGGTTAGGACCGCCTTTATCATCCAGGAGAATGTTCCAATCAATAAAACCGTTTGACCCATATAGTAGATCTTTAACATGATCCTGATAATATCTTTCAAATGATGTATATCTTCCAATGAGTTCGTCTTCCTTTTTATCTAGGAGAAGAAGTTCTACACAGGCTTCGGTTTGAAGGAGAAGCTTATTTTTATGTCTTTCCCTTACTTTAGCTAATTCTTCATGCTTGTTGCCATCATACCAATGATAAGCAAATCCAGCGCACATCTTAAGGGCTTCATCTTCGTAGTTAGATACTCTTCTAAGCATCGTATCTCGGTTATGATCCCATAAAAGAAGGTTTAGTTTTGGGCATAGTTTTTTGATTTTTAAGGCAAGCTTTCCTTCTTCTTTTTCATCCATTAAGCAGGATTCCCAAACTTGTTTTGCTTCAGGTTCGTTTTGTGGGGAGAGGTATTGGATGTCATACCCTCTTTTTAGAAGGGCTTTTGTGACAGAAACGTAATATCTAGCACATTCATCAAGATTTCCTTCTTTTAAATGTCCTCCATGTTCTTTAGAAAGATTGTCTTTCCATTTGGCTAAAGGAGACCAAGAAGATAGTAAGATATCCTGATGGTTCATCTTGTTTGCCTCATCTAAAAGGGAAAGAACATCTTCCTCGTTCTTTAAATCAATTTCCCCATGCTCATTTATATCATCATATATATAGGGAGAAAAATCATTGCTGCCAATGGATAATCTTGAAAGGTTATAATCCAGCCCATTAGATGAATAATACAAGTTCAAGAGGAGCTTTTTATTCTCTTCATCAAGTAAGGCGTAGTTGTAAGCGCTTGCTTTGGTTATTGCTCCACCTAAGCCAAGCAAAATCTGTTTCTTCTTTTTAAAAATGATAGGTTCTCCTTCGACATCTATTGGTCGTTTTTCCTTCCAATAAGAACCTTTTTTGCTTGCGTATGCCTTAATCATTTTTTAACCCCTTCCTATACATTTCTGGGTAGTCTTTGTTAAGTGTTAAATCAAAGAAATAATCACTCGATAAAACCATGATCAATTCCCCGAAAAGGAGGTAGAAGAATGCTTCCAGGAAAAGAAGAACCATTTGGGATTCATACAAAGGAATGGCCTCAAAAAGAAGCAGAGGAAGATAGGCGAATAACGCGATTCCGATGGATACGTGTGGTTTTCCGAAGGTGAAAATCAAGGAATTCTTAAGATGAGTCAAAAAGTTTCCTTTGTAGGTAAGTGACTCAATATTGCTTCTTAAAAAGACAAAGAGGAAAAAGAAATATAGGACATACATTATCGCCGTGAAAACAACCCTAAGATATCCATTAATTTGCGTATCACTAGAGAAATAACCGACACTAACTCTAAGTAAGAAAGAAATCATCCAAATACAAGTGAATGAAAAAAGATATTCTTTGAAATTCTTGCTTATTCCTTCAAAGAATGTAGAGAGAAAACTTACCCCTTCGTTGTAGACTTGTTTTTGCAAATAATAATCCAATCCTGCAAAGCCTAGCGAAGCAAAAAGAAAAAGAGGAAGGGCAATAAGATACGTATATAGCGTTTTATAAAATAATAAGCCGTCAAATAGATCAGCATAGGAAGAAAAGAAAAACCAAACAAAGAGAGGAATGACGAATATGGAAGTGAACAAAGAGAAAAAGAAATAATTCAAAACGTTTTCTTTAAGCAGTATTTTGAATTGTTCTCTTCTATTTTTAGGTAAAAGAATGTTGTTTTCTTTCATCATCTGTACCTCTCTATAAAAAACGGTAAGCATTTCTTTGCGTTTTGAGTTAATGAAGAAGAAAGATAATCGCCCCAATTTGGTGTTCTTGAGTTCAATAACATATACACGGGTTCGTTATCTTCAAAAGAAACGAAGTTTTCGATTTGAGAAAGCCTACTGCCATTTGGATTATATATTTCAAAAGCATAATCCAACCCATTAACATTATAAAAAACATCGTTTTCCATGCATTTCGCATCTTCTTTGATTTTATTTGACCAGGGTAAAAAAGAAGAAGTGACTCCTTCTAAAGCATCTTTGAACATTTCATTTAAATCAGATTCATAAAGGAAGATAAAGTCGCTTTCCTCCCCAAAACGTTCGTAATAGGAAACAAGGTAATTATCTTTTGGCGAATAACAATGAATATTCACCTCATAGCAGCCATCATCCTTTAACAAAGAGTGAATATCGTTTTCTAAAGAATCGTCATTGAACGTATAACCGGTAATAAAGAAATTGATTTGCTCATCACTTCGCACTTCATTGATAGCGTTTAGAGGGTAATACCAAAGAAGATAGGAAAAGAAAGGAACAATGAGGAACAAATAGCCGTAATTTATAAAGAAGTTACGAAAAGAGCCTTTCTTTAGAGGAGTCTTCATTTTTCTTCCTCCTTTAAAAGAATAAACGAATCGTGACTTAGGATTTTATATTCCTTTTCTTTTTGAAAAGAACATTCGCTTTCTTCGATTAAAAACTCCTTTTCTTCCTCTTCGTCCTTATCTTTTAGAAGGACCCTTTTACAAGCGATTCCTTCGTAGGTTTCGTCTTTCACTTCTTTAATAAACAAAACAGTGTTGCTATATAGGTTTGTATACATCGACTTCTTAAGCAATTTGACGTAATTGAATCTTGGTAAGAGGTTATGAATGAACAAGAAGAGGAATAACAGCAATAAGATGGATGAGATGATCGTTCCAAGGTAAACAAAGAACATATAAGTTTCTCGAGTTTGGAAGTGGTAGAAGAGAATACAAACAACGATTAGCAAAGCAAAAATGAAAGAAAGGTATAGGGAATGTAATCCAATCTCTTTTCTAATTGTTTTTATCTTTGTTTGTAAAATATCCATGAATAAAATAACGATAAAGCAAACAGGATAAAAAGCAAGCGAAGATGTAAGAGGTTACATCATTTAAAAATGCGATAAAACCGATTTTTATTAGTCAGGAAGCCACTTTTTAGGAAACCGATTTCCAAAAAAATAAAAAATCTTTTTGTAAGCGCTTTCTATTTTTGTTGACAAAAGATACCTTTCAGTCGACAATAATGCTAAGGAAACCGATTTCCTAACAATCGTTTGATGCTAGAATCTCGTTCCAAATAATCTTTGATTCATAAGGAGAAATCATGAAAAAAGCAAAGAGTTTATTCGTTTTAGCAGCCAGTGCTTTTATTTTGGCGGGTTGCGGTCCTACCTCCAATGAGAGTTCCAATGAAAAATCTGCAACAGAATCTTCTGTCGCCCCAAAGCCAGCAACTTCGGAAACGAAAACATCTTCTAACGAACCTACCCCAACACCCGAACCTCAACCATCTTCTTCTGAAGAGCCTAAGCCAGCTAAAGCCACTGATGTTTTTGATTTAATCGATAGCGAAATCATCACTGGTGGATCTGGACTTGCCCAAGTTGGCAAATTTACTGTTTATGGCGGTGACGGTGGTAGTGTTGAAAATAAAGCTTACGATACTGCAACATCAACCTTAAAAGTGGATTTCAAAAACACTTGGGGAGCTACTGCTCATCCATGGGACGTGCAAGTTTTCTATAAGGCGCCATATGCGAAAGCCGGAAACCAATATGACATCAATATGAAAGTCACTTCAACCGTTACCGGTGAAATGACAATCAACAATCAAGTCCTAGCCGTGACCGCCAATCAAGAAACGTCTTTTGAAATGACAGATTGGACGATTGGCGCCAATGAACTAGATACAACCATTTGCGTTCTCTTCGGCTCTACAGCCAAGGGTTTGCTTGCTTCTGGCAGTGTATCTATTAAAGACGTTCAAGTAATTGATAAGACAAACGATTACCATACTCTCACTTTCAAAAACGGTGAAGAAACGGTTCGTACCGAAAAAGTTCTTTCTGGCGATAAAGCGTGGTTTGTCCCTACAATCGCTACTCCAGAAGGAAAGGTCTTTAAAGGCTGGTTCATCGGAGAAAACAAAGTCGATCCAGCTGAAGTGGTCATATCTGCCGATACAACCATTGAAGCGAAATTCATCGATAGAAGCGAAGCAACCATTTACCAAGTTAAGTATTGCTTAGGTGATAAAGAACTCGCTTCCGATGATGTCATTGATGGTGAAATGGCCAAAGGAAAAGAATTTGGCTACAACGAAGTTGGCTTTGGCTATAAAGTCGCTGGCTGGTATTCCGATAAAGAATTGACAACCAAATATGATTTCTCTACGCCAGTCACAACCGCTTTAACTCTCTATGCAAAAGTAGAAGTTACACCTACTGACACCTATAACTGGGGCCAAGCCTTCCCAGCAGAAGCTTTGACTCATGGTGAAGATGGGAGCCTTATTTATACCGAAAACGTTGCCAAAGGTGGAAACGTTTGGGGAAAACAAATTAATTTCTCTGGCATTCCAGCTGGTGAGGCAGGAAAGAAATATACCTTAAGCTTTGACTATAAGATGAGTGCAGCTGGAGGAGACGTTCAAATTTTCGATAACGTTAACGTTGGTGGAGTAAAGACTCTCGAAGTAACAAGCGAATGGAAGAATATCAGCATTGAATTCGATGGTGGAACTCTTACTGCCGCTAATAAATTAACCTTCGAATTAGGTTGCGTTGATGGTGAAAGAAAACTTGAAATCGGTAACATGAAATTGGCTAAAAAGGGATCTTCAACAACGGATCCAACACCAGAACCTGAACCAGAACCAGAGCCAAATCCAGATCCTTCTACTCAGACGGCTTTCCCATTCGATTATCTTGATGCAACTCATTCTGAGGGTGTGGGCGTCTTTGTTTGGGTCAAACCATCCTTGTTTGGTGAAGGATTAACAGGCGCGAATTTTGCCGGAATTTTAAACAAAGCGGTCGCGAATAAGAAGCTTACTGCAACATATACTGGCGATGGAAACTTCCAAGTGAAGGATATTGTTCCTCAACAATGGGGCGCAAAAGGCGAAGATTCCTTATGCCTCTATATCATCTTAAGCGGTGCTCCAGTTAATAATTTCAAATGGACCCTCACATTCTCTTACACCAATGCTGTCTCTAACTTCAAAGGAAGCCTTGCCTTCAAAGGGTCAAAACTTGCCAAAGACATTGAGATTTCTGCGGACAAGAATGCTATCGATATTGGCGATACACTTGCTTTAACTGCTACAAGCGAAACCGAATTAAGCGAAGTCACATGGACTGTTGCACCTGAAGATGTTGCTAGCTTAGTTTCCGAAGGTACGAGCGCAACATTAACCGCTTTAAAAGCAGGAACTGCTACCGTTACCGTTACCGCTAAACTTGGCGAAAAGACCGTCACAGATTCCTATGCTGTCACAGTTAGAGCAAAGGCTACCTCTACAGAAGCTCTTCCTATCGTTGCAAACGAAGGCCAAACCAGAGTGGATGGGGCACAAGCCTGGATCTATATCGACAATAGTCAGATTGGCATCACACAAGAAGAAGCAGCAACTTTAGATTGGGAATACACAATCAAAGGCGTTTCTCATGACGAAGCTTCGAAATCATACGACTCTGAAACTGGGACAAACAAGATCACTCCTGTTGGAAAACATGTTGATGGACCGGTTACGGATAGTTTAGTTTGCTTATATGTTAACTTCAGCGCTGGTCTTCCTGCGACTTGGGATTTCGATTTAATCATTACCATCACGCTTAACCATGGTGGAAAGCAATACGTCGGAAGCGCAAAGTTCAATAAACTCAAATACGTCGCTCCAACCACAGCTGAATAGTTGTAATTTCTAAAAGCTGAATAGTTGTAATTTCTAAAGACATGGGTCACTCTTGGGAGTGGCCCTTTTCGTTTCAAAAAAGCATATATTTAGTGTACCTATTCGAAATAACGGCCTTCACTTAAATAAAAACATTCGACATATCCAGCACAAAAAGAATATGTTACATCTTACACAAACTCAAAATATTTCTAAGTTTGTGTAAAAACATATGTTGTTTTGAACTATTTTTTGGTATATTTTGGATGGTAACAATCAATGAAAAACGTCATTAAAAGAGAACTGTATTTAGAAAAAATCAGACCATATTACGATATTGACATCATCAAGGTCTTAACGGGGATGAGAAGAAGTGGGAAGTCTATCATCCTAAAACAGATAATGGATGAAATCATTTCGACAAGCAAAGTTAGCAAAGATCATATTATCTACATCAATTTTGAGGACTTTGCATATGAAGAGATAAAAACGGCGAAACTTTTTTACGAACTCGTAAAGTCCAAAATGATTGATGATGAGAAGTACTATATGTTCTTTGATGAGATTCAACACGTTAGCGAGTTTGAGAAAGTAATCGCCTCATTTAAAGCGACGTGTAATTGCTCTATTTTTATCACCGGAAGTAACTCTAAGCTTCTTTCTGGGGAACTTGCTACATTGCTTGTTGGAAGAACGGTGGAATTCAAAATCTTGCCGTTTTCTTATAAAGAATCGTGTGATTATCTCAAATTAAATGGGGTTAACGTAAACCATGATGAATTCTTCTACAATTATTTAGAATTTGGCGGTCTTCCTCAAAGATTTGATTTCAAAAGCCCTGACGCTACTCTTAAATATCTTAAAGAACATTACCAGGGCATTTGTGAAAAAGATATTTTTAAAAAGAACTCTTCGATTGAGAAATATAAATTCAATGCAATATGTTCCTATGTTTTAGCCAATGCAGGAAAAGAATTTTCAGCCGAAAACGTAATGAATTTTTATAATTCAAATAATCAAGCAGCAAAAAAAGAGATCGAAAAGAAAACTATCTACAACTATCTCGAAAAAATGGAAAAAGCTTTCCTTATTTCTCGCGTTCAAAGATTCAATATCGCCGGTAAAGAGATCTTAAAAACAAAAGAAAAACAATATGCCATGGATATGGGATTGAGGATTATTCAAACGAATACCCTTCATTTCGAAGACACTTTTTTCTTAGAAAACATCATTTATAATGAGCTGATTGTTAGGGACTATGAAGTGTTTGTCGGGAAAACCTATAAAGGAGAAGTCGACTTTGTTGCTATAAAAGGAAACAAAAAATGTTTTATTCAAGTAGCCTATTTGCTAGCGTCTCAAGCAACAATCGATAGAGAATTTGATGCGTTTTCGCCTATTTCTGATGCATCTCCAAAGTACGTTCTCTCTCTAGATAAAATGGATATGTCTAGAAATGGCATTGCTCATATAAATATTATCGATTTTCTGCTCGGCAAAAAGGATATCTATCTTACATAGGTACATCCCTATGTTTTTACACAAACCCAAAAAGCTTCGAAGTTTGTGTAAAATGTCAAGTTAACCAATTATCTAAATAATTCTATTCCCAGAAACGTAATCGAATATGCTCAATGAATCATATGGCAAATATAAGGAATACGTTTTATTGATTTCTAAAGGCATAGCATCGTTTAGTGAGGCATTGACGATAAAAGAGGATGAACCAACGACAAAACGTAACTGATAATCCGCTCCAAGAAGTTCTTTTGTCTCTAATTGAGCGTGGAAAGAAAGCCCCTTTATTTCTTTTAAAGAGATATCTTCTGGTCTTAAACCAAGTAAGACATCCATATCATTTTTCTTTTCTTCTTCGGATATTCTATTTAACTCGTTAGTTAAATCATCGATCTTTTTCTTGTTAACTTGCAAAAGAGCGGAAACACTTTCGTCACGTTTTCTTTTTGGAACGCTCTCATATTCTTTTACTTTGGACTCAGAGTATTCTTTTTCTTTTTGAATGGCTTCTTTTTCCTTTGCATAGAATCCCTTTATGTCAATTTTTGAATGAAGCCTGATTTCCTCACCATCTTCTAAAGAGAAAGAATCACCATCTAGGTTTGCTTTGATGATATTCATCGCAGGAGAGCCGATAAAGGCTGCAACAAAAGAATTGGCAGGATTCTCGTATATCTCTTTAGGCGTGCCAATTTGCTGAATGACGCCTTTATTCATGATGACAAGCTTGCTTGCCATTGTCATTGCTTCGATTTGGTCATGAGTGACATAGACGATCGTGTTTTTTAATTGTTCGTGGAGCTTGATGATTTCGCTTCTCATCTGGACACGTAATTTGGCATCTAAGTTACTTAAAGGCTCATCTAAAAGAAAGATAGGACTTTCTCTAACGATTGCTCTTCCTAATGCAACTCTTTGACATTGCCCGCCCGATAAAGCGGATGGCTTTCTATCTAAATATTCATCCAATCCGAGAATCGAACTAGCGTAATGAATTCTTCTTTCGATTTCTTTTTTATCCAACTTGTCCAAACCGAAAGTCATGTTTTCTTTAACACTCATATGAGGGTAGAGGGCATAGCTTTGGAAAACCATACTTACGCCTCTTTCTCTGGGTTCTGCTTTATTTGCTTTCTTTCCAGATATATAAAGAGAACCGGCGGTTATATCTTCTAATCCGGCGAGCATTCTTAAAGTAGTGGACTTTCCACACCCCGAAGGGCCGACTAAAACGACGAAATCTCCTTTTTTGATTTCTAAAGAAAAGTCATGCACGGCTTCAAGACCGTTGCTATAGACCTTAGAGACATGGTCTAAAACGACCAAATTTTCCGAGATCTTTTTTTGAAGTTCTTTGGAGAGGCTCTCTTCTTCGTTTTCTTTTTTCTTTCCAAACATTCATCTACCCCCGTTTTTGATATATGCGCACGTAATCGACGAGCATAGTCGCTTCCGTAAAATCGTTAGGAATGCTGACACCACCATCAAAATTTCCACCTATCGCCATATTCAAAAGAATGTGGAAGTCTTTGTTAAATGGAGCGTTCTCTTCCTCCCGATATAACGTGTCGTTATTCCAACTTCTTGCTTCTAAAACGAAATAAGGGTTATTTTCATCATCTACATACCATGAAATGCTTTCTTCATCCCAGATGATTCCATAGGTGTGGAAATCTCTTACGCTTTCGCCGTTTCTTTTGGAGAATGATTTCACTTTCGTTTCGTAAGTATGCTGTCCATTTCTTGTCGCATAGTGGAGAGCCCCACTTACTGAGGAATCGCTTCTTCCGCGGTTTTCCATAATGTCAATCTCGCCACTAATTGGCCAGCCTGCACGGTTATATTCTTCTTCTGGCAACATCCAAAAAGCGGGCCAAGTTCCTTGAATGGCAGGAAGAGCAATCCTCGCTTCGATTTTTCCATACGTTACGGCCATCTTCTTATAAGAACGAATTCTTGCACTGGTAACATGGAAGACTTTATCGCCGATTGTCGTTTCTTCTTTCTTTGCGATGATCTTTAAATTTCCATCGCTAACAACAGCGTTCTCTTTTTGATAGTTCTCCTCTTCGCCATTTCCCCAACCAGGATTGCCATACTTTTCGCCATTGCCAAGCATGGCTTCCCATTTGCTTTCATCTAATTCGTTTCCGTCGAATTCATCTGAATAGACTAATTCATAGCCATTTGGATCAATCTTGCTTTCGGAACAAGAAGATATGCTAGGCAAAAGGAAAAAGAGGGGGATTAAAAATGCTTTATTTATAGACACGGACATAATCCACCTCCATTTGAGTTGGCAATAAAGATGAGTTAGGTAATGCTTGATTGATGAATTGTCCACCTATGGCGAGGTTTAGAATCAAATAGAAACGTTTGTTAAACGGTTCGCCTTTTTGATAAGAATTGTAGTTAGGGCTCTTCCAAGAGTCTTCTGTGACCGTGTGGAAAAGATTGTTATCAACAAAGAAGGAAATCTTTCCTTCACGCCAATCCACGCTATACGTGTGCCAATTATCGACTCTACTTGCTAGAGTGTATTCCTTTGTTACGTAATGGGAATATGTCTGGGTTTCGTTTCCTGCTGAATGAACGGTAGAGGAGGTTTTGTTATATTCATTCCCTTTGTTCTCCATGATGTCTATTTCACCATTCCATGGCCATCCCTTGTTGTTTAAAGTGTTTGTTGGCAACATCCAAAACGCTGGCCAAGTTCCAGATATAGCGGGGAGCTTGATTCTTGCTTCAACGCGACCATAAGTAAAATCAAATTTGCCTAAGGTCTTTAATTTGGCTGAAGTGTATTGAAAACCGCCATAACTTTCATTTTTGGCAACGATTTTTAATGTTCCATTCGATACGTAGGCGTTTTCTTTACGGTAATATTCTTTTTCCCAATTACCCCATCCTTGGTTACCATTACCAATATCGAAAGCCCATTTATTTTCATCGATGGTTTTCCCATTGAATTCATCATTCCATAACAAATTGTTATCTTGAGAAGAAATAGGGGTTGAGGAAATTTCTGGTTTCGAAGAAGAAACAGGATTTGTAGAGTTTTCTATTTGAGAGAAAGAGGTTTCATCGCTTTTTGATGTGTTTTCTTCGCTTGAAGAAGACATAAGAAAATCACAGGAGGTAAGCAAAAGGAAGAAAAGAGGGGATATACGAATGATTTTTTTCATTATTGAATCTCCACGATAACTTTCTTTACCTTGCCATTACGGATGGAAAGAGCCAGGTCACCCTTTACTTCGTCATATTCTTTGCCATTGATTATGTATGTCATCTTATAGGAATCTTTTAAAAGATTGATGGACGGGTCTTTCTTATAAATGATGGTGGTTTTTCCAAATAATAGGAAAGAGGCTTCGTTGTTTTTGTCGAAGAACTCATTCGAAAGCAAAGGCTTCAAATGGAATTTTAAGACCCCATCTTCATATGTGAAGATATGTTCGCCCGCAAAAAGAATGACATACATGTTTAAGAATTCTGCATTTGCACCAGAAAGTCTAGCAAAGAAGCCTTGACCATGTTTACTCTTGTCTGGATTGCAAGTTGGGACGATGAAAGAAGATGCTTCAAGAGGATTTCTTCCATAGACCTCAGGATCCATATTAAGGGTTAGATTTGTTTTCATTTCTTTGTAGAATTCATCAACATATCCACCTTTAAGCAATCCAAGGAGATATTTATAGGACATATGAAGGAAATTGCATTCTCTTTCTAACCAACCTTTTGTGAAGGCGTGTACACGTCCTATCTCAAATGGAGCGTCATCAAGTGCGGCAGCCGTCTTGTAGAAATGATACGTTTTATCATATAGGTCGCTTTCTTTGATTGCTTTGATGTCGTTTTGGTTAATTAATTCTTTACCAACTTTCAAAGCTCTTGCACTTGCTTCGAGGAATGGTGGAATTGTTTTTGTTTCAAAAGAATGGATTACTACGGTATCTAATCCCATGAAATTCTTCTTACCGGTTTTGCTGTAGTCTTTTGCTTCGTGAATAAGGTAAGAAGGTAAGATGCCGTTACCTAGTTTCTTTGCTCTCAATATGCCATTCTCAAGGATTTTTGCGATATCTTTTAGGAAAGGTAAGAAAGAGGAAACCTTTTCGTTTTTATATGTACCTAAAGCTCTATCTTTAAGAGATAGACGTAATTCTTCACGTGCCGATGTCATTTCATCCCAGTAAGCAAATCTAGATAATTTGTTTTCAAGATATTGAGAAGTTAATGAAATCAGTTTATTAACGAAGGTGTCCTGCTCGTCTAAAAGATGAATTTCTTTGTTTTGGAATGGGGTTAAATGCTCGATGACATAGTTTGTCAAACGAAGAAGTTCAACACTTTCAGAAAGTCCTGAACCAAATAAGCCAGGAAGGCCGTTCATCGCGTCATTCCACCCTGGTTTCTCGCATTCCATCTCGATACCCATTTGTTCCATATCGAGTGTGGAGAATTTGATGAATATCAAGGAAAGAATCTTACTGGCAAGGTTGGTTTTTATTTCCTTGCCATCTTTGCTAAGAAGATATCCACCCTTAGACATGTCATAACCGATTTCTTTTGCTTTTTCGTTGGCTTCCTTAAGGTTTAACGCCCCATATTGACGCACTCTTCCGTCGTTTAGAAGAACGTATTTTTCCTTACGAGGATTAACATATACAGGCGAATAGAAATAACGATATTCCTTATCAAAGAAAAGTTCTTCTTCCTTATCTGGATAGATACTCGAATAATCTTCTAATAAATCGACGTTATACGTCCAATGATCAACCCAATATCCTTCGGAGAAAGAGGCTTGGTTTCTTTCTTCCGATGCACGTAATATCTTTGACCATAGTTCTAATAAGTCATTTTCTTTTAGATAGGTATATAGTTCGCTAGGACTATATCCTTTTTCTAAGAGATTCGTTAAATATTCTTTCTTATTCTCATCTAATTGGCTTAAGAAAGAGATACTCGCTTTATCTTTCTTAAAGAAAAGAGGGGGCTTCACCGTTAATGGATTTTGCCCATCCGCCTGGATGAGTTCAAAGAAAAGTTTGATATTGTAATCCCCAACGAAAGGTGAGAAGAACAAGTCGTTTCGACGGTTCTGATTAACATCTCTGAAATTGCCTGGCCCGGAAGAATAATAAGCGCTAGGAATAACAAAGTTGTTATAGTCTCTTTCCATGTCGCCATGTTTACGCGAATAAAGATAATAAATGGAATCCTTATTCTTATCGTCTAAAAGGCAAGGGAATCCTCCACGGAGACCATTATCGAGATAACTTTGTTTCAAGAAAGAGTCGAAATGGGGGTAGGCTGTTTTAGAAAAGGCTTTTGAAAGAATGTTTTTTGTAACTAGTTCGTTTTCCTTTAATAATTCGTTTAACGCTACAGGGGTTAGCTCTTTTTCAGCTTTAGTGAATTGTTCCTTCGTATCGTATGCGCCATATACTTCATAGAAAGTGTATGTTTCTCCTTGAGAAAGAGAGAATTCTGAACTAACGAAAGCGCATGGCAATTTATTTTCCGTTTGACCAACTTGTTGAGAGAATTCCTGATAGGTTTTCTCCACGAAAGGTCTTACGGTCATCAATGATGGGTCAATGCCAAAAATTAAGCTTGGATCAACATATGTTTTTAGAAGATTGCCATTAGAATCTTTCGCAAAGAAAGCGTTGCCGGAAAGCTTTTCTTTAACCTCAGATTCATCACTAGTAGAAGTTTTGAATTTCACAAAAGGCGTGTTCTTTTCCAAAGAATGAACTTCACAATATGCTGCCATTAAGGAGACTAATTCCTTATAGCAGAAATTACTTAAACCTAATGGGAAAAAGATTGGAAGACCATCAAGAAGAGTATATGTGTGCGTCTTTTTGCTTGTGTTCTTAATGGTAACCTTACGAATTAAAGCTGCGTATTCCTTATGTGGAACGGTCGCATATTCGACCATATATTCGTAGCCCTTTCCATGTTCTTTTATCATTAATGAGGCAGGGCTTATCTTCATATCACGACGATTTTCTTGGAAATGATAGAAAGGCGTTTTAAGAGAGCCATCAATTTTCAGAAAGCTTCTAAAGGATTTGTTGGCGATATTTTGATAGGCAAGGGTTGCCGAATCGAATGGAGTGATAGGCGTGTCTTTGCTTGTAACACCAAAAGAGGAAACCCCCTGTGCTAAATTCGTAAAGAAAACCCATAAAGGCTTTCCATCTTTTCCGCTTAACGCAGGAAGAAAAGAAGCAAAAGTTTTGCAATGTTCGTAATCGTTTATTACGAAAACGTTGTCTTTTAAAACGTATTTATTCATAGATAAGCCTCCAAGTTGCTTATTATTCTGCTGAAGAAGTTAGGGTGTAGTAATGTTTAAGGGTAGGTATTTTATTGTCTTCGATATTCCAAAGATCTGTATTAAAAGAAGAATAGTTTGTAGAACTCTTCATCTCCGCTTCGCTTAATAAAAGGTCGTTTGTAAGTGCGCCTAAATCCGTTTCCCCAGATGTTGGTTTATTGGAACCCTTATGCGTTTGGGAGAAGAAAACGTCACGTTGAGTACCGTTCATTGGGGTAATTTTGAATCCTTTGGCTACACAATCTTTAATTTCGCCCCAGGTTTTACCAGCGAAAGCGTAAACACCATTTGTGTTGGAGTTATTGCTATCAACTGTTTTTGCTGTGGAATTAGCTAATTGCTTATCGGCGGCAGCAAATCTCCACCAAGGGTCTGTATTATTTGCCTGAGCAGTATGATCCCAACCATTTCCTGTTTTGCCAACATAATCATTGCCAAAATCAAGATATACGCCAGGTTGAACATCAATGTTTGCACCATTGTAAGAATAAGATGTACCCCCTGTTGCACCTAAGCTTAAGTTTGTGACTTCCGAAATGACGTTAGAGACGTATCCTGAACCTCCAACAATGCCAAAGGCGCCACCCATATTGCAATCATCGTCATAGAAATGAGTGGACATTTCAACGCGGTTGCTGGAAGTTAAACGTACATTCTCAACAGTTCCTGCCACGTTTCCTGCTAAAGCTCCGCAGATTGTTCTTCCACGAACGTGAATATTGTCAAATGTCGTATTTCTTACGACACCACTCTTACCAATAATCTGGAAAAGACCAACGTTATCACCCGCTTTATGATGGTCGTAGGTAAACATGGTTCCTGTTCCGCTATAGACGTTGAAGTTACTGGCAACGCTATCGGAATATAAAACATTCGCGTTTTTGACGGTATAGCCATTTCCATCGAGGATGCCATGGAAATATTCATTTGTTGGATCGGTTTCTTCACCCATATGGCCAATCGGTTCAAAATTAGAAATCGTTGATAAGTCAATGTCATTTCCAAGGATGTAATAATAGGTAAGGTTATTGTTGATATCTTGGAATTCCTGGGCAGTGGTAATGACTTTATTCACGAAATATCCTGGCACGCTAACTCTTTTGCCAGATATTTCAACAGAAACGGTTTTCTCTCCTGGGTTGATTTTTCCTAAAAAGTTTTTGGAGAGGGTGAGTATACCGTTTTTATAGGAATAATCGCCTGCTTCCGCTTTAACCTTTCCAGAAGAAACGTTGGAAACGTCTCCTTCCTTTCCTAACTTTACGGAAATGTTGTAATCCGCTTTAGACGTATCGTAATAGAAACGACCATTTTCAAAAACGTTCGCTTCAATTGGCAAGGAATTAGCTCCTTGGCAAGAAATGAGTCCTAAGGAAGCTAATAACGCTCCCCCTAAAACGATGATGTTGCTTTTCTTTTTCATAATAACAATGTCCTTTCTATTATCCTTTTAAGCCTCCAACGGCTGTGTTATTCATGATTGTTTTGCTAAATAAGCAGAAAACGAGAAGAATTGGAATGATGGTAACAATAATTGTCGCAAAGAAGAGAGGGTATTCTCCTTTTGTGACAAGCATTGCTTGTTGCATATAGTAGATACCAACGGCAATGGTTGGTTTCTTTGATAAGAAAATCGAAGGATTGAAATAATCGTTCCATAAGCCAATCAAAGAGAGAATGCCAACGGCGATGATAGGTCCTTTAGCCATTGGAACAATGATTTGAAAGAAGATACGGAAATCAGATGCTCCATCAATTTTGGCTGCTTCGACATATGTCCAGGAAAGATTCTTGAAGAAGGAATAAAGCAATAAGAAATTGGAGCCGAATCCTCCAGAATAAAGGAAGATTAAACCTATTTCAGTTTGATCAAGATGCATCGCTTTCATGAATTGAATTTGCGAAGGCAAGACGCCAACCAAAGGTACAATCATAGAGAAGATAACGACACCAAAGATTAATCCACGTCCTGGGAATTTGTATTTGGCAACGACATAGGCTGCACAAGAAGAAGTAAGAACCGTAGCAAGCGTTCCTCCTCCTGCGACAATAATGGACATTCCCATCATTTGGAAAACGGTATAGTTCTTAGTAGTGGCGTTTTTAAAGGCAAAAGCTCTAGCAAAATTATCCCAATTCCACGCTGCTGGCCAAGACATAAAGTCTTTTGCAAACTCGCTTTTTGTTTTGAAAGAGTTCATCAAAATCCAAAGGAAAGGGAAGATAAATGACAAAGCGAATAAAGCAAAAACAACAAACATGATCACGAAAGCGACTTTCTCTGCTTTTTTTCTTTTAAAAAGCAAATCGTGTTCTTTTTCGTATTTTTCTTGCTTAACGCTTTCTCGATGATTTTGGAATTTCTCTTTAAAGAAATGACCAATTGAGTTGAAGAATGATTTTATTTTTTCCATATCAGAACCCCGCATTGGCAAAACATTTATTTAAGAAATGCCTGACTGTTACAACAATTGGTGCGGCTATAAGGGTGCAAAATAAGCCCAATGTAGCAGGGGTTTGCAAAGAAGAACCCCCTGATTGTTGATAAATTTGTAATCCGATTGTCATCGTTCCAAAACGTCCACTTGTCAAGAAGAACGGCTGAAATGTAACCGAGAAAACGGACATCATTCCGAAGATAAATAAGGTCGTTATTGTTGGCCAAGCGAGAGGGATAATAATCTTAAAGAACTCTTTAAAAGGAGAAACCCCATCCATTTTGCAACTCTCTAAGATGTCTCTTGGGATTCTGCTCATCCCTGCCGTAAGAAGAATGACGTTATAACCGACTCCACTCCAAATGTAGAAAAGCCAGACCATCCATGAGGCACTATCTCCTACATTTTCTCCTGTGAAAAGATTGTTAAAGAAATTGGAGGCGTCAATTCCTAGAAAATTCATTAAGCCAGGGAAAATACCTCCGTTGCTATCAAAGGAGAATTTATAGAGCAAGG
Organism: uncultured Mollicutes bacterium; assembly: GCA_900540385.1. Lineage (GTDB taxonomy): Bacteria > Bacillota_I > Bacilli_A > RFN20 > CAG-826 > UBA4951. The sequence continues at coordinate 131,161 of UQFY01000001.1, forward strand.
TTAAGATAAACAAAGGCAAGATAGATGGAATAAAGAAGATGATTTTAAAGAAAGTGGATCCTTTGATTTTCTTAAAGATAAAGTAAGAAAAAATGATGGAAATAGGCAAATTAACAAAACAAGAAAGGATTAGGTAGATGAAAGAGGAAAGAAACATATCTTGCGTCGCTTTATCTCCAAAGGTCATAAACAAGGTTTGGAAATTGTAGAAAAGCGTCTCAAAGAAATTCGTTCCATCCCATATATTGGAATCAAAAAGCCATACCAAATGCCCTTTTTCATAGGTTTTGAAAGTCAAGAAAATGGAATTGATATTGACGCCAAACCACATGATAGCGAATTGAGCTACTGGATAAAGCAGCATCAAAAAAATGAAGAGATTCGTTTTCCAATTAGCAAGGAATTTGGATTTCTTTTTTCTTTGCCTTTTCTTACTTGGCGCTATAACGGTAGTCATAAATACCCCAAAGAAATCAATTAATCAGAAAGGTTTGCTGTACGAAGCCATGTTTTCCAATTTGTTTTGGCTGTCGTGTAGACTTTTTCACCAACGATTTGGGCGGTGTATTTGCTTGGCTCTGCACAAGCATTTTTATAGTAGTAGTTGTTATTTGGCCAAGGCATGACGGCATTGACAGTACGATAAGAAATTGGATTTTTAGAAAGAACGCTGAAGTTTGTGCTGTTATTAAGTTTATCGTGAATGCTCTTAATATAAGTGTCTTTGCTTTCGATATCGCTCATATCAACATCCTTATAGTCAAAGGCAAGGAAAGAACCATGGCTGTCTTTGACGAAGTTCTTGCAAGCATCATAGGTTGCTAAATACTTTAGGAAGTCTTTGGCTTTATCTTTTTGTGTGGCGTTTTCAGGAATGATTATTGAATCGCCAAAACCAACCATATAGTTAAAGTTCTTAGAATCTGCTTTTGCTTTAGGGGTTTCCATCATAGCGATATTGAAATCGAGCTTTTCGTTATCCGCGACCTGCTCTAATTCAAATTTAGCCCATTGAGCATATGGAATCATTGCCGCTTCACCGGAAACGAAGGCGGATTTAGCGGTATTTAAACCTGTGGAATAGGCATTTTTGATGGAATTGGTCGCATTCTCAGCAATGAGTGAATGCCACATCAAATAAGCTTCAATGAATTCTTTGTAATAGGTATTAGGGTTATACATTTCATAACCATCGGCGTATTTACCTGTTGGGCCAAGATATTTCAAAACGGTATCCACCTTTTCGATTCCGGCTAATTGAGCCCACCATTCTAAAACAGGATAATCCCAGTAATATTCTCTGTCTGATCCAGACCAGGCAAACGGTCTAACTGTTGTGCCTGTGGAAGATTTTATATTGGCGGAATTGATGGTCGCGCATAGGGTTTCTAATTCAGCATAAGTGGTAGGAACGTTCCATCCATTTTGCTCAAACATATCCATGTTGTAGACGAAACCGCCTGCGCCTTGGGTCCAGCAAGCTTTGAAATAATGCTCTTGCTCGTCTGCTCCCATAGCTTTGGAGTTTTCATTTGCTCCTCTAACCGTTCTATCGGCAAAAGTTTTTCCTGTACCTTCAATTGTGGAAGAATAAACATCATCTAAGGAAGCAAGTAATCCTTCGGCCGCATAGTTTTGCCACTTAATATCATGGGAGAAATAGATATCGTAATCTCCGCCATCTTTTAAAGCGGATTCGATACGGTCAAGAATACTCGTATCAAGATCAAAATGAACTTTAGTACCAGTTTTTTCTTCGAAATCACTTGCGGCGTTTTCGATCCATGTCGAACCATAGCCGCCATCATAGGCACAAATCCAGAGTTCGTCGGAATCCCCTTTTCCATTCTCTCCGCAACTTGCTAACGCTAAAAGAGACACAATAAATGCTAGTCCTAAGGATAACTTTGATTTTTTCATAAATGCTCCTCGAAATCGGTTTTAGGAAATCGGTTTCTTAATGCTCTTATGATAGAAAGAATTTTAGGAAAAAACAAGCATTTTAGGAAAGCGCTTTCCATAAAAACACATAAAAAGTTGCAAAACTTAGTTAATACCGATATATTTTAACTACGAAATCGGTTTCTCAAACGGAGGATTTCCCATGAATAAAAACAATTTTTCAAAGCTTTGTTTAATTTCTCTTCTTACTTTTTCTCTTGCTTCATGTGGTGAAGAAAAGAATGAAGAAGCGTATACGGATGATACGACATTCAATGGAACAACCTATTATGATAAGGTCGAAACAAGATCGAAATTTGCCAATGACGACGAGAGAAATATCGACGAACATCTAGAAAATGGAGTTTTAAATGATTCCTATTGGAACTCTTTGAGTGGAGTTTGGCAAAACGAGTCTGCTACCTATCCTCATAATGGTGTTCAAAAAAGAAATCTCCTTTATGTGAAAGATGGCAAAAACACCTATCTTGGTTTTAGAGGAAGAGGGATGTACAACACTCTTTCTGACACAAATAAGAATGATGCGGGATACATTCTCCCTGAAGGAGCTTGTATCATAAGCAAAAATAGATTGGGGCCAGGACGTTATGAATTTGAGATGGCCGCAATGCCTCGCTATGGCGGAGTAAGTGCCGCCTGGACGTATATGACCGAGACGGGAAATGAACTTACCTCTCAAAATGAAATTGATATTGAAATAGGTGGAGAAAAAGGAAAGGACACCTTTACTCATGAATGGTGTACTTCTTGGACAAAGAAAACCAATAAAAGCACGAAAAACGTTGACACATCTAAAGTGGCTTATATGAATGACGGTGTCTTCCATAAGTATTCTTTTGATTGGTATACGGATTATTGCGGAAGTGGCAAAGGAAGAGTTGACTGGTTTATTGATGGCGTGCTTATTTCTTCTATTTCCGGCGGAGTGGTTACTGATAAAGAAATGCCTCTTTGGATTGGACTTTGGTTCCCGAATTGGACGAACATGGCCTCTTTTGATACGGATTATCTTCTTTTGAAGTCCGCTAAATATACCGCGTTCGGTAATGACCAGCCTTATGAAGAGGTGCGCGCAAAAGCGGGATACACTCAAGAAGATCCAAGCAAATCCTCAATTCAAAGCATCTCCTATGATTCCGTTAAAAACATTAATAAATTAGCGAATTCCTCTTTTGAGAATTTCTCTCTTTGCAAACAAGATCAGTCCTATTTTGGCTGGAACACCAACGAGCTTTCCGAAGGGGCGTCCGTAAAGATTACGAACGAAAGCAACACTCCTAATGGTCATTCTTTCTTATTAGAAGCAGGTAAAGAAAACACCAATCTTAGCCAATGGGTTGAATGTGCCTACGGAGGCTATACGTTTGATTATTCTCTATTAAGCGAGATCTTGCCTTCCTCTGAGATAAATCTAGAGTTCCATTATTGGAATTCCTATCGTAATAAAGAGGTTAAGGATGCAACCTCTCTCTCCCTAACAAGCACGAATTGGGAAGAAAAGAAAGGAACTCTTACTTTGCCAGATAATTGTTATCATCTTGAAATGAGAATATCAGCTAAGAAAGGGTCTGTTTATTTGGACGATTCTTCTTTGATTTATAAAGGAAAAAATTGATACGTAACCTTTAAAAAAAGAAAAGAGCTCAAGAGGTTAAATTCTTGAGCTTTTCTATTATTTTAATTTCTTGGCGATCTCTTCGGCTAAGAGAGGAAGATTCATAGTGGACGTGTCTTGAGGACGCATCTCGATTTGGAATCCTGGATCTTTGCCTAAATATCTAGGAATCACATGAACGTGGAAATGAGGCACGCTTTGTCCGGCTGCCTCACCAACGTTTGTAAGGATGTTGATTCCTGAAGCGCCAAATAACATCATCTCCGCTTGACCAATTCTTTGGACGACATCCATGACCTTATGCATTAAATCTTGAGGACATTCTAGGATGTTTTGATAATGTTTCTTTGGCATAACAAGGGTATGTCCCTTTGTTGTTTGAGAGATATCCAAGATAGCTAAGACATCATCGTCTTCATAGACTTTAGCGGAAGGAATTTCACCATCCACGATTTTGCAAAATACATCTTTCATTTCGTTTACCTTCTTTCAAAAGAAAAGGGGCAGAATTCATCTGCCCCTTTATTATAGTGCTTTTTCTTATTCGAAGAGGTCTGGGAATTGGCTCTTGAAGTATTCATAGACATAATCGTCGTGATACATCATAGCCATTTGTTGCACATAATAGGTCTTGGCGTCGTTTTTCCAAGTGTCGATGCTAGATAAGCTGTAGGCAACTTTACGGGCGATTCTTTCACCTTCAAGCACGCTACGTGTATCATAAACACCATTTTCTTGGAATTTAGCGGACTTGGTGGCTTCCTTTACTAACACGATGTAGTAATTTGTGCCATCTTCAACAAGATATGGGAAGTTATTGACTTCGGAATAAGCGGCTGGTGTAAGGAAATAATTTCCTTCAATATAACGGCCATAAGTGCCATTTCCACCCTTATATCCTTTAGGATTGGTCTCATTCATCAATTCAGTGTTATCAACTTCGTTAGCAACAGCTGCTTTGAAGATACGAGTATTTAAGGAAGATGGAAGAGAGCTAAGACCGCCAGAAGTGTACCAACCTTTTGTGGTGTGGCCTTCAGCAATCAAAGTATTTTCTTTGATCTTGAATCCTGTTTCTTTGCTATAAGCACCGGAATTGGTGAAATCGCTATAAACAGAATTGGCGTTGCTATCATCACGAGAAGTTTGGTTAATAACCGTTTTATATTTCTCACAGTTTGTACCGAAGGAAGATTCCTTGTAGTAGTTCACTGTTCCACGTCCAGCAACATCGATTGAAGCATGTGTCCAACCTGCAGCGGCATAGATTGCTTTTGCGAGTTTGCTTCTTTCGCTTGTTCCAGCAAGGTCATTTAATTCCTTGTCAGCGCCTTTATACAAAGCACTTAAGAATTCAAAGCCGTATTCGCCCATTTTGCCTTTTTCGATAACTTGAGCGCAATATTGACGCATAAGTTTCAAAACGGCATCAGTGTATTGAGCATTCGCAGAGAGATTGATGTATTCCACTTCACGAGCAGCAGTCAAATTGATTTGAGCGTCGTTTTGAGTATACATATATTCGGTTGTAAGCTCATTGCGGTAGATATCAGGAAGGATATTTAATTCAATATATTCTTGATAGGTTACCCAAATATTTTTGAAATACTTGTTGATGATGGCGTTATTTAAACCATCGATTTCACCAGGATTTTCCTCGTCGATTGTCATGTCGCCTTCGACTTGGATGAAGTTTTCGAAACAATCTTCTCCTAAGGTGTAGTAGTTCTTTAATTGTGCGTCATAGAACTTCTCTTCGTTGAATTGATTTCTTTCTTGATAAGTGGAATTGGTCACATATCCTAAGAAAGTGTTATAGATACGGAAGAGAATATCTTTATAGACGTTTGTGACACGAACTCTGGAAGAAGCATAGTCAATCTTGCCGTCTTTCTTTATTTGCAAAGCCTTATGAGCGTTGATAAAGGAATCAATCTCAGTGGTATTGGAAGTGGAGGCAAGATAGGTTGCGACAACATCCTTTAATCCTTTGGCTTCTCTTTCAGAGAAGAAGGAACCAAAAGTGGATTTAGCATAGAGATAAAGGATGTTATTCAAAACCTTTTCAGAATTGGTGTTGCCACTTGTGATAAGAGCATCATAGATATCTTGGATGGTATTGGCATCAATATCATCAGAGATGTTCAAGATTTTGTCATTACCAATATTGCTTGGCAAATCCGCTTCAATCTTGTCACAGGAAGCGAGCATCGTCATGGAGCAAACAAGAGCTCCGAAAGCCATTAAATGTTTCTTAGTCATTGTTTGATGCGTAATAGCACGCCCCTCCTTTTTGCCAGAGTTTGCTAGAACTCTTCTTTGGCATACCGTATTCAATAGCGGCAGCTTCAGTGATGAGTTTAGAAGCTCCAGTGGCACCGGTATCGGTGTAGCCAATGCTTCTTTCTTCGTTTTGAGCAACTAATTGCTCAGCGTATTCTTTCCAATTATCAGACCATGTCTTATAAGAGGAGTCTTTGGTAGATTTACGTTTGATCTTCACATAATTTTTAATGGAAGTGGCAATTTCTGCATTCTTGAATTCGATGTTGCCGTTTTCAATTAAGTATTGGAATAAATAAGTGGAGATGTTATCGGAGAAGGAAGATTTGATAGCGCTAGAAATCCATCCAGCACGGGTGGCATAGTCAGAGTTGTCATGGACGTTATAGTTAACGTAGGTAGACATCTTATTGCCATTGGCGGTTGGATATTTGCTGCTATCTGGAGTGTAGATGGTGTAGTAATCGGAAAGAGATGGAGAATCTTTTGCATAAACGATCTTGCCATTTGTTTCGGTTCCGACATCAGCTAAGGTATTTTCCTTAACGATAGTTCCATCGAAGCTTGTTCCATATAAGGATAAAGCGGAACGCTTGATGGTCATTAAATGGATACCTTGATAAGAGGAAGCGCCTGCGCGCACGGCTAAGATAATTTCACCTGCGCTATCGGTTAAGACGTTATTTGTAAATTGAGGTAAGACGTCTTTGGTGTTTACTTGGAAGCCAGGAAGATTTCCAAATTGCTCGGAATAAACGCCATCGGTGCTCTCTTTGCCAACCAATTTGTCTACATTAGAAGCGTTATAGAATTGGCCACGAGCTGTTTCTGCGGCAGCCTTGGTGTTTTCATCAGCCCAAGAAGCACGGAGAGTGCTGGTTGCAGAACCGTCATCGTTATAATAGGTAGTAGCGTTATAAGCAATGGCGTTTGGAGTAATGACACAAACGTTGTGCTTATTGAAATACTTATTATAGATAACGTTACGTGGGAAGAAGGATTCGTTTCCATCGTTGACCTTGCCTTTTGCAGCAGAATCATCGGTTTCGATCTTTCCAGCATCGGCAAGTGCCATAACTGCACCGAATGGGATTGAACCGATTCCTTCATTATTGAAATAGTCGTAAACGGTTTCTTCACTGCCATCTTCGGATAAGACCGTTAAGTTCTTATTCACAGAGGAATCGTCGCTAGCGGTTGGCATAGAAGTGGCGTTCTCACTTAAACCAGGAGCGATACGATAAGAGTTAGCAGCACCGTAGGCATTCTTTGTGGAATCGTTATTTCTCTTGTTATAGAGGGATTCGAAAGCATAGACACCATAGATGAATTCGTGGACTAATTCAGAGTTTTGGCTCTTGGTCATTGGACCTTCACCAGACTTGGAATATTCACCGAAAGCGGATTTGGATCCATCATCATCAGAGTAGCTAGACAAAGAATCAAATGTGCTTCTATCTTCAGCATTAACGCTTGTAAGTTTTTTACTGGAAGAATCAATGGTTGCACCAGCTAAGCCTTTAAGGACAGTGGTAAGTTTTGTAACTTCTCCACCTTCACCAGTAGCGGTTGGCTCACTGATCTTATCGGTGGTGTAGTTTTTATTTGAACCAGAATTCAATTTCACCAAGATATGACGGATTTCATATGGCATTTGGTTTAAAAGCCAACCATCTTGGACATCGCCATAGGAATTATCCTTGAAATCAAACATCTTTTTCTTTTCGCCGTTAAGGGTGTAATAGCCATCACGGAGAACTTCATAACCATTGACGCCAGAGCTGGAACCAAGGTTGAAATTTTCATAAAGATCATTTTCAAAGAGATCTTTTTCTTTCTCATAAAGATGCTTATCCCAAAGCTCAGAAGCATTGTCGACATTGTTAGTATTCAAAATCGCTTCGAATTCTTGCTCATAGGAAGTGCCATTGTTGGTGGCGTTTGTTTGAGCAGTCAATTTGTCTTTCAAGACAGCTTGAGTTGCTTCTGATTGCAAAGTCGAAAGTTTTCCTTTGTTTTCGCTTTGTTGATAATAGTGACGAATTAAAGCTTCATAAATCTTGTCAAATTCAGAGCTCAAAGAAGAGCCATTTTGACGGTAGTTCTTTAATAGGTCTTCAGTTGTGTAGCTTGTGCGATACCCATTGGCATCGGTGTAAGTGAAAATCGCTCCATCGTTGCTTTTGGTGGCTTTATCGCAGCTAGATAATCCCGTTATGGCAGCGAGAGCAGCTACAAAACCGAGGGCACATTTTTTATTTTTCATAAGTGTGGACTCGTTCCTCCTTCTACAAACATGCGTGATTAGTTTATTCTCATAAGAGAATTGGTGCAAGCAATTTCACGCGTACGTGAGAGAAACCGCAAGGAAAGAAGGTTTTCTAAATGGAAACAACCACTCTTCAAAAATCACGAAAATGTTTTTATTCAGCAAAGAAAAATATGACTTAAATAAAATAGTCAATATAATATTGGAAATAATCCATAGTTTATTGAAACGAAAATCAAAAATCGTTCAATACCTTATTAATAAACATTTAAAAAGCCTTATTATTGAGAATTGAAAAGCACTTAAAATAGTTTTATAAAAAGCATCATTTAATAGTCAACTAAAAATGATTTTTTATTTTTTCTTATCGTTTCATTTGCTCGCACGCATACGTGAGAATTAAAATACATTGCGATTTAGGAGGGAAGATATGTCTTCGTTAGTGATAAAAAATCTACACGCATCAGTGAAAGATGTGGAAATTTTAAAAGGTGTCAATCTTGAGATAAAAGATGGTGAAACGCTTGCTTTGCTTGGCCCAAATGGCCATGGCAAATCAACACTTTTAGCCGTTATTATGGGAAATCCTCGTTATACGGTGACAGAAGGTGAAATCACTTACGAAGGGAAGGATGTTTTAGCGATGAGTCCTGATCAAAGAAGCAAAATCGGTCTTTTCCTCGCAATGCAATATCCAGCTGAGATTCCTGGGTTAAATTCTGCTGATTTCTATAAAGCGGCCATGAATGTCCATCGTGAAAAACCAATGAGTTTGTTCCAATTCTATAACGCCCTCCAAACAGCCTATAAAGACATGGGTATTCCTTTCGAAATGAGCAAGAGAAATCTTAATGAAGGCTTCTCTGGCGGTGAGAAAAAGAGAAATGAAATCCTTCAGATGGAGCTTCTCGAACCAAGAATTGCCATGCTTGATGAAATTGATTCGGGCTTGGATGTGGATGCGATGAATATTGTTGCGGACACAATCAAAAAACAACAAGCCAAAGGAACGGCCTTCTTGATGATTTCCCATTATGCAAGACTTCTTGAAATGGTCAAACCAACAAGGACTGCCATTTTAATCAATGGTCGTATTGTCTTAGAAGGTGGCCCAGATTTATATGAAAAAGTCGATAAACAAGGCTACGAATGGTTGAAATACGAATTGAATATCAACGTTGAAAAAGAAGTGGGCGCGACAATGAATGATGTCTCCATTGGCGCTTGCGCTACGAGAATAGGAACTAACAAAGATGGAAAATAACGAACAAAAACAATCTTTGTATGTGGATTCTTTGCCAAGCGAACTAACAATCGATGTCCCTTCGGATGACGTCTATTATTTGAATATCGCCTGTTTCGAAAAACTTGAAAAAGAAATCAACATTACCGTTAATGTTCATGAAAACGGAACTTTAATTGGAGCCATGGCAGACTTCACTCCGCTTTCATGCGCTTTCGATTTACAAATCAATCTTCTTGGCGAAGGAAGCAAAGCGGAATGGCATCTTGCCACTCTTTCTTGCAAGGACGCAAAGAAAATATACGAGACATCGGTCACACACAAAGCAAAACATACGGAAGCCCTTATGAGCAATTACGGTATTGCTAGAGATTCTTCTAAAATCACTTTCACTGGCATTTCCGCAATTGATGAAGGCGCTGATAAAGCAAAGACCCGCCAAGAAGCCAAAATTATCGTTTTTGATCCAGACGCAGACGGTCTTGCTTCCCCAATTTTAAAAATCTCAAACAACGATGTTTTAGCTTCCCACGCTGCCGTTGTAGGAAGATTAAACGAAGAGCATCTTTTCTATTTGGAGTCTCGTGGCCTTTCAGAAGAGGAAGCGAAAAGACTTATCGCCCTTGGCTATTTAAAGCCAATCGAAAATTACTATACTGACAAAGAAACTGTTCAAAAAATCGACTCCATTATCGAAGGAGGCATTTAACATGTTTGATCCAAAAGAAATTCGTAAGGATTTCCCGATGTATCGAAACCAGATAAAAATGCAAGGAAAGCCCCTTGTTTTCCTCGATAACGCCTCAACGACGTTTAAACCTGATTGTGTGCTCGATGCAATTAAACGTTATTACGAAACGGAAACATCAAACTCTCATCGTGGAGACTATGATCTTTGCTATAACGTTGATCAGGTCGTTTTAAATACGAGAAAAAAGATTGCTAACTTTCTTCATGCTGATTCAGAAAACGAAATCGTCTTCACTAACGGAGCGACTTCTTCTTTGAATTTGGTCGCTTATGGATATGCAGGAAGCCATCTTCACGAAGGAGATGAAATTCTTATCGATGAAGGTGAACACGCATCCAACGTTTTGCCTTGGTATGTTGTTAGCGAACATACAGGGGCGACCGTGAAATTCATTCCCTTAGACAAAGAAGGCAAGATTACAGTTGAGAATTTACGAAAATCCTTGACCCCTCATACGAAAATCGTTTCTTTGGCCCACGTTACAAACGTGTTGGGCTATGTTCTTCCTGTAAAAGAAATTGCAAAAATCGTTCATGAAGCAGGTGCTCTTTTTTCCTTAGATGGAGCTCAATCTGTTCCGCATATGCCAATTAATGTTAAAGATTTGGATGTTGATTTCCTTTCTTTCTCCGGGCATAAGATGCTAGGACCTACAGGGATTGGGATTATGTATGGGAAATACGATCTTTTAAAAGAAATGGATCCTTATCTTGTTGGTGGAGGGATGAACGATAAGTTCAATGCCTGTGGCTTATTCACTTATTTGCTTCCACCTGCTCGTTTTGAGGCGGGAACTATTAACCTAGAAGGCATTTATGGACTAGGTGCCGCGATTGATTATCTTTCGTCTTTAGGAATGGAAAATATCAATCAACATGAAAAAGAGCTCAAACATTATGCGATTGAGAAATTAAAAGAGACAGGAAACGCGATTATCTATAACGAAAATAGCGAATCGGGTATTGTTACTTTCAATATCAAGGATGTTTTTGCTCAAGATGCCGCGACCTTCTTAAATAGCAAAGGTATTGCTTGCCGAAGTGGGCAACATTGTGCCAAAGCTTTGAATGAGTTCTTAGGAACGCCAGCTACCGTACGTGCTAGTTTCTATTTATATACCACGAAAGAAGATATTGATGCTTTAGCAGATGCCGTGAAGCATGGAAAGGATTTCTTAGATGCCTACTTTTGAATTAACCCCAATGATGATGAGGGAAATCATCATGGATCATTATTCTTCCCCAAGACATAAAGGGGTTCCTTCCAATGTTCAAAAATACGAGAAACTCCACGCTTCTAGTACAAATTGCATTGATGATTTTGATCTTTACCTTCTTGCAGAAGATGGCAAGGTAATTGATGCCACTTGGGAAGGAGTCGCTTGCACGATTTCTAGTGCTTCGACGGATATCATGTGCGATCGTGTTATCGGCTTAGATTATGAAAAAGCCCTTTATACGATCGAACAATATATGAACATGATCGAAGAAAAAGAATACGACGATTCCGTTTTAGACGAAGCCCTTGTGTTTATGAACACCGGAAAACAAGCCGCTCGAATCCATTGCGCAACCATGGGTTGGACGACAATGAAAGAAATGCTCGAAAAAGATGAAAAGGAGGGGAAATAATGGCCAATGAAAAAGACACTTCATTTTTAGAAGACGAATACAAATACGATTTTAAGACCAAAGCTGACTCCATTTTCACTACAGGTAAGGGCTTAAATGAAAAAGTCGTAAGAGAGATTTCCCGTATCAAAAACGAGCCAGAATGGATGCTTGAATATCGTTTAAAAGCCTTAAAAGCCTTTGAAAAGCTCCCTCTTCCAAATTTTGGACCGGATCTTTCTTTCCTAGATTTTGACTCTTATACCTATTACACCCGCTATGCTCAATCTGATAAGGCAAGTTGGAATGAGGTTCCTACTGCCATTAAAGACACCTTTCAAAAATTAGGTATTCCAGAGGCAGAGCAGAAATTCCTTTCTGGCGTTACCACTCAATACGAATCTGAAGTGGTCTACCATAACATGCTTGATGAAGTCCAAAAGAAAGGCGTCATTTTCCTTTCAACGGATATGGGTCTTCAATTATTTCCTGAATTATTCAAGAAATATTTCGGAACGGTCGTACCAATCGGAGATAACAAATTCGCGGCTTTAAACGCGGCCGTTTGGAGTGGCGGTTCCTTTATTTACGTTCCAAAAGGCGTTCATTTAGATAAGCCCCTTCAATCTTATTTTCGTATTAACAATGAAAAATCAGGACAATTCGAACGCTCTTTAATTATTTGTGACGAAGGCTCCTCCATCAATTACGTAGAAGGCTGCACGGCACCTATCTATTCCAAAGAATCCTTGCACGCGGCTGTCGTAGAAATCGTTGTTTTAAAGGATGCAAGATGCCGTTATACAACGGTTCAGAACTGGTCTAACAACATTGTCAATATGGTCACTCAAAGAGCATTGGTTATGGAAAACGGCTTAATGGAATGGGTGGATGGCAATATTGGCTCTATGCGTAATATGAAGTATCCTGCTTGCATCTTAAAAGGAGATGGAGCAAAAGGAAATGTCGTTTCCATTGCTGTTGGTGGCAAGAATCAATTCCAAGATAATGGATCAAGAATGATTCATATTGGTAAAAATACGTCTTCTAACGTGATTTCTAAATCCATTTGCAAAAATGGAGGCGTAGCAAATTTCCGCGGGACAGTCCGTATTATGCCTACAGCAGAAAATTCTCATTCCCATGTTGAATGCGATACTTTGATTATTGATGATAAATCAAGATCGGATACCTTCCCAAAGAATGAGATTCGTAATTCCACCAGTTTCATTGAACATGAAGCAACCGTTTCAAAGATTTCTGAAGACGAACTTTTCTATTTGGAATCGCGCGGTATTTCGGAAGAAGATGCGACCCAGATGATCATTATGGGTTTCATTGAGCCGTTTGCAAAAGAGCTTCCAATGGAATACGCGATTGAATTGAATCGTTTGATTGCCTTGGATATGTCAGACTCGATAGGATAGCTTTATGGATTTTGATTTTGATATCATCGTTGTTGGCGGAGGACATGCAGGGGTAGAGGCTGCAATGGCGGGAGCCCATCTAGGCTTACGCACTCTTTTGTGCACCTTAAATAAAAAAATGATCGCGAATACCCCATGTAATCCCCATATTGGTGGTTCCGCTAAAGGCATCGTTGTTCGTGAAATTGACGCGTTAGGCGGTATGATGGGCAAGTTTGCCGATCATCACCCTCTTCAAATCAAGATGCTAAATACTGGGAAAGGGCCAGGCGTTCAATGCCTTCGTGCCCAAGTGGATAAGCATGCCTATCCCGCTTATGTTCAATCCGTATTAGAAAAGACAGACAACTTAACCATCAAAGAGTGCCAGGTTGTTTCTCTTCTTCATGATGATAAGAAAGTTTTCGGTGTTGTTTTGGAAAATGGTGAGAAAATTACTTCTAAAGCAACGATTATCACCACCGGAACCTATATGGAATCCACTTTGATTTCAGGAAAAGAGGTCGTTCCTGGCGGACCGGATGGTGAAAAAGCCTCGCATGGGTTGGCTCCTTCTTTGAAAGAAATGGGTTTAGACCTTTTCCGTTTAAAGACGGGAACTCCTCCAAGAATTGCTAAAGAGAGCATCGATTTTACAAACGCTCTTATTCAGCCAGGAATGGATGGAGAACTTGCTTTTTCTTACGAAACAAAAGAATTTACCCCTTTAAAAGACCAATTACCTTGTTGGTTAATCTATACCTCTAAGGAAACCAAACAATTAGTTTTGGATAATCTTGAAGAGTCGGCTCTCTTTAATGGAACTATTGTGGCTGCAGGGCCTCGTTATTGTCCTGCCATCGAATCGAAAATGGTCCGTTTTAAAGACAAAGAGCGACACCAGTTATTCCTTGAACCGGAATTTAGAGACGGAAATTCCATTTATCTTCAAGGTTTTTCGACAGGCTTCCCTCACGCTTTCCAAGAGAAAATGGTTCATTCCTTGCCTGGGCTGGAACACGCAAAGATTTTGAAATATTCTTACGAAATCGAATACGAAGCAATCCGTCCTCTCCAATTTGATTACACCTTACAAATTAAAAAATACGAAGGTCTTTATGGCGCAGGGCAAATATGCGGAACTTCCGGATATGAAGAAGCAGCTGCTCTTGGCTTGATGGCTGGCATTAATGCGTCTTTAAAGATTTTAGGCAAGGAACCTCTCATTTTAAGAAGAGATGAAGCCTATATCGGTGTAATGATTGATGATTTGGTAACCAAAGGAACGGAAGAGCCTTATCGTCTTCTTTCTTCCCGTGCGGAATATCGTCTTTTGTTACGTCATGACAATGCCGATCTTCGTCTTACGAAACATGGCCATGATATTGGCCTTATTTCCGAAACACGTTATGAACGTTTCTTAGAGAAATATAAAAAAATTGATGAAGCTATCGATGTTCTTAGCAAAACCAATGTTTCGGATAAAGAAAAAATCAATTCTTATCTTTTAGGAAACGGCTATACGGATACCTCTATTGGACATAAAGGACTAGAACTTTTAAAACGTCCAAACCTTCATTACAAAGAGATTGCCTCCGCGATGCCAGAAATGTCTTCCTTCCATTTTGATGAAGCTTCCATTTTGTCTTTGGAAACCAAAGTGAAATATGCAGGCTACATTCAACAAGAAGTTAAAGACGCAGAACGTGCGATGAAATTAGAAAACATCCATCTCCCTAAGGATTTAGACTATATGCATATCGATGAACTTGCTATGGAAGCAAGAGAAAAACTTACACGTGTCGCCCCAATTACTTTAGGGCAGGCTTCTCGTATCTCTGGGGTAAATCCTGCCGATATATCCATTTTGATTATTACATTGAAGAAGAGAGGTATTTTATGACATATGAAGAAATGGCATCTTTGCTTAAAGAAAAAGGAATTCAAATCAGTGAAGAAAGCCTACGTAAGTTAGATGAATACCTCCATCTTTTAATTGAATGGAACGAACGTTTTAATCTGACTTCCATCAAAACGGAAGGAGAAATCATCGAGAAACATTTCTATGATTGTTTGCTTGCTGCTGATCCTTCTCTTCTTATGGAAGGAAAGAAAGTATCCGATCTTGGCTCTGGCGCAGGTTTTCCTGGATTGGTTTGGGCCATTTGTTTCCCAGAAGCTTCCTATACATTAATCGAAGCTACAAAAAAGAAGTGCACCTTCCTAGAAGAAGTCTCCCGTGTCTTAGAACTAAGTAACGTAACCATCATTAATGGAAGGGTAGAAGAGCTTCCTGCAACCTTTAAAGAAAGCTTTGATGTGGTGACGGCTAGAGCGGTAGCTGAGCTTCGTATTCTTGCTGAGTTGGCTTTGCCATTATTGAAAGTAAATGGAACTTTTGTTGCGATGAAAGGCGCTCATGGCGAGCATGAATTAAAGGATGCTGAGCATGCTTGCAAAGCCCTTGGCGTTAGCAAAACCTCTATTTCTTTATCCTCTCTTCCTAATGATGATGGAGAACGTTGCAACATCTATCTTTTGAAAGGCAAAAAAACGGACAAACGCTATCCTCGTAAATATAGCGATATCCTGAAAAAGCCTCTTTAAGTTTCTATGCGCCTGTAGCTCAATTGGATAGAGCAACAGTCTTCGAAACTGTCGGTTAGGCGTTCAAGTCGCCTCAGGCGCGCCAAAGGAAAAGAGTGGACCCATGTATGAGAATTGTCTCTTATATGGGTCTTTTTCTTTATAAAACTTTGTCTAACGACAAAACAAATGAATCTCAAGCGTTTTTCTTTTTCCCCAAGAGATGTAAAATCATTACATGACACGCGTTATTTCAGTTGCAAATCAAAAAGGTGGAGTGGGGAAGACTACAACCGCCATCAACCTCTCTAGCGCTTTAGCACAAAATGGGAAAAAAGTCCTTCTTGTTGACTTCGACTCCCAAGGAAATGCGACACGTGGATTAGGCTTACAAGTTACTCAGATGCCTCTTACCGTTTTTGATGCTGTGACAAATTCGACGGATATTAATTTAATCATTAAACGTAGCAAAGTAAGTAATCTTGATATTGTTCCTGCCAATTTACGCTTAGCGTCTTTAGATACTTATGTTTCTTCACATAGCCTTCCAAAGCCTTTTTATCTTTTGAAGGATTGTTTATCTAAGATCAAAGAAAAGTATGATTTTATTTTGATTGATTGCCCTCCATCGTTGGGCCTACTTTGCCTGAACGCTTTGGTTGCGTCCGATTCTGTTTTAATTCCTGTTCAATGTGAGTATTTTGCTATGGAAGCCGTTGCTTCAATTCTTTCTAGCATCACAAAGATTCAAAAGGACTATAATCCCTCTTTAAAGATTGAAGGCTTCCTTTTAACGATGTATGAGGCGAACACTTCCCTTTGCACGGAAGTGGCTCAACAAGTTAGAGGCCTTTTCAAAGAGAATACGTTCTTAACGAGTATCCCTAGAAATATTTCTATCCCTGAAGCAAGCGCTCATGGGGAAGCGGTTACTACCTATCGCCCTTCCGCAAAAGGGTCGGTTGCCTATTTTGCTTTAGCAAGAGAGATCCTTGATTATGCCAAAAAAGAAAGCTAATCCTTCACTAAAAGATCTTCTTAATCGTTATTCTCAGAATGACGTTATCGCGGAAATGGAACGCGAATATGCGTCTATTTCTTCTAAAAATATCCCTCTTTCTTCCATTGATGATAACCACGTTGTCAAAAAAGTATCTTTCCCAAAAGAGATGATCCATTCTCTGGGGGAATCCCTTAAAGAAAAAGGCTTCTTTTCCCCATTGCTTGTACGTCCTTCAGGAACGCATTATGAACTCATTCTTGGAAGAAAACGTTTTGTTGGTGCAAAAGAAGCGGGATTAAAATATGTTCCCTGTATTATCCGTGACGTTTCCGATGAAGAGGTTCTTCTTACTTTATTGGCGGACACTCGTGACCAAAGAGAAGGCAATGTAGTGGAGATGGCTCTTATTTTTGAAGCTCTTCAGGAAAAATACAAATACTCGCAAAAGACTTTAGGGGATTTAGCCCACCTTTCAAGAAGCCAAGTAACCAACATTCTTCGTCTTTTGCATCTTCCAGACGAAGTATTAACGGAAGTTATGTTAGGCCATCTTTCTTATGGGCATGCTCGAGCGATCGCCTCCTTATCGGATAAACGTATTATGGATATGGTACGTAAAATTCATAAAGAGCATCTTTCTGTTCGTGAGACCGAATACCTTGCTAAGCAAATACAAAATAACGATAACCACATTCCTTCTTTAGAAAAAGTTAAAGAGAAATATAACGCCTCCTCTGTAGTCGTTAAAAAGAAATCCGTTACTTTATATTTCTCCACCGAAAAAGAAAGAGACGAGTTTCTCTTAGAAAACGATCCGACAAAATAAGATTCTTTAAGCCTATATTTAAATCCTTAAAGTGTTTTTTAATATATGGTTTTCATCATTACTTCAAAGTCACTTCAATGTCTACTTCAAAGTCACTTCAAAGTAATCATGAAGTACTTCAAAGTCATTTTCTTTCGATTTTATCGTGGTTCGCAAGATACACTTGTCGATTGCCGACTTCTTTCTTCAAAAGAAAAGATTGGTCTAAGAGGTTCGAAATAACGTTTTTTCTAAAAAAAGTTGAATTAGAAACGCCAAGATGATCTGTGATCTCTTTAACAGATTTATATGAAGAAAAACAAAAAGCAAGCACCGATAAATCATATTTAGAAGGCTTTTCGACTTTTTGAAGCAAAACATAGCCATCTTCATCCGCTTGAATTCCGTTTGCGTAAGTTAAATCTGGCAATACGATTGAAAATTGGTTGTTTTTGACAAAGAGATAGGGCTTATGAGACAACTTGGCGTCTTTATAATCTTGAGTGATTTTTTCAAAGCCAGTCCCTTTTGCCTCCATTGCCTTACATAGAACGAATACGTTTGAAATGAGAGTGTTCCTTCTTCGAGAAATGAAGGAATCTAATTTATACGTTTCGATATTTTCACTTGGACTTCCGAAAAGCCCGCCTGGGGAAGAAATCACCAATCTATTTTTGAACAAATCTACATAGATTGCACTCCCAGTAATGAAATAATCCCGATGCGCAAGAGAATTGATGATGGCTTCAAAGAGGCTTCTTGCTGGGAAGGAGTCGATATCTTCTCTACTTGTTGCCTTCTTATGAAATCCGTGGTTCATTCTTTGCTCGATGAAGGATGATATGTAGTAATATTCCTTAATTAAATTTCCTTGGTAATTATTGCTGGCTATGATGTCGTCATCTCCACGTGTTAATCCTTTGTACATAGAACAAACGATTTGTGTATCCTTTCCGTCATAATCATCTTGGAAAAGCGTTGCTCCTTTTGCTAATTTCCGATTCTTATCAAAAAAACCTATAGAGGCCAGTTCTTTTTCTTTTAGATCTTTGCCGGTGTTTTTCTTATAGAAAGCATACAAATCTTGAAAATTCTTTTCATCAAAGATTTGATCGGTTGTGCACAAATCGAATTGTGGTCTTGTCCCAGTCAAAGATAAAGATAGCATTTCTTCCGTAGTTGCCGGGGAAGTGTATCCGTCCTTTCTTATAAAAACCATTGGCATTCCTTGAAATTTAAGAATGACCGGCTTCATTTGAGACTCTCCTACGAAGATTTTGAGGATGTATCTTTTTTTATCTCGAATGGTATATGGAATAGGTTTAGTTTCTATTGGCGGAATGGTTTGGATGTGTTCTTGAACTGTTTTATAAAAAAATTGTTTTTCATTATCCAATTCAGATTGTTCAAAACCGATGAGCTTATTAGTCTTGTCTTCAACTCCAATGAAGAAAACTCCTCCACCTTTTGCGTTTGCAAAACCATCAACTGTTTTAAGCCAATCAAAAACATTGTCTCTGTTTAAACGTGACTTACATTCATAGAAACCGTCTTCGACATCGTATTCATTACAAATATCATTTAATTCCATAATATCGCCCCAAAAACAATTTACTTCAAAGTCACTTCAATGTCTACTTCAAAGTTACTTCAAAGTAATCATGAAGTACTTCAAAGTCCCTGAAACGAATACATGTCTCCATCCTTTTTTGCTTATCCTTTTGCTTTTGAATAAAAGATTCTGGTGACCATCTTCCAAAATAAGTAGGCTTAAAATGCATGTATATCCATTGACAGTATAGTAAGGAATGCTAAACTTTTAACGTACTTCAGGGTGACGTGAAATTCGTCAATTGGTGGTAAAGCCCACGAGCGTAAGCACGAACTGGTGTGATTCCAGTGCCAACGGTAAAGTCCGGATTGGAAGAAGGATATTGTATTTTTCCCCTGAAGATTTCTTCGGAGGTTTTCTTTTTATGGGTCAGTTTTGGAACTATTTTTCCATTGCGGCGATGATGATTTTTATCGTCGCTCTTATCGTGGTTTATAACCATTTTCATCCAAATCGTGAATTTAATTGGGTGAGATTTGTGGCACGTGTTGGTATTTTTGCGGCTATTTCAACGATTCTGTATATTGTTCCTATCTTTCAAATAAGCTTGCCATTTGTGCCTTCCTTTATGAGCCTTCATTTCGATGAAGTTCCTGCGATGATTGCCGGGTATGCATATGGACCTTTTGTTGGAGAAGCAGTCCTTCTTGTGAAGACCCTCATTAAACTCCCAATGACACATACGATGTGCGTTGGTGAGATAGCGGATTTCATCTTCTCCTCTTTCTATGTTTTGCCTGCCACATGGATCTACAAAAAGATGAGAAACATGAAAGGCGTCTTTATTGGCTTTGGGGTTTCTACCGTTATTCAAATTCTTGTTGCAATGACTCTCAACGTTTATTGGATTTTGCCATTCTATATGAATGTTATGGGTTTACCGGCAGATCGACTTCTCCAAATGTGTCAAAAAGCGGTTCCGTTTATCACCGATTTAGAATGGTCTTACGCTTTCTTTGGCGTCATGCCATTGAATGTCATAAAAGATGTATCTGTCTTTGTTATCACTTTCTTGGTCTACCGCACAATTCGCAAAGCTCTTCATTGGGAAAATACCCCTTCAAAATAAAAGAAAACGACCCAATGGGTCGCTTCTTTTTTAAATAAGGTTCTTTAATTCTTATTCTCCGACATGAGAAATTTCTTGTACGGCTTGAGTTTGAGAAAATTCTTTTCGGAAGATCTTTCTTTCTGAGAGCAAGATCACAGGTATATAAATAATATCCACAATAGCCCAGCTTAATGGATAGGTGAAATAAAGCCAGAAGATGGTATGGAAATAATCCAAACGGAAAAGGGTATAGAGGAAGAGGATTCTGCTGCCCGTTACTCCAATTAAAGTGATTAAGGCTGGAGAAGTGGAACGTTTCATGCCTCTTAGATATTGCCCATCAACATCCATAAAGCCATCTAAGCAATAGGTGAGCATCATCAATATCAATCTTTCTTTACCTGCAGCAAGAGCGTTAGAACGATTCACGCCATTTCCGTCGGTGATAAAGATTCCAAGAACTTCCGATGGCCAAAGAAGAGTGATAAATGTGCATGCGCCCCAGCTAATTAGCATCCAAACCATGGAATACCAGAAGATCTTACGAATATTTTCTTTCTTTCTTGCGCCATAGTTTTGACCAACAAAAGAGACGCAGGTCATAGCGGCTGCATCGATAAACGCATACACGTATCCCTCAATTTGAGATGAAGCGGAAGCTCCGGCGACAATTTCCGTTTGGGAAATGAGCACTCCATCGATCGTGTAATTTGTAATGGTATATAAACTAGATTGAATTAAAACGTTTGGAATATTAAACCCTAAAGCCTGAACCCCAGCAGGCAAACCAATTTTGATGATGCTAAGAAGGGATTGCTTATCCATTTTCATCCCTTTCCAAGTAAGATGGACGTAACCATTCTTATTAATCCATAACCACAAAACGGTAAGTATTGCCGAGACTGCTTCAGAAAGAACGGTCGCCCAAGCAACACCAGAGACGTCCATATGGAAGAAGATAACGAAAATTAAATCGCAAGCGACATTCACGATTCCGGAAATAATAAGGATATATAAAGGTCTTCTCGAATCGCCTAAAGCTCTTAAACATTGAGAACCGAAGTTATAGACAAGGAGAAAAGGCGCTCCAATGAAATAGATTCCCAAATATTCGACGGATTTGGAGAAAATTTCTTCAGGAGTTCCCATTAATTTTAGAAGATAAGGAGCAAGGAAATAACCGGCAACGCCTACAACCAATCCAACAATCAAAGAAAAAACAAGGGATGTGTGTAAGACTTTCTGAGCAACATCTTTGTGATTGGCTCCTTTTGCATTGCCTAAAGCAACATTTGCGCCAACGGCAATGGAAACGAAGAAAGAAACCAACAAATTGATTAAAGCAGAATTGCTTCCGACAGCGGACATGGAATTGCTTCCCCCGCCGAAATTGGCGACGGTATATAAGTCAACAGTCGTATAAAGCAGTTGCAAAATGGTTGTTAAAGCCATTGGAAGGGCAAAAAGAGGAATTTTCCAAAAAAGGTTTCCGGTTGTTAAATCCATTTCCTGGGAACGTTTTTTCTTTGTGATTTCCATAAATTTCTTTTATATTTCCCCCTCTAGAGCAAACGTTTGATATTGTAGTCTTTCTAAGTTTCTTTTCAACCGAATATAAGGAAAAGAAAAAGCTCCCAAACAAATTGAGAGCTTAAATGCTATATCGAATTAGCGAGCGATGGCACCGACTGGGCAAGAAGCGATGACATCATCGATTGTTGCTTCATCAGCATCAGCGATAACGACAGATTTGCCATTGTCATCAAAAGCAAAGACATCAGGCATGCTGGAAATGCAAAGACCACATCCGATGCAAGCATCTGCGTCAACTGTAACTTTAACCATATTAAAATCCTCCTATAAGGGTATGCCTATTCTAAGCCAACAGTTTTTGAATGAAAATAGCAAAAAAAGTTTCGATTTTATTGTTAGTTTGATATAACTTTTTAAACAATGAATAGTCCTTACTTTTCGAATAAAAAAGGAAAAAAGGTTTGTCTGCTTTAATTTTTATCCACCTCCAAAATAACCCTTTTTTCATAATGAAAAAGACGCCTGTTTTAGTTAGAATAGTTGGGTATGAAAACCAGGATGGAGAAATATAAGAAATATCGGGAAAGAATTCTAAAAACCCCAGATGAGAAATTTGAGAATAAGAAAACTCGTCAAGTAGAGGTTTCAAAAGAAGAAATCCAAGCGGAAACTCCTTATACGGAATATCGCAAAAAAGAAATCCATATGTATTCTTTAAAGGGCTGTGTTCTTTTCCTCGCCATCATTCTTTTTATCTTGTTGTATTTATTTTGGGTGAGGATGTAACTATGGAACGTAATATTTCGATTGCCATTGATGGACCTGCAGCCGCTGGGAAGAGTACGGTCGCAAAAAGAGTCGCTCACGCTCTCGGCTTTACCTATATTGATACGGGAGCTATGTATCGTGCTGTAACCTATGCCGTTTTGAAAGCAGGGTTAGATCCTAAAAAGGAAGAGGACGCTGTAGCGGTTTTAAAAAATTTGGATATTGATTTAAGAGAAGATGGTAAAGTTTTTTGCAATAACGAAGATGTTACCAAATTAATCCGTAAAACGGATGTTTCTGGAAATGTAAGCTATATTGCCGCAATGAAACCAGTACGTCTTGCGTTAATTGAAATGCAACGCCATCTCGCGGAAAAAGAATCTGTCGTGATGGATGGAAGAGATATTGGCTCTTACGTTCTTCCTAATGCTGAAGTGAAGATTTTTCAAATCGCTTCTCCAGAAATTCGTGCAAAACGTCGTTATGATGAAGACCAAGAGAAAGGCATCCCTGCCACATACGAGGAAGTCTTAGAAGAAGTTAAAAAGAGAGATTACATCGATTCGCATCGTGATTTCGATCCTCTTGTTGCAGCCGAGGATTCAATTTCGTTAGACACTTCTTCTATGAGCATTGAAGAAGTTGTGGATGCGATATTAAAGATTGTTAAAGAAAAAACAGGATTGGAGAGAAAAACATGTCATTAGGAACACTTGCTTTAGTGGGTTCCCCTTCAAGTGGGAAGTCCACCATATTCAATCGTATTTTAGGAGAGAGAAAATCCATCGTTGAGCCAACCCCTGGTGTAACTAGAGATAGAATTTATGGCAAAGCAACGTGGTTAACAAAAGAATTCACCATTATTGATACGGGTGGTATTGAGGTTGCAAACGCTCCTTTCCAGAAATCCATTCGCGCTCAAGTCGAAATTGCTTTAGAAGAAGCAGACGTGATTGCTTTTGTCGTTGATGGCAAAAAAGGCTTATCCGGAGATGATCGTTTCATCGCCAAGATGCTTTACAAAACCAACAAGCCAAAGATTTTGTTGGTAAATAAAATCGATAATATCCAAGAAGTAGGCAACATGGCTGAGTTCTATCGTCTTGGTTTGGGCGATCCAGTTATTTGCTCTGGCGCTCATGGCATCGGTATTGGCGATTTTCTTGATAAAGTCATCAAAATGCTTCCGGAAAAAGAAGAAAAACAATATGGTGACGCTATCACTTTTTCCATTATTGGACGTCCTAACGTCGGTAAATCCTCTTTGACCAATCGTCTTTTAAATTCCGAACGTGTTCTTGTTTCCAATATCGCTGGTACAACCCGAGATTCCGTGGACACGCCATTTACTTTCCAGGATAAAAACTATGTTGTCATTGATACGGCTGGCCTTGTTAAAAGAGGAAGAATCTTTGAAGCAATCGACAAATACGCTGCTTTAAGAGCTCTTTCTTCCATTGAGCGTTCGGAAGTAGTCTTGCTTGTTATTGATGGCTCTGGCCCTCTTTTAGAGCAAGATAAACATGTTCTTGGCTATGCAATGGACGCCAATAAGGCCGTCATTGTTGTCGTCAATAAATGGGACCAAGCAAAGAAAGCCAACAAACAGGATTTCACCAAAGAGATTCGCACTCAACTAAAGTTCCTTGATTATGCGCCTATCGTCTATACCTCCGCTTTAACGGGTGCAGGTGTGCAAGACCTATTGCCTTTAATCAATCATTGTTATGAAGCCTTCCATCGAAGAATACCAACGCCTGTCTTAAACGATATCGTTCGCGATGCCCAGGATATGAATCCGACGCCGGAATTTAATCATGGTCGTTTAAAAATCGTTTTTGCCGAAGAAGTCGCTGTTTGCCCTCCAACTTTTGTAATGTTTTGCAACAATCCAAAAACGGCGCATTTCTCCTATACGCGTTATTTAGAGAATAGAATTCGTGACTCTTTCGATTTCGAAGGAACGCCTATTCGTATTATTTACCGTACCAGGAAATAACGAATTTTTACATTCATACATAAAATTCGACTTTTTCAATGCCTTTTTACAAAGTGTAGGTTTTATCGATATTTCGAGAATCAAAAAATCGAAAACATTCGATAGAATCTACTTTTTTGTTTCTTCTAGAGTAGAAAGCGCTTTCAGAAAACTATCAAAAATTGACTATCAAATGCAAAAAAGCACGATACTACGTGAAGTTTTTTCTTGTAAATGAAAGTTCAGAGTGATAACTTTTAAGCAGAAAATTTAGCAAAAGGAGGATTTACCCATGAATAAAGCTGAATTAGTTGAAGCAGTTGCCGTTAAGAGCCAAGTCGCAAAGAGAGACGCAGAAGCCGTCATCGATGCCGTTTTCGAAGTTATTTCTGATGCCATCGCAAAAGGCGAAACCGTGAAAATCTCCGGATTTGGCATTTTCTCCAAGAAAGAACGTGCTGCCCGTGAAGGAACCAACCCATCTAGCGGTGCTAAGATCGAAATCCCAGCCAGCAACTCTGTTGGTTTCAAGGTTTCCAAAACCCTTAAAGAAAAACTCAACTAATTTCTCATAAGGAATTGAGATTTTTGGCCATTCTTCGGAATGGTCTTTTTCTTTTGATTAGGAAATTCTATTTAAGCCTATAAACACAAAAAAAGACCGCATTTTAGCTGCGGTTCATTTTTTGGTGGGTTTATAGACGAAATTTCCCTTTATTTGGTCGTAAACGTCTTTCGGAACGAGCAAATCGCGGTCACAATG
>UQFY01000002.1 GCA_900540385.1 uncultured Mollicutes bacterium
TTCATCTCAATTTTACGGCAATAAAAATAACACTTGTTTTTTCTTATCTAATTTTTTGTCCTTTTTTCTCTAAAGACGTCTATTTATAGGTGAGGAGGATAGAAGGATGTTCAAAACTATCATTATCGTTATCGTCATCACTGTGGTTACACTCGTGGCTTTAGCTGTCGTTGATCGCTTTGCCAATGACGTGACCACACCGAATACGTCCCAAACTTATTCAGAAAAAGACAATGACTCGCTGGAAGTTACTATTTCAGGGGAGGTTAGTCATGAAGGGACGTATCTTTTACCGATGAATTCAACACTTAGAGATTTAATCGACGGCGCAGGGGGAGTAACTAGTAACGCTGATCAAAAAGCCTTTAATCTTGAATTGGAACTTAAAGATGGCTGGGATTGCTATATAGCCCCGTTATTTAACAACGGAGACACATGCAGCGTCGATCCTATCGATAAAAAATGCATTAATACCGCTACTGCAGAAGAGCTTAAAAAACTGAGTTGTTTTTCTTCAACGGTTGCAAACAACATCGTCTCTTATCGAGCGGAAAATGGTTCTTTCCAACGTTTAGAAGAAGTAAGCAACGTTTCAGGAATTGGCCCCGCAACGTGGGAAAAATGCAAAAACTACATCACGCTCAGGGAATGAGCAAAGAAACCTTCCTCGCCTTCGTGCTAATAGGCCTGGTTTTAGGGTGGATCTCCGGCACTCTCCTTTTGACAATTGACATCCTCTTTCCAGGCCTCGTTTTTGTAGTGCTTATATATATCGCCGGAAAAAAGGGTGGGAAATTTCTTCTGATATTTCTCATCCCTTTTGTTTTTTCTCTAGCAATTTCTGGAGTTTTAGCTCTTTTGCCGATTGAAAGGGGATTTAAAAACATTCAAGGAATCATCATTGAAACAAAAGCCAATTATTTCATAATGAGCAATGGAATTCGAAGGTATTACATTTATGAAAAGACAACCATAAGAGAAGTGGGAGATATTGTTTCAATCAAAGGATATGTTTCTGAATTAAGTTTTACTGAATACGAATCGAAGTTTTCTTTTGAAGAATATTTAAGAAAAATGGGTGTTAAGGAACAAATTAACGTTTCTTCGATCGCGGCTATATTTGAAAGGCCTATAAGATTGAGAAGAAAAGAACTTCTCTTTTTAAACAATTTCGACCCCTTAACAAAAGGGACGATTGACCTTTTGTTGTTTGCGAAGAAGGACTATTCAAATGAAACAGTTGCGTTAGCGAATACCATTGGCTGTCTTAATATCCTAAGCGGAAGTGGAATTGTTTATGCGGGTTTTCTTCGTTTTTGCGATACGATTTGTTCCTATCGTTTTAAGGAAAACCAAACAAAAATAATCGTCTTTATACTTGCCGTTTTTACAATTCCTTTGTTTCTTGGAAAAATTGGTGCTTACCGTGTTCTCATATTAAAAAGTTTCGACGTATTCTATGTTTTGTCCAAAAAAGAAAGATCGCCATACTTATTTCGTTTGTCTTTGGCCGGTTTAATTTTGTTTTTCTTGAATCCTTTTCATTCTCTAAATACCGGTTACCTTTTGGGTTTCGGCCTGGCTTTTTATATTTTTTTCAACTCTTCTTGTTTTTATTATTTTAAAAATAAACAAAAGAAGTTCTTGAAGTTCCTATCTTTAGAATACTTCCTATTACCGCTTTTTAACATTCGAGGCGAATTTAAACTGTTGGCTCCTTTATTTACATTTATTTTCTTGCCTTTTGCTTATTGTTTTTCGTTTTTGTCGTTGCTGTCTTTCTTATCCGTTCCTTATGAAAGCTTATTAAAGTTCTGTTCATCTTTTCTTAACAAATCTCTTGTTTTTATCGATAAAATAAGCCTTTCCATACCATTAGGCGATTTTCCAAAATGGTGTGTTTTTCTCTTTTATTTTGCAATCTTCCTGGCTTTATATTTTTATGACTTAGGTTTGACACATTTTTCAAAAATAGGCGCTTTTGTTCAAATTTGTTCTTTGCTAGTTCCATCTCTTCCTGTTATGGCACCCTACATCCAACAAGTCAGTTTTATTAACGTAGGACAAGGTGACGCCATTTTGATTCGTGATGGCTTAACGAGCGTTCTTTTGGATTGTGGCGGAGTTTTATCATTTGACTTGGCACAAGAAGTTGACATTCCTTTTTTAAGAAAAGAGAAAATTTATAAGTTGGATTGCTTAATTGCTTCACATTCTGATTATGACCATATTGGAGCGAAAGATAGCCTCACGTCCAAATTTTCAGTGCAAAAATTCGTTACTTCAAAAGAAGAGTTCCCTTTAACAATTGGCAATTTAACATTCGTTAATTACAACGTTTATTCTGGAGAGAATGTCAACGAAAAAAGCTTAGTACTTAGCCTAAACTTTATGGGAAAAATCTTCCTTTTTACTGGTGATGCGGATAAAAACATCGAAAAACAAATAATTAGAGATAACCCGAACTTAAAGGCAGATATTCTAAAATTAGGTCACCATGGATCAAAAACATCCTCTTGTAAGGAGTTTTTAGAACAAATTTCCCCTGAAGTTTGTGTCATATCTGTTGGGAAGAATAATAAATATGGGCATCCCGATAAAGAGGTAATAAAGCGTTTAAATGAGCTAGGACTTAAGTATAGAAGGACGGATGAAGAAGGAACGATTACTTATCGCCGTTATTTTCATCAGCCATTAGGTGATTTATAGATGAAAAATATTTATAATAATAGACGTGATTACAGTACTTTATTCATCTCAATCAAGAATGCTAAAAGGGCCATTATCTCGCTTGATAAAGGAAATCCTTCCCGAACATGATGACTTAAATTATGTCGATGTCGATATGTCTTTTGCTAAGATTATCGATTTATCGAACGAATGCCTTTCTTTGCCAATTGGCTACGATAAAAAGGCGGTTATTGCTGAGAATTTCTTTTATTTAACGAAAACTCGTGAGAAAAAGAAATTATTTAAAGGTGATGATGACGAGCCTTTACTCGCTTTTTTCCGCAATCCAGATCCATTAATTAATCTTTTCGTTCTTGTTTATTCTGATTCTTTAGATGAAAAATCGATTTATTACAAAGCGTTAGTGGAGGGCGGGGCTAAATTTTTGCCAGTCGCTTCTTTAGATGCAAGTCAGTGGCATACTTTTATTCCAAAATATTTCGAAAAACATTCGACAAGCATTGAAGAACTTGCTGTAAGCGAACTATTAGAAAGAACTGGCGGAGATTATTCGTTATTTATTCAAGAAGCGAATAAACTTCTAGCCTATGCAAATGGCGAACCAATACGTCTTATTGATGTGCAACAATTGGTTCCAGCACCATTAGAAGACGATATATTCTTACTTTCAAATGCTTTAACAAAAGGGGATAAAAAAACAGCCCTGCATATTTGGAAGGATATGCAAGTAAGAGGCAGTACCAGCAGCGCTATCCCTTTGATGAATATGCTTGCAAATCAGTTCATATTCTTAGACCAAGTGCGTTATCTCTATCGAAGAGGAATGGAAGCGTATGATATTTCATCGAAACTTAAATGTTCTTTAGGCCGCGTTAAAGCGTGTTTATATAACGTTCGTAAAATGGCTTCCCCATCTTTGCACCGTGCAATCAATCAACTATACATTTATCAATCCAACGTTTTTCAGGGAAAAATGTCTGATAAATTAGCTTTTGAAATGTTTATTGCTAATTTTGAGATATGAAGATTGTTATTATTTCTGATACTCACGGCGACTTTTACGAATTAAAAAGAGTCGCCATGATCGAAAATGGGACAAATATGTTTCTTCATGCAGGGGACGTCGAAGCTTTTGGCGATGAAAACATCTCTCCTTTTGCTGCCGTTAAAGGGAATTGTGATTATGGTTTCTCGAAATTTCCGAAAGAGTTTTGGGCGCAAACCCCATATGGCTTGCTTTACATGAGACATTATCCTTATTTTGGAAAAGAAGAGTTGGAGTCCTTTTATCAAAAAGGAGCCAGGATTTTAGTCCATGGCCACACGCATATTAAAGAAAACAAAATGTATAAAGATATGTTTATTCTTTGTCCTGGGTCCTTAACAAAGCCAAGAGATGGCAGTGCGTCTTATTTGGTTTTAGACGTTACGGAAAAAGAAGTGAAAGTAATTTTCAAAACTTTATAAATAAAAGAAAAAGGCCCCATGAAGAGCCTTTAATTTGTACTTAAACTTATAAAGCAGCAAGTTCACCTTGAAGATGAGCTTTTTTACGATTGGCGGAATTAGTGGAAATGATGCCATCTTGGGAAAGCTTATCAAGAAGAGAGATAGCTTTGTTGACTTCGACAACAGCAGCTTCTTTATTTTTTGCAGCGATTGCAAGTTCAGCTTTCTTCACTTGTGTGCGGGTTTCGCTCTTACGGGCGGAATGATGGGCGTTATTTCTTTCGCCAATTTCAATACGTTTGATTTGAGATTTAATGTTTGCCATATTAGTTTATCCTTTTATCTTATGCGTGTACGATTGTACCTTTAATGTAAAGCCAAAACAACTATTTTTCGTTATTCTTCTTGTTTTCTTCAATCTTTTTCTCGTTATCTAAAATTTCTTTAGTGAATTCTGCAATTGTAAGCAGTTTTCCATACTTTTCGGTTGGGATAGAAATTTTAAAAACGCTATTCAGTTCTTGAACCATTGTCACATAGCTCATAGAATCACCGCCTAAATCATCAGCCCACGAAGCATTATTTTCGATTTTGTATTCTGGCAAATATAATGTTTTAGAAAAGACTTTACGGACTTTATTTATGACTCTTGTAACATCTTTGCTGTCATATCCTTCAAAGGAAATTGGCTTTTTGCCAAGTGCTTCCCCATTAAAAGACAAGAAGTTCTCCGGCTTGCTTTCTAATTCTTTTTGCAAAACAAAGCGCTTTACTTTCATGTTATTTGCCATAGGCAACGCTTTTTTGTAAATGTAAGCGCAAGAAATACGTTTTTCATTTGGAAGGGTTATATTGATCGAATCAATATCATCTTTAATTTTTGGAAGTTCGTCGGTAGAGACGCTGTTTTCTAGATCAACTACAAGAATAATTTTTTCGGTGTTGTTTTCATGTTGTCCAAAGACGACTAAATTGCGAATGTGTTTAATGTCGCGGAAATAACTTTCAATTTCATCTGGATACACGTTCTCACCATTAGAAGCGATAATAGTGTCTTTTATTCTGCCTTTAATGTAATAACTACCAGAGTTGTCTTTAAAAGCAATATCGCCTGTATGGTAATAGCCATTATCCAAAGTTGTCTTTGAACGGACACCATTAATGATTTCTTCAACGTGTGTGATTTTAGATTTAACGCATAGTTCACCTTCGAATGGGTGCTCTGAGTCCAACGGAATGATTTTGTATTCTACGCCAGCTAAAGGCTTGCCAATCGAACCGAGGAGCCGTTTTTCAACCTTACTAGATTGTTCAACGCTTGTTACGCCGATCTCTGTCATCCCGTATCCGTTATTCAAAGGATAAGATAAACCATTAATGATCGAGCAGGTTTTAGGAAGTAAGTAACCGCCTCCGGAAATGCAAAATTGGACTTGTTTACCAAGTACTTTCTTTTGCATTATTTTCAAAAAAAGCTTAGAAGAAGAAAAACCAGCTTCTTCCTTGGAAATTTGGTGATTGTTATATGCCAACATTTTTTTGATTAGTTCTTGCGTTGACAAATGTTGTTGAGCGGTTGTGCGTTCAAGTTGCTGAGCAATGCCATCCCAAAAAATTGGCACCGAAAAAACGTGCGTGCAAGAGCCTTTTTTAATGGCATTAAGAAGATCTGTGGAAGAAGAACTATTCGGATAAACAAGCGTTTTTCCGTAGAAACTATAGAAAAGAAAAACCGCGGCAAATCCGAAGATGTGATGGAAGGGGATCATAGCTAAAATGCGTATTTCCCCTGGATTCATTAAAGTGTTTCCGTTTGATGGAACATTGGCTACAGAAGCTATTTGATTACATATATTTTCGCCATTCATCACCATCATTTTGATGTTTCCGGTAGTTCCAGAAGAGCAGAAGATGATTTCATTTGCCCAATTTGCAGCAAAAAACGCGTCTTCATCAGCGTTTCTTACATTATTTACGCGGAAAGAAGGAATGGAATAAGCATCTTCTTCATTTGCGATGATTGCTTTTGCTTTTGCGTCCTTCAAAAGGTTTTCTGTATTATCGTGCTGAAGATTCGCGGCAATTAACAAAACAGGATGTCCAGTCATCAAAATGGCCCAAAACATCAAAGGCCAAATTGGACTGTTTTTGAGTTTTAATCCGACCACAGAACCAGCTGGAATCGCAGAAAAAAGGGAAGAAAGTCTTTTTGCTAAAAACCACACGTTATCTTTGTATTTAGAGTATGTATAGGTTCGTTTTTTATCGTCTTCATCGAAATAAATGCAACATTTTTTATCGGCATGACAAGCGGTGAAATTTTCGTACACGTCTTTTAAAGTCATAGAAGTGTTTAAAAGAACTTTATATTGGTCAATGAATTTTTGGCAATCTTTTTCGCTGTAATTTGTCATATGTCACCTCACAAAAACGTATTGTATCATTAAAGAGGAATTGATAAAAAACTATAATAGTTATAGATAGTTACGAGGAGGAAACGAAGGATGAGACAATATAATCAAAATAAAGACGTTAAAGTTCTATATTTAGGAACTCCTGAAATTGCGGTAAAACCATTGCTTGGGCTTCTAGAAAACGGCTTTCAAGTCGTAGGCGTGGTGACACAAGAAGATAAAATGAGTGGCAGAGGCCAAGAGAAAAAAGAAATTCCTCCCGTTAAGAAACTTGCCCTAAAAGCGAATTTACCAGTTTTTCAGCCTCATCGTATACGTAAAGACTTCTCCTTTGCTAAAGAATTGCAATTTGATGTAATCGTTTGCATGGCCTATGGCCAAATTGTTCCTATGGAATTCATTGATTTGGCTCCTAAAAAAGCGATCAATCTTCACGGCTCGCTTTTGCCAAAGCTTAGAGGTGCTGCGCCAATTCAACGTGCCATTATGGAGGGCGAGGAAGAAACGGGCATTACTCTTATGGAAATGGCAAAAGAAATGGATGCTGGAAAAATGTACGATAAACGTTCCATAACCATCGAGAATAATGACAATTATTCCTCCCTTTGCAAAAAACTCGGCGATTTAGCGAAGGAAATGATTGTTCAAGATCTTTTACCTTATGTTAACGATGAACTTAATGGCGTTCCACAAAACCCTGCTGAAGTTACTTTTGCAAATAAAATTTCCCCTGAAAACGAACATCTTCCTTTGTCTTTAAGTTCGTTAGAAATGAATCGATACATACGTGGTTTAGCTGATCTCCCTGGCGCTTATGTTGTTTATCGCGAGAAAAAACTCAAAATCTTTTCTAGCGAAGTGTCAAATCTTTTTAAGGTTGAAGAGGGCGTTTTGAAACCGATCAAAGGAAAACTTTATTTAGGAACCAAAGATGGTGCCCTGCTTTTGAAAGATGTTCAGTTTGAAGGCAAAAAGAGAATGGATGCTGTTTCCTTTTTAAATGGAGCAAGAATAGCAAAAGACGGCGAAAAAGTGTTCTAAAATGTCTGAAAAAGTCAAAAAACAACTCAATTTATCTGTTCATCAATTGGTGGATTTTTTGCTGCGTGAAGGTGATATTGATAACCGTATCTATAACCAAGAAACGATGAATTTAGGCTCTAAAATTCATTCGTCTTTCCAAAAGAAACAAGGAAAATCCTATCTTTCGGAAGTGTTTTTGGAAACCACAGTTGAAAGAAAAGAATACTCCATTCATCTTGAAGGACGAGCAGACGGAATCATTATAGGGGATTCAAATCCCATTATTGACGAGATCAAATCTACGGTTTCGCCTTTGGAAGAATTTTATAACATCCAAAAGGAGTGGCACTATGGGCAAGCAAAATGCTACGCCTACATGTATTTAAAAAGAGAAAAACTACCTCGGGCTAACATTCGTTTAACTTATATTTCTCAACAAGACTTCGATCAACGAATGGTGAAGGAAAGATGCTTCACATTCGAGGAATTGGAAGAGTACGTTTATTCTTTGGTGGATCGGTATCTTGATTTTAATAAAAGGGAATCAGAACACATTCATGCTAGAAACATTTCCGCTTCATCGCTTGCTTTTCCTTATCCTGAATTTCGAAAAGGCCAAAGAGATTTGGCAAAATATGTATATACAATCGCGAAAAAAGGTGGGATTTTCTTTTTTGAAGCACCCACTGGAATAGGGAAAACCATTTCAACAATTTATCCTGCGATTAAAAGCTTTGCTAAAACGGACAACCAAAAGATTTTCTATTTAACAGCGAAAACTTCTGGAAGGCAAACTTGTTATGACGCTTTGACAGCCTGTTACGAAAAAGGCTTCGTTGGTCGCGATTCCTTGATTGTCGCAAAAGAAAAGATTTGTTTTTCCCCAGGGAAGAATTGCAATCCAGACGATTGCCCTTTCGCCCGTGATTACTATGGAAAATTACGTAAAATCATCGAAGAAGACAGCCAATACAATCATCGATATAACATTGATACCGTTACGGAAATCGCCAGAAACAATGAAATTTGTCCTTTCGAACTTCAGTTGGATTTATCTTTGTTAAGCGACATTATAATTTGTGATTACAACTATTTCTTTGATCCTTTGGTTAAACTGGAACGTTATTTTTCAGATGAAGTGGACTCTTCAAAATATTTTCTTTTAATTGATGAGGCGCATAATTTAGCCACTCGTTCAAAGGACATGTTCAGTGAAACAATTACCTTGAGACAAATTCAAGACGCTAAAAGAGAACTTAAAGGAAGCCCACACAACAAAGTAAAACTAGCTTTAGGCAAAATGGCAAAAGCTTTTCTGTCCTTGCCCATCGAACAAGAGTTCCTGGAAATGGATCAAATAGACGCCGATTTACAAAAAAGTTTAACCAAGTTCCGTGAAACAACCCAAAGCAAAAACGAAGAAAAAGAAAACGTTATCTTCCCTCAAAAAGTGAAGGAATTATCCAGAAAAGTCTATCGTTTCCTTTTCTTAATGGAAAATTGCAGCCAGAACCTTACGTTATACGTTAGCAAGCATGGCGATAATATTGAACTTCATCTTCAGTCTCTTGATCCATCTCCTTACTTAAAAGAAGATTTGGCAAAAGTCAAAGGAGCCGCCATTTTTTCGGCAACATTGTCTCCAATTAGTTATTACATGGAATCGTTATTAGGAAAGAAAGATTACCCTTATTTAGCCTTGCCTTCACCATTTCCGAAAGAGAATTTTCATTTGATGATTGCTCCGAGTTTGTCTATTCGTTACAAAAACAGAGATAAAACATATGATAAAGTTGCTAGTTATCTAGCGTCTTTTGTTAAAGGCAAAAAAGGAAATTACTTCATCTATTTTCCATCTTATGAATATCTAAGAAACATACAGGATAAGCTATTTTTTGAGGATGCCGATGTGTTTGTGCAGGAAAAAGAAATGAGCGATAGGGATAAAGAACTTTTCTTGTCTAGATTTTTACCAAATCCTCAAAAAACGACGATTGGCCTTCTTATTATCGGGGGTTCTTTTAGCGAAGGGATCGATTTACCGAGCGACAGACTTATTGGAGTGGCCGTAGTTGGGGTTGGTTTGCCTCAAATTTCTAAAGAAACCGATTTAATTCGTGAATATTACGATAAAAAGAACGGTAACGGGTTTCAATTCGCTTACCAAAACCCCGGAATGAATAAAGTTATGCAGGCTGTGGGTCGTCTTATTCGAAGCGAAAACGATGTTGGAAGCGCTCTTTTGATTGATGATCGTTATCTCCAGGAGGACTATCATTCTCTTTTTGAAAGATCCTGGCCAGGCTATGAAGTCGTTAATTCTGAAAAAGACATTGAAGAATCGCTATCTTCTTTCTATCGAAGAAAGAGGAAATAGAATATAATCCTTAATTGCTTATGCCTTTTAATCAATCACACATTAGAAATTTCTCGGTTATCGCCCATATCGATCATGGGAAAAGCACCCTTTGTGACCGCATTCTCGAAGAGACGGGAGCTGTTGAAAAGAGGAACCTCTCCCAACAAATGCTTGATAGCATGCCTTTAGAGCAAGAAAGAGGCATCACCATTAAATTGAACGCCGTCACAGTAACTTACAAAGCCAAAAATGGTGAAGAATACATTTTCAATTTGATAGACACTCCAGGGCACGTAGACTTTACGTACGAAGTGTCACGTTCTTTGGCTGCTTGTGAAGGTGCTTTACTTTTGGTTGATGCAACGCAAGGCGTTCAGGCTCAAACTTTAGCGAATGCTTACTTGGCAATTGATAATGATTTGATGATATTGCCTGTTGTTAATAAAATCGATCTTCCTAGCTCTGACGTTCCAAACGCTGAGAAAGAAATTGAAGAAAAACTCGGCCTGTCTACTGCTGATATTTCCTTAGTTTCAGCCAAAACAGGGCAAGGCGTTCCAGAAATGTTGGAAAGAGTTGTGGAACTCATTCCCGCTCCAGATGGAGATCCAAACGCCCCTTTAAAGGCTTTGATTTTCGACAGTTACTATGATTCTTATCGTGGTGTTGTCGTTTTAATTCGCATTAAAGAAGGAACCGTTAAAGTTGGCGATGAAATCCTTTTAATGCAGTCGGGGAAAAAATACACTGTTACTGAATTAGGCATTCGTACTCCAAAAGAACTCCCTGTGGCTGAACTTGACTCTGGAGAAGTTGGCTACTTATGTGCGACTATTAAAGACATCAAAGATGTTTTCCCAGGAGAAACCGTTACTTTAGCGTCTAATCCTTCTGAAAAACCCTTGCCAGGTTATCGAAAAATCAATCCAATGGTTTATTGCGGTTTATATCCAGTAGACTCTCAAAAATATAACGACTTAAAAGAAGCGCTTGCTAAACTTTCGTTGAATGATTCATCCCTCACATATGAGCCTGAATCTTCTGAAGCTTTGGGCTTTGGTTTCCGTGTTGGTTTCCTTGGCTTATTGCATATGGATGTCATTCAAGAGAGATTAGAAAGAGAATATAACTTGAACCTGATTCTAACGGCGCCATCAGTCAAATATCGAATCAATTTATCCGATGGAACATCAAAGATGATTGATAATCCTTCCGAAATGCCAGATGCTTCGAAAATAAAATCTATCGAAGAGCCTTTTGTGGATGCGGAAATCATGACTCCAAAGGAATTTGTTGGGCCGATTATGCAACTTTGTCAAGAAAGAAGGGGAATTTATCAAGACCTCATCTATTTTGATGATACGCGACAAGTGGTGAAATATTCTCTTCCTTTGAGTGAAATCATTTTTAATTTCTTCGATAAACTTAAATCCATTTCCAAAGGATATGCGTCTTTAGATTACCAAGTTGAAGGTTATCATCCTAGCGAACTTTCCAAAATGGACATTCTTTTAAATGGCGATAAAATCGACGCTTTATCTTGCATTGTTTACAGGCCCTTTGCTTATGATAGGGGGATCAAAATCGTTTCTCGTTTAAAAGATATTATCCCTAAGCAACAATTTGAAGTTCCGGTTCAAGCTGCAATTGGTGGAAAAGTGATTGCTCGCTCGACTATTAAATCGGTTCGTAAAGACGTCTTAGCAAAATGCTATGGCGGTGATATTTCTCGTAAAAAGAAATTGCTCGAAAAACAAAAAGAAGGCAAAAAGAGAATGAAACAGATTGGTTCTGTGGAAGTCCCTCAGGAAGCGTTCATGGCTGTTTTATCACTAGATGACGAAGAAAAAAACTAAGGATATTTACGGATTTTTTGATTTCTTATTAGTAGTTTTCTAGTTGCTTTGAATATTTACGTTTTTTATAATTAGGGCAATATGAATAATCCAACGCCAATTGCAATTCGTTATACAGATGAAATCTATGCTACACCAGCACAGGTTGGGAAAAGCCTCCACATGGTCGTCTATGACGATTTTTGGAAGCAAATATTGGCATATCGTGAAGATAATAAAGTGGTGTTACCCTTTGGGAAAATTAAAGGCCAACCCTTTTATTTCACTTTAACCCAGCCAATTCGCATCAAAATTCAAAACTTTGAGCATAAGATAAAAGACTTCTTGTCTTTTTCCCGTAGCATGTTGCTTTCGAAAGAAAAAGAAGCCAGAAACATTTTGCTTTCTCCTCTTCTTAAAGAAGGAGCGATTTTAGAAAAGTCAAATATCAACGACCTTTCAATCAAAATGCTACTCAATTCTCTTTATAAAGAAAGCGATAACAATCACACCTCAGTCGTAAATTACCTTACTTCTTTGGATTATTATTTAGCACAAACTCCATCAGCTCCAAACGACGATTTCCTTGCCGGAGCTTACCAAAAGGTCCTTGGCCAAGAAGAATTAATGGATTTCTATCGTGAGAAGGATTTTGACAAAAAGGTTGAACATTTGGCATACATTCGTGATCCTGACTATCCATACGCTCCTCATGATTTAGTTGAAGATTCGATGGAAGGGCTTGTTGGATGGCTAGAAAGCGATGATTTCACGCCTGCTTTTGTCCATTCTTTTATCGCTGCATATTATCTTTTTTACATTAAGCCATTTGGCCAAAGAAATTCGCTTATGGCTTCTCTTTTAGCGAAAGAAGTTATTGCTGAAGATACCGGTCTAAGCGAGGCTTTTGCTTTACCATTTGAACTTCTTTTAAAAGATTCTTTCAGGAATTCTGACGCTTATAAAGAAAGTAAAGCCCGTTGTGACATGACTTACGCTCTTTTCGAAGCGATTAATGTTTTTTCTCTTTATTTAGATAACGTCACAGAACAATTGAAAAATCTTCGTATCTCGCAATATAAAGATGAATATTCCGTTTTGGGCGATGAAGAAAAAAAGATTGCGGAGCAAATTCAACTTAAGGAAGAGACTAAAGAACCGACTCAATTGTCTTTCTTAGATGCAGAAGAAACGGAAAAGGAAGAAAAAGAAGAGATTACTTTCCAAAAAAAAACTGAAGTAACGCCATCTTCGGAGCCTTCTCTCCAAAATAATAAAGAAGTAACGAACATCCAAACGGTTCCTCTTTCTCAAAACAAAGTTCCGGAAAAAGAAGAAACAAACGAAGAAAAGGCGAAAGTTCCCGTTATTCCTTCTCTTACGAATGGCAATGTTCCTTCATCAAAAGATTCTCTTTCCAAATCAGAGATTAAAGATTATATTCGTTATTTGTTGGAAACAAATCCAAACTTGAATAAAAAACAAGCAACATTCTTAGCAAATCATTGTACACCTGGAAGATTCTATACAATCCAGCAATTCAAAGATTTCGCCTCTTGCGTTTATGAAACCGCTAGAACATCTATGGATAAATTAGCTCAAGAAGGCTACTACGAAAAGCTTCAATTCAAGAACAAATTCGTATATTCCCCAGTAAAGAAAGGAAAATAATATTATGAAAGTTGTGATTTTAAGTGGAATGCCAGGATGGTTGATCCCTCTTGTGCTTTTGGCTATTTTTGCCGTAATTGCATTAGGCGTCTTTTTAATCCGTAAATACGCAAAACCTTTTAAAAACGATGAAAAACCAAAAAGCGACAAAGAAATTGCCGAAGAAGAGGTTCAACGTTTAACCAAAGAATTAGACGAAGAAGAATACGAAGCCGCTAAAGAAAGAAAAAAGAAAAAAGAAGGCAAACCAACCGAAGAAGAAGCTCGTGAAGAAGAACTCAATCGTATGACTCGTCCAGTTGAAGACGAAAAGATCGCCAAAGAAATGGAAGAATACGACGAAAACGAGAAAAAAGATAATCAATAATCGTGATATCCTCACTTTACATTCACATACCTTTTTGCGCCCATATTTGCGCTTATTGTGACTTCTCAAAAGTCCTCTATGACGAGAATTGGGCTTTTTCTTATATCGAAGAGCTAAAGAAAGAAGTTTGTTCTTATTCTTTGCAAAAGAATCAATTGGAGACCATATATATTGGCGGAGGAACGCCTACTTGCTTGAAGAAAGAACTTTTGAAAGAGCTTCTTTCTTTTTTACGTCCTTATTTAAAAGCAGATGGCGAATTCACGATTGAAGGAAATCCAGAAGATATCACC
The DNA here is from genome assembly GCA_900540385.1 of uncultured Mollicutes bacterium. Classification (GTDB taxonomy): domain Bacteria; phylum Bacillota_I; class Bacilli_A; order RFN20; family CAG-826; genus UBA4951. Next base: position 14,103 of record UQFY01000002.1, read on the forward strand.
GATGAGCTATTAGCGATCCTGAAAGAAGGAGGAATAAACCGTCTCTCTTTAGGGATGGAATCATCAAGCAAAAAATATTTAGCTTTGATGGGAAGAAAGCATTCCTACCAAGATGTTAAAAATGCAGTGGAACTGATTAAAAAATGGGGATTCGAGAATATCTCAGTGGATTTGATTTACGCCCTTCCAGGCGAAAAATTAAGCGATCTTAAAGAAGATATTGCTGCAATGTTGGCCTTAAATATCCCTCATCTATCCGCTTATTCATTAACTATTAATCCAGGAACCTCTTTCTATAATAAAGGATTTAAGGAAATGGATGATTCTTTAGAAGCGGATATGTATGACTTATTGCTGTCTTCCTTCCGAAAAGCTGGATATGAAAGATATGAAGTTAGTAACTTTGCCAAACCATCCTTTTATTCAAGACATAATTTAACTTATTGGCATGACGACGAATATTACGGCTGTGGTTTAGGCGCATCAGGATACGTTAATGGAATTCGTTATACAAATACTCGTTCTTTAAGCATCTATTTAAAGGGAAAATATCGAGCAGAAGAAGAAAAATTAAGTGTTGAGAGTCAATTAGAAGACTTCTTTTTAACAAATCTGCGTTTAAAAACTGGCTTTACGAAGAAATCCTTTGAAATGCGCTTTGGATATCCTTTTTTCGCAAAATTTAGCACTCCGTTTTTGAAACTTCAGAAAGATGGATTAATTCAAGAAAACTCCGATTCTATCTTTGTTTCTGATAAGGGAATGTTGTTATTGGATCGCGTTCTTGTAGAACTTTTTGGAAAAATCTAGCACTAATTAGTTGACAGTGCTAAATCTACCTCTATAATAGTCGTAGCACCCAAGAGGTGCGACTGCTAAAGAGGAGACGAAAATGACAAGACGTGATGAAATTCTAAAATTAATCGTCGAACATTTCATCAAGACGGCAGAACCGGTGGGCTCAAAAACCTTACAACAGGAATACCATCTCGAAGTTTCCACGGCAACCATCCGTAACGAAATGAATGCACTTGAGAATGATGGGTATCTAGAAAAGACACACACATCCTCCGGACGCGTTCCTTCCGAAAAAGGATATTCGTATTATGTTGCTAATCTCCGTTCCGGAAGCGTGGATGAAAGAGCAAAAAATGCCCTTCAAACTGTGCTTTCCGAAAGAACAAAATCAGTGGAAGAAGTCATTAAGGAAAGTTGCGAAATTCTTTCCCAAATGACAAACCTCGCCTCTGTAGTAGTGGGCAATTCCTTAGAAGAGGAACATCTTGTTTCCATTAGCATAGTTCCAATCGGTGGAAATACCGCAACAGCGTTATTTGTTACTGATAAAGGATACGTTGAAAACAAAACGTTCGTTCTTGATAAAAATGTAAGCCTTAATGATGTTGTAAAGACCATCAAAGTCTTAAACGACCGTCTTTCTGGAACTCCTGTAAACGAAGTTGTCACTAAGATGGAGGCAATGCGTCCAGCTCTTACCGATTACATGATTGGACAAGAACTCGTTTATCAAGCCGTTCTAAGCGTATTTGCTGCCTTTGCCACGTCCCGTATGGAATTCTATGGCAAAGATCAATTGTTTCAACAGCCGGAATTTGCTAATGATGCAGCCAAATTGCGAGAGCTGATGAAATTCTTGGATAATCCTGATAACTTGCATAAAGTTCTAGAAAAAGGACAAACGAAGAACGGAATCACAATCACAATAGGTTCAGGCAATTCTGGGCGATTGAAAGATGAATTAGCCCTCGTTTCAGCGAACATCGATGTTCCTGGCGATAAAGGCGCAACCCTTTCTCTCGTAGGCCCTGCAAGAATGGACTACGACAAAGTTGTTGCAACCTTGCAATACTTCGCCAAGGCGCTTGATGCTTACTTCCAACAAGGCTCCGGGGAGGATGAAGAATGGAACAAACCGAAGAAAGACGAGACAACACTCAAGAAAACGACCAAAAGAAAGGCCAAGACGAAATGAAGCATGATAAGAAAAATCCTACAGAAGAACTAGAAGAAAAGTTAAAGCATGCCGAAGAAGAGGCCTTTAATTGGAAAAACAAATATTATATGGAGCTTGCGGATGTGCAAAATCTCCGCAAGAGCTTAGAAGAAGATCATCGTAATGCTCTCCGTTATCGTTCGGAAGGCTTCCTCGAGAATCTTCTACCAGCTTTAGATGGGTTCTACTTAGCCTTAAGCTCGCCAGTAACAAGCCAAGAAGCTAAGAACTATCAACAAGGATTCATCTACATCTATAATCAGATTCAAAACGCTCTTACTTCAGAAGGAGTTGGTGAAATTCTTCCAAAAGAAGGCGATGAATTCGATGCTCATACGATGAACGCCATCGATGTAGTGGATGGAGACGAGAAAACGGATGGAAAAGTCGCTTTCGTCTTCTCGAAAGGCTACAAACTTCACGAAAAGCTCATTCGACCAGCAAACGTGAAAGTTTACAAAATGAAAACGGCCGAGAAACAGGAAGAAGATAAAAAATCCGATTCCAACGAAGCAAATAAAGCTTAAGGAGATTAAACTATTATGGCAAAAGAATTAATTGTTGGTATTGACTTAGGTACAACCAATTCCGTTATCAGCTATCTTCAAGCAGATGGCAAAGTGAAAGTCATTCCAAATCCTGAAGGAACAAATACGACACCTTCTGTCGTCGCTTTCAAAGCGAGCGGAGAAGAAATTGTCGGTAATGCTGCAAAACGTCAAATGATCACTAACCCTGACACGGTTCGTTCTGCAAAACGTAAGATGGGCAGCGATTATAAATTCCATATTGGATGCTTAAACAAAGATTTCACTCCGCAAGAAATCTCCGCAAAGGTTCTTGCCTATATGAAAGCTTATGCCGAAAAGAATATCGGACAAGAAGTTAAGAAAGCCGTTATTACTGTCCCTGCTTATTTCAACGATGCTCAAAGACAAGCAACCAAAGACGCAGGTACAATCGCTGGTTTGGATGTCGTTCGTATTATCAACGAACCAACAGCTTCTTGCTTAGCATTCGGAATCGATACAAATAAATCCGAAAAGGTCCTTGTCTTCGACCTTGGCGGTGGAACCCTTGATGTTTCTATCCTTGATATTGGCGATGGGACATTCCAAGTTTTGGCCACAAACGGTGATACTGAACTTGGTGGCGATGACTGGGATAAAGCCATTGCTGATTGGATCCACGCTCAAATTCAAATCGAGAACGGTGTTGATTTAACCGATAAGATGGCTCAACAACGTTTCTTAGACGCCGCTGAAAAAGCAAAGATCGAACTTTCTAGCAGTTTAGAGACAACCATTTCTCTTCCATTTATTGGCATGGGTTCGAATGGTCCTATCTCCTACGAAGGAAAACTTACAAGAGCTAAATTCCAAGATTTGACGAAACACCTCTTGGAACGTTGCAAGATTCCTATGGAAAAAGCCCTTCACGATGCTGGACTCTCCTATAACGATTTAGGCGATATCCTTATGATTGGCGGTTCGACACGTATGCCAGCCGTTCAAGATATGGTTTCTCAAGTTTCTGGCAAGAAGATTAATATGTCTGTTAACCCAGATGAAGCTGTTTCTATGGGTGCCGCTATTCAAGGTGGTATCATCGCAGGTGACGTTAAAGACGTTGTCCTTCTCGATGTCACTCCATTAACTCTTGGTATTGAAACTCTTGGCGGAGTTATGACTCCTCTCATTGCTCGTAATACCACAATTCCTACGACAAAGAGCCAAGTTTTCTCAACAGCACAAGATAATCAACCTGCTGTCGATATCATGGTCTATCAAGGCGAAAGACCAATGGCGCACGACAACAAACTCTTAGGCCATTTCCAACTCTCTGGCATCAAACCAGCAAGACGTGGAGAGCCTAGAATTGAAGTTACATTCTCTATCGACGTCAATGGTATTGTTAAAGTTTCCGCTAAAGATCTTGATACTCAAAAGAGCCAAGACATCACCATTTCTGGTTCCAATGGTCTTTCTAAAGAAGATATCGACCGTATGGTGAAGGAAGCGGAAGAAAACAAAGCCGCAGACCAAAAAAGAAAAGATGACATCGAAGTGAAGAACAAAGCTCAGGCTTATGTTGACCAAATCAACCAAACCTTAGTGGAAAAAGGTGCTCAGCTCTCTGAACAACAAAAGAGTGAACTCACCAAACTTCGCGATGATGCTCAAGCCGCTATCCAAAACGATAATATCGATAAATTAAGAGAAATCGTTGGAAAATTGGAAGATGCAGCTAGCGCAGCAAGTGCTTATCAACAACAAGCTGGTGCTAATCCAAACGCAGGTGCAAATAACGCTGGCAATAACTCCAATGGTAACGACCAAGACGTTGTCGATGCCGACTTCACCGATAAAAAGGCCTAATATCTAAAATCATTTGATAGGGGCGTCTAAGGACGCCTCTATCTTACTTTAAGGAAAGGAGCATATATATGGCAGACGAAAAAAGGGACTACTATGAGACATTAGGAGTCAACAAAACTGCAACTAAAGACGAGATTCGCTCCGCCTATCGAAAACTCGCGAAGAAATATCACCCTGACATTAACCACGATCCTGATGCTCCAAAAAAATTTGAAGAAGTTCAGGAAGCCTATGATGTTTTATCAGACGATCAGAAACGTGCGGCTTATGATCAATATGGCTTTGCCGCTTTTGGACAAGGAGCTTCTACGGGCGGAGCAGGAAATCCGTTCGAAAATGCTGGTTTTTCTTCTCAAGGATTTGGTGGTTTCGACGACTTGTTTAATTCCTTCTTTGGCGGAGGAAGAAGCAGAAGAGCCCAATCCAATGGCCCACAAAAAGGAAATGATACGTTATATAGCGTTAAAATTAGCTTCATGGATGCCGTTAACGGTACGCATATTGATGTGCCTTTGACCTACGATCAGCCATGTGATGCTTGTGGCGGAGCAGGTGCTGCCTCTCCATCGGATATACAAACATGTCCTTATTGCGGAGGAACAGGCTACACAACTCAGCGTCAACAAACCATCTTTGGTGTGATGGAATCCCAAACCGTTTGTCCACATTGTCACGGAACAGGAAAGCAAATCAAAAAAGCCTGCCCGAAATGTGGTGGTGAAGGCTATAGCAGAGTACGCACAAATATCGATGTCACCATTCCTGCTGGCATTAATGAAGGCCAACAAATTCGCGTTAAAGGAAAAGGTGAAAAAGGTGTAAATGGTGGTCCAAATGGCGATTTATACGTTGAAATCAAGATTGATTCCGATAAGAGATTCACTCGTGATGGCAATGATATTCACTCGAACTTGGATCTCGGTTTTGCCGAGGCTTCTTTGGGAACAACTGTCGATGTGGAAACCGTTTATGGAACCGTATCGGTAGAGATTCCTGCAGGAACGCAGCCTGATGCTATCTTAAAGCTAAAAGGAAAAGGCGTTAAAGATTTAAGGACTTCACGTCCTGGGGATCATTATCTCCACGTAAAGATCCACACACCAACGGATTTAACGAAAACTCAAAAAGATCTTCTTGAACAGTTCCAAAAAGAGGAAAACAGCAAGAAGAAAAGTTGGTGGAAAAACCCTTTTAAGAAATAATCATCTCGAAAGAGATGGTTTTTTCTTTTAAAAAAATGTTTTTAAGGCTACTATTCTTAATAAGGGGAAAATATTAAATTTATGCCTATCTGCAAAAATTGTCATAGAACCATTTCTAAATTCGATAAAGATATGTGCCCCTATTGCGGAACGGAAAACCCAATTGAGGACAACTATCAAACTAAAGACGTTACGTCTTTTATTAAAGCGACAAAGACCAGTGGTGGTCTGTATAAATCAAAGTCCAGAAAAACGGCTGGATTTTTATGTTTATTTCTAGGATCTTTAGGAATTCATAACTTTTTCCTAGGATTCATCAAGAAAGGAATATTAGAATTCCTTCTTACTCTTGTTATTGTTGGAGGAATTGGAAGTCTTCTTTTCTTTTTCGTTGATCCTTTCAAGAACGCTTTAGCATATATTTTGCCATTTCTTCCTTGTTTCTTATTTTACGCATTTACCTCTATTCGTATTTTCAAAAACGATTCTTTAACGGATGCAAACGGAGTCTTTCTTCGCTAAATGGAACGTTTTTTTGCTAAAATCGCTGAAAACCACGCTTTCCTTTCGAAAGAGGATGAACATCATCTTTTGAACGTAATGAGGGCTAAGAAAGGGGAAAAAATCGAAGTTGTCGATGAAGGGGATCTTTATTTGTGTGAAGTTTCCTCTATTTCTCCATTGGAAGTGCTGGTTCTAAATGAAATCAATCGTCCGACTGAATTAAATGTTCATCTCATTTTAGGCTTTGCTTTGTTAAAAGGAGGGCATGATGAACTCGTTTTAATGAAGGGCACAGAATTGGGCGTTTCTTCTTTTTTGCCTTTTATTTCCGAAAGAACCATCATTCGTCTTGACTCTAAAGAAAGAAAAAAGCGTGAAGAACGTTTCCAAAAAATCGTTTCTAACGCTTCGAGCCAATCAAAAAGATTAATTACTCCTGAAGTGATGCCGATTTTAGACTATAAAAACATTTTTGATATTCCAGCAGATCACCGTTATTTGGCATATGAAAATCTTTCGGGAGAGCCTTTCCACTTAGTGGAAGAATTTTCTTCCTTTAAGGCAGGGGAAAGAGTTCTTTGTTTAGTTGGTCCTGAGGGTGGCTTTTCAAAAAATGAAGCCGGTCTTGCCATTGAAAAGGGATTTAAACCTGTCTCTTTAGGCAAAAGAATTCTTCGCGCTGAGACAGCATCCATCTATCTTTCTAGCGTTTTTTCGCTTCTTGAGGAAAATAAATGAGTATTTTTGATATTTTGTCTTCTTCTCAAGCACCAACTCTCTTTTCTCGGTCGTCCGAACAAATTTACTATAACGAGAACTCTTATCGTTTAAATGAGTTAGAAAGCTATGCTTATTTGGCAAATCCGATCGACTCTTTCGGGGTTGTTAGAGGAAATATAATCCTTCGTGCATTGGAGAATAAGGAAACAATCGAAAAGCTTTTCAAAGAATATGAAAAGAATTCCGATGAAGCTACAATCAGTCTTAAAGAATATATTGAGAATGGCCTTCTTTCCCTTCCTTATTTATCTTTTAAAGGAAATAAGATTTACGTTCCAGTTTTCCCTCTTTCCATCGCTTTGATTTATAGCGATAAAGTTGAACGCTTAGGAAAAATGCCTTATAAACGTATCTTCAAACAATATGAAGCCACCTTAATCGACCCTTTCGACTATTATGGATATCATCTTTTCATTTCTTATTTTACTCGTCTCGTGTGTATTAGAAAAACCGATGATTGCGCAGCTTTATATGATTATGATGCAAGAGCAATTTATTTTGTAAATGATGAAGGAAGACTAGATGCGAAGGTTTGTCTTTTCGATAAAGGACTCATCCATCCTGTTCTCACTCATCTTTTACCAAGAATCGAAAAAGTGGTGGACGCTTATTTTCTAATGGATAAAAAGGCATTCATAACCGCTCTTTTTGAGGGAGAACTCATATCTTCAGGCCTTTATGCGAAACTTTTGAAAACTCTCCCTGCAACAGAAATTGGAGTGAAAAAATGAAGTTTTATTTATTTTCTTTAGGATGCAAAGTAAATTCTTACGAAAATGATTTGCTTCGCGAAGAATTTTTGCAAAAAGGCTTCCTTGAAGCTGATGAGCCTGAAAACGCGGAACTTATCGTTTTAAATACGTGTTCTGTTACATCGATCGCTGATCAAAAATCTAGGCAACATATCCGTAAATTCCGTCGTCTCTCTCCCAAAGCCATCCTAATTGTTATGGGATGCTATTCTCAAAAGAACTTTCTAGAGGCTTCCTCGATAGGCGCCGATATTGTTTTAGGGACCGCACATCGAAAGGAAATACCTGCATTAATCGAACGTTTTGAAAAAGAAAGAAAGCCTATCATCCTAGTAGATAAGGATAATCGAAAAGAAAAATATGAGGAGTTTGGCTCTTTTGCCTTACCGGATAATACCCGCGCTTATTTAAAAATTCAGGACGGATGCAATTATTTTTGCTCTTATTGTTTAATTCCGTTTGTCAGAGGCAATTCACGTAGCCGTTCGAAAGATGACGTACTAAGAGAAGCCAAGTTTCTTGTTGAAAAAGGATATAAAGAAATCGTAATCACCGGGATTGAAATCGGCTTCTACGGTCTCGATTTAGGCGATGGATCCTATAAATTAGGAAATCTATTAAGAGACATACTCGAAGAAAATCCAACTCTTTTCCGTTTAAGAGTTTCGAGTTTAAATCCTTCGGAAGTGGATGATTCTTTCCTTTCTGTCATTCGCGATTTCCCTGCTTTTTCCTCTCATTTGCATTTGTCGCTACAAAGTGGATCAAGCAAAGTTCTAAAAGAAATGAAACGGCCCTATAGTGCTGAAGAATATTATGAGAAACTTCAGCAAATACGCGCCATTCGCCCTGACATCGCCATTACGACGGACATGATATCCGGCTTCCCTAGCGAAACGGAAGAAGATTTCTTAGATAGCCTAGCTTTTGCTAAAAAATGTCAGTTAGCAGAAATTCATTGTTTCCCTTATTCTCCTAGAAAAGGAACTTATGCCTACACCTTGAAGGATCTTTCAGCAAACATAAAGAAAGGAAGAAACGCCCGCTTAATCGAACTTTCTAAAGAACTTCGCGAAGAATACAGAAAGAAATTTTACGGCAAGGAATTAGATGTTCTCTTTGAAGAATATAACGAAAAGGAAGGGATCTCTTACGGACACACCTCCAACTTCCTTCTTGTAAAAATCCCGTCAGAATCGAGTCTTCATGGTCAAATTAAGAAAGTAGTCTACACCAAAGAAAACGCCGCTGATTAGTGGTTTTGTCTAGGTGTGGTCGAATGAAAATGAAATAATTTTGACATTGTCTAAATTAACGTTGACTCATTAAGACCTTCTTCTATAATAGTGCAGTCTTTTGTGAAGGAGATGAGAGAATATGGCAGTACCACAAAGAAGAACTTCGAAAACCAGAAAAAGATTAAGAAGAACCCATTTCTATCTTAAATATCCAACAATGGTGGCTTGCCCACATTGTGGAGCGATGATTCAACCTCATAAAGTTTGCCCAGAATGCGGCTATTATGATGGCAAAGCAGTTATCGTTAAAGATAGCGAAAGCAAATAATTTCTGATAAGAAGCAAGCGGCCTTGATAAGGCCGCTTTTCCTTTTCAAAGAAAGCGTAGCAAAGTAAAATATGTTTATGAGGTATTTCTATGAAAATGAATAAATATTTTGACCACACTTTATTAGCTGCAAACGCTACAAGAAATGAAGTAGAACAGCTTTGCAAAGAAGCAAAAGAATATGATTTTATGAGCGTTTGCGTAAATCCTTATTTCGTGCCTCTTGCAAAAAAGGAATTAGCTGGCAGCGACGTGAAGGTTTGTACGGTTATTGGCTTTCCGTTAGGGCAAATGAGCACAAAAGCGAAGGTTTTTGAAGCAAATGACGCCGTTAAAATGGGCGCTGATGAAGTGGATATGGTAATCAACGTTTCGGCATTAAAAGATCAAGACTACGATTATGTTAGAAACGAAATACATGAAATCAAAAAAGCTTGTGAAGGAAAACTTCTCAAGGTCATTTTAGAATGCTGCTACTTAAGCAAAGAAGAAATTAAAAAAGCTTCAGAACTTGCCAAAGAAGCTGGTGCCGACTTTGTAAAAACATCTACTGGTTTCGGAAAAGGCGGAGCTAAAGCCGAAGATGTAAAAATCATGCGCGAAACAGTTGGATCCGATATGGGCGTTAAAGCTGCTGGCGGCATTCACACTTTAGCCGACTTTAAAGCGATGGTTGATGCAGGAGCAAATCGTATTGGTTGTTCCCATTCCATCCAAATCATGGAAGAAAGCAAGAAATGAAGACCCTTCTTTATTTTGAAGACGCAAACGGAATCAAAGTCTCTGGCATTGGACGCGCTCGAAGCCATCAAATGAGAGCCTTGAAATCTGCCGGCATTGATTTTACGACAAATCCTAAGGAAAAAGGTTATGTTTTAGCGCACATTAATACTTTATGGGCGAAATCGCATAGCGTTCTTAGAAAATGCCATAAACAAGGGATTCCTGTTATTGTTCATGGCCATTCAACATACGAAGATTTTCGTAATTCTTTTCGCTGTTGGAAATTAATCGAACCAACTTTTGATCGTCAAATAAAATACATGTATTCCCATGCGGACTACATTATCACGCCTACGCCTTATTCGAAAAAACTAATTGAGTCTTATGGTTTTAACAAAAAGGTCGTCGCCATTTCAAACGGCATTGATCTAAACGAATACAAAGAAGATAAGAATGCTCAAAAACTATTCAAAGAGAAGTTCGGATTAAAAGAAAATGAACCTTTTGTGATGGGAATTGGATTCCCTTTTGAAAGAAAGGGACTTCACGATTTCATTGAAGTGGCTCGTTCATTCCCGAATATAAAATTCTTCTGGTTTGGTCATTTAGCACATATCCTTACTTCAACAAAGATGCTTAAGGCTATGAAAAATAAGCCTGATAACGTGATTTTACCTGGATATGTTAAGGGCGAATTAATTCATGGTGCGTTACAAAGTGCAACTTGTTTATTCTTCCCTTCTTATGAAGAAACCGAAGGCATTGTCGTTTTAGAGGCGCTTGCTTCGAAATGCCCATTGGTTTTACGTAACATTGGTGTTTATAAGCCTTGGCTCGAAGATAAAAAGAGTGCACATTTCTGCAATAACAACGAAGAGTTCCGTCAAGAAATAGAAAATCTTCTGAAAAACGGTGAGGATCCTACGATTTTAGAAAACGGATACCACGTTGCAGAAGAGAGGTCTCTTGATAAAATAGGGCAACAATTGAAAACTGCTTACGAGGAATGCATCTCCCTTTATAAAAAGAATTAAGAAAGAATCGCTCTAGAAAATAATTCTTCATAGCTCTTTCCTTCAATAGGAAGGGGCTTTTTTAAATTCCTTACGTTCTTCCATTCATCACGAATCGTCTTAATATACTCTTTTGAAGCACCGTTCTTCTTATCAATCTTTATATCGAAAGATAAGGTCCAACTCATGCGGAAAAGGCGGCTACGAAAAGCTTTCAACGCTACAGAATTCTGAGTATTTTCGAAAAAATGACGATGCAAAGCAAAAATAGCGAGATGTCTTTGGGCTCTATCAGTCCTTTTTACACTAGATAAAGAAGCGGCGTTGTTCTTGTAATAATAATAAAGTGGTTTTCTTAATAAAATGACTTTGTTGCATTTAGCCAAGAGAGTCCCGTTCAACGCTTGGTCTTCAAACATATCTTTTGGAGAGGCGAGAAGAACCCTTGGAAGAGAGGAAAGAATCTCCTTGCGATACATTTTGCTCCACATAAAACCACGAATGCAGGCGTCCATGTAAAAAGAGCGAAGGATAGCTTTTCCACATAAAGTGGCGTTTCTTCTAAATGGATATGTTACTTTTTTATTTCTTGTTCCATAAACTACGTAGAATGAGCAATTTACAACATCTGCGTCTTTCTTAACGATAGCATCGAACATTTTTTGGAGAAAATCGTTTCTTAATTCATCGTCTGCATCAAGAAAAGCAACGTATTTCCCTTTTGCAATTTCGATAGCTTTCTGTCTCGATAGGGCAGTGCCAAGCCTTTCTTTAGAAACAAGCAGAACAAGATTTGGGTGCTTTTTAGAATATTCTTCAAGAATTGATAGAGAATCATCCTTACTAGGATCGATAGCACAAATAAGTTCAAAACTCCCATTAAAAACCTGTGAAAAAACGCTATCCAAAGCCCTTTTTAAGGTGTTTTCGTTATTATAAACGGGGAGAATGATACTTACGTCGATTGAATTCATAAAAGCATTTTAACATAGTCATTATCAAAAACGTTCAAAAGGTTCCTTGATATGTTTGTTTTTTATTGCAAATGGGTTAAGTTAAGGTAAAATAATTGAGCATTGGGCAGAAAGAAGGTGAATTCCATGTCTGTTAAAGTAGTCGTCCGCGAAGGTGAATCTCTTGATGACGCAGTTCGTCGTTGGAAGAGAAACGTGAACAAAAGCGGTATCCTTCTCGAAACCCGTAAAAGAGAGTGCTTCTATCCTACTTCGTTAAAACGTAAAATGAAGTCCGAAATGGCTCGTAGAAAAAAATGGTAAAAACTTCCCCGAAATAAATCGGGGATTTTTTTATGCCTTTTTTGTCCGTTTTTTAAAAACGTAGTCTTTCTATAGGTGATGAGACAATTCATTTATCAAGAAAGTGAAAAGGGATGTGGGCTTGCCTGCTTGAAAATGGCGCTTATTGAAGCGACAGGAAAAAGCAATTACAAGTTCATGCGGTTAGAAAAACATCCGCCTTATAGTTTGAAAGAACTTCAGGAAACGGCCGCAAAAGAGGGGATGGAGCTTGCCTTTTACAAAGCAAACGAAAAAGAAAAGCTCAAAGAAATTGATTCTTATCCTCTTTTCCTTCTTTTAAACAAAGAGGGCCACGAACATTTGGTTTACGTTCCACAAGCAAGAAAGGAGAAAATACTTGTTTACGACCCCGCTTTTGGAACATATTGGGCCAAAAAAGAGGAAATAACGGGTGATTGGAGTTTAATTTGGGGCTCAATCAAAATGAGTCAAAAACAAGATTGCCCATTTAAGAAACCGAAGATTTTTCCTTTTTTAGATTTTCTTTCCCCAACATTATCAACCCTCGCCTCGTTTCTTTGTCTTTACGCATCTTTCTTCTTTATGCAGGATAATGGAAATTATCTACTTTCCATCGGATTTTTAGCTTGCTATGGCTTTTGTGAAATCTTAACCAGATTATTACTAACAAATTCAATGAAGAAATTCGATCAAAAATGGCTTGGCAAAATCGCTCTGGTTCCTCACGATTTAAAAGAGAGATATATGCATTATTACGCATTAAAAAAGGCGATTTATCCTGATTTTTTATCTTTAATCACTTCTTTGTTACTAGTTATTTCTCTTACCTTTCTTTTCGGAATAAACAATTCCTATTTTTATTTGTCTGTTGCTGGAGCGCTCGTTTACCTCGCTATCAGTTCTATTTTGCTTAAGTCAAAAACAGTTCATCGAAAGTTAATCATGGAGCAAAGAGAACGAAACCTTTTCTCGAACTCGCAGACAATAAATGAAGCTGCGGCAACTATTCATTCAATTAACGAGGAAAGCTATAAAATAGCATCGCTTATCGGAAATGAACGGATCGTTTACATAGTTTTTATCGCCGTTTTCGCGCTCCTTCCTTTATTAAGTGTCGACTCTATATCTTTAAACTACTATTTGTTACATTTTGGAGCCCTCTTAGCCGTAGGTTCCTCCTTACAAAATGTTTTCACTTATATTGAAAACTCTCCCATTAGGGAGAAAGAAGAGATGTACTTCAATGAACATTTCTTAAAAGACGATTGATTCCGGCGAAAAAAGACTTCAAATGTGATAAATTTATTGTATGGAAGTAGATTATACAAATAACTTTGGCGAGGAATATGATTCCCTCGAAGAACGCTATACGCATCTAGCAGAAGTAACCTTCAAGATGCTTGACGTTCAAACTAATTACGAAATAGACGTATCTTTGGTAGATGATGAAACCATTCATCAAATCAATAGAGATTATCGACATGTTGATCGTGTTACGGATGTAATCTCATTTGCTTTTAATGATGACAAAGACCCAAAAGATGCGATTTTAAATCCTGAAGTTCCTAGAATGTTGGGGGAAATTTTAATTTGTCTCCCTCAAGCTCAAAGACAGGCTGAACAAATTGGGAATACTCTAAAGAGAGAACTCTCTTTCTTGTTTGTCCATGGATTGCTTCATCTTCTTGGCTACGATCATATGAAGCCTGAAGACGAAGCCATTATGTTCCCGTTACAAGATCGAATATTAGAGGAGGCTGACAAGAAATGCTAAACAAAGATGAACTTCTACAAGAAGCAAAAAACGCTCTAGATTTGGCGTATACGCCTTATTCTAATTTCCGAGTAGGGGCAGCCGTCTTAACAAAAGATGGGAAGTGCTTTTTAGGAGCAAACGTTGAGAATTCTTCTTATCCTCTTTCCATGTGTGCAGAAAGAAACGCCATTTATCACGCAATAATGGAAGGGAAAAAGAAAGAAGATTTCGTTGCTTTAGCGATTGTTGCTGATGCAAAAAGACCTGTTTCGCCTTGTGGAGCTTGTAGACAAGTTATTTCTGAATTATTTCCTTTAAACGCTCCAATTTATCTTGGTAATTTAAAAGGCGAAGTAAAAGAAACAACGGCAGAGGAGCTTCTTCCTTATGCCTTCGAGAAAGAGGATATGAATTTATGAAATGTGGCTTTTGCACAATATTAGGAAAACCAAACGTCGGGAAATCGACTTTATTAAACGCACTTTTATCTAAAAAAGTGTCGATTGTCACACCAAAAGCTCAAACTACCCGTGATGACATCATTGGTGTATATAACGAAAAGGACACTCAAATCGTTTTTACTGATACTCCAGGGCTTTTTGATGGCGAAGAATCTTTGTATAAAGCAATGAACCGTTCTGCTAGAAGAAGCCTTTCTGATGTGGATGTTGTTCTTTATTTGATTGACTCGTCAGTAACGAATTATTCTGCCGATGACGCCTTGCTTTCTTCCATAAAAACAGACGCTCCTATCATTCTTGTTTTTAACAAAATTGATTTAGCTACAATCGATATGATGGAGAAACTGAAAGAACATTACAAAGAGAGTTTCCCTGCCTATTCTCAAATTGAAATATCTGCTTTAACAAACTTCAATTTGAAAGATCTTAAAACCGCTATTAAAAATCATTTAAACGAAGGTTTACCTTTCTATCCAAACGATATCATCACCGACAAAGATAATTCTTTCATGGCTAAAGAAGTCATTCGTGAAGAACTTCTTCATTTCTTAAAGCAAGAAATTCCGCACGAATGCGCGATTTTGATTAACGATTACAAAGAAAACGACAAAGGAATCGAAATCAAAGCCACAATCGTTTGCGAAAAAGAAACACAAAAGCCAATCATTATCGGGCGTGGAGGAGAAATGATTAAAAAAGTTTCAATGACAGCCCGTAGAAACCTCGAAAAAATGTGGGGAAGACACGTCACTTTATATACGCAAGTGGAATGCCTTCCTGGTTGGAGAAACGACACAAAGAAGTTAGCCCAGTTAGGCTACGGGAAGAAAGCCGATGAGGGGAACGACTTCTAATTATGAAGGCTATACTATACGGCTTTCTGACTATAAAGATAGCGATTGTATCGTCACTTTTTTAACAAAGGACGGTATTTTGACCTTTCGAGCGCGAGGCGTTAAAAAAATAAAATCAAAAAACAGAAACGGCATTTCTTTACTTACAAAATCTCAGGTTACTTTGTTTCAGATGGGTGAAAGTCTCAGTCTTTCGGAAGCGAAGCAAATTTCGGTTCCGGCTTTCGACGATAATTTTTTGTTAAATTCTTGCTTTTCTTTTCTTAATGAATTGAATGCTAAAATCGTTGAATCTGAAGAAACATCGGAACTTTATGAATGGCTCGATGAAACCATGGGTCTTCTCAATCAAAAAAAGAAGGAATGCTTAACTCCATGCCTTATTTATTTCGCTCAGTTTTTGCGTTTAGAAGGTTATGGATTGAATGTAGATAATTGCGTTATTTGTGGTAAAAAGAACGATATCGTCGGCATTTCTTTATCAAAAGGTGGCTTTCTTTGCCGAGAACATTTGGAATTCGAATCAGAGAAAAAAGAACCGCGTTTTCTTAAAATTATCCGTTTTTGTTTTCGCTGTTCCCCTAAGGATATGGATCGCGTTTGCTTCGAAACAAACGAATGCTTACGATGTCTCGCTTATCTATCGGAACTTTATGAGCAGTCTACCGGTGGCAAACTTCGAAGTTTAGAATATTTAAGGCTTGCTAGCTAGTCCTGTTGGGGTTGACGATGGGCAATGCCTAATGTATGCTAGTTTTCGCCTTCGTTTTTATAAAAAACGATATGAGTAAAGGAGCCAAACAATGGCAAATAAGTTTAGTTTTGAAAAAGTAACAAACCATTTGATCTTAACAGGGTTCGTTTTTCCTGGTTCTCAAATTTATGGTGGCTTGTCCAATACCTGGGATTATGGTCCTCTAGGCGCAGAGTTAAAAAGGAATATTCGTGACTCTTGGTGGAAAAAATTCGTTCAAGAAGATCCAAATAATGTTGGCTTGGATGCGGCGATTTTAATGAATCCTCGCGTTTGGGAAGCAACCGGTCACGTCTCAACATTTAACGATCCAATGGTGGATTGCAAGGCTTGCAAATCCCGTTATCGTGCCGATGAACTCATCAAGAAAGAATTTCCAGAAGCCGATGTCGATGGCATGACCTTTGAAGATATGGATAAATTCATCCAAGACAACGATATTGTTTGTCCAACATGTGGAAAAAAGGATTTCACCAGCATCCGTAAATTTAACATGATGTTCAAAACGCATATCGGTGTAACGGAAGATGCCTCATCCGTCGTCTATTTAAGACCGGAAACCGCACAAGGTGTCTTTATGAACTTCAAAAATGTCGCGAGAGCTTGTAGAAAGAAACTTCCATTCGGTATTTGTAATGCTGGTAAGAGCTTCCGTAACGAAATCACTCCAGGAAACTTTACTTTTAGAACCAGAGAGTTCGAACAAATGGAAATGGAATTCTTCTGCCAACCAGGAACTGATTTGAAATGGTTCGCTTATTGGAAGAAAAACTGCTTAGAGTTCGTTGAATCTTTAGGAATTAAGGCGGAAAATCTTCATTTCCGTGATCATGAGCCAGCAGAATTAGCCTTCTATTCAAGAGCAACAACCGATGTAGAATACGATTTTCCAACTTTAGGATGGAGCGAAATTCTTGGTGTTGCCGATAGAACAGACTATGACTTAAAACGTCATCAAGAATATTCAAAAGAAGACTTAACCTATACGGAAACATACATCGATGAAAGTGGAGCAACAAAGACAAAATCTTATCTTCCTTATGTCATCGAGCCATCCATGGGTTTGGATCGTCTTATGTTAATGGTTATGGTGGACTCTTATGATGAAGAAACCTTAGCGAATGGAGAAGTAAGAACCGTTATGCACATCAAACCGTCACTTGCTCCATATAAAGTAGCCATTTTACCTTTACAAAAGAAACTCGTTGATAAATCGAGTGAGGTTTTCCAAGAACTTAGTAAACACTTTATGTGCACGACCGATGTGACTGGATCCATTGGCAAACGCTATCGTCGTCAAGATGAGATTGGAACCCCATACTGCGTTACCATCGATTTCGATACGTTAGAAGATAACAGCGTCACCATTCGTGATCGCGATAGCATGGAACAGGTTCGTCTTCCAATCAAAGAATTGGTTTCTTATATCGAAGATAAAATTAATTCTTAATTAAGAAAAAAGAAAGGAGAAAAGCGGGGATGTATTCGAGAGATCTGATTGAAACTCTTTTAAAAGAAGCGGATATCGTCACGGTCATCTCCGCTTTTATTCCAGTTATCAAGAAGGGCAGAAGCTATGTCGCTGTTTGCCCTTTTCATGACGATAAAAACCCTTCTTTAAA
This sequence comes from uncultured Mollicutes bacterium, assembly GCA_900540385.1. Classification (GTDB taxonomy): domain Bacteria; phylum Bacillota_I; class Bacilli_A; order RFN20; family CAG-826; genus UBA4951. The sequence continues at coordinate 31,762 of UQFY01000002.1, forward strand.
CATTTCTCCGGACAAGCAAATATTTAAATGCTTTGTATGCGGAACAGGCGGAAACGCCATAACCTTCGTACAGAAGCATCTAAATATTTCCTATCAAGAAGCAGTTCAAAAAGTCGCAGAAATCGTTGGATTTCGCGATGATAGGCTAATTAGTGAAGCCAACAAACCTCAAATAAACAAAGAAAAACAGCCTCTTTTTGACACCATTAACGATTTACAATCTTTATATACGTATTGTTTAAACATACCTGAAGGCAAGGCTGCGAGAGATTATCTTGACCAAAGGCACCTGGATAAAGCCGAAATCAAAAAGTACGGCATCGGCTATGCTCTTTCAGATGGCGCAAAAACCGTAGAGTACTTAGAGAAAAAGGGCCATGCCTTAGATAAAATCAAGGGAATTGGCATTATTAGTTCAAGAGGAAACATAGACGCAAACGCTGGCCGATTAATTTTCCCATTAAAAGATCCTAATGGCCAAGTTATCGGCTTTAGTGCAAGAAGAATCAATCCAAACGATCATGATTCTCCGAAATACGTCAATTCTCCTGATACGCAAATTTTTAAGAAAAGTTTGAATTTATATAATTATGACACAGCGAAAAATGCCGCTAGAAGAGACGGATATATCTACGTTTTAGAGGGATTTATGGATGTCATGGCACTTGATAAAGCCGGAATGCCTAGTGCTGTGGCTTTAATGGGGACCTCCTTAAGCGTCGATCAAATCGAATTGCTTCGACGTTTGAACTGTGAAATCAGACTATGTCTCGATGGAGATAATCCAGGGCAAAGAGGAATGATGAAGATCATCTTGCAACTTAATAAAGCAAGCATTCCTTTCCGTTTGGTGTGCAATCCTAATGATTTAAGGGATCCAGACGATATTTTGCAAGAATCAGGCCCTGAAGCGCTTAAAAACGCCATGAACCAACTCGTGGATCCTTTTCAATTCCAAATGAACTATTATCAGAACGTTGAGAAACTTTCGAAAGCAGAAGATCGAAAGAAGGTTCTCATGTATTCGATACCTTTCCTTCGTTCAATGAAGCCAGGCGTTGATCAAGAGAATAACATCGTTAAACTTGGAAAAGTAACTGGATATGAGCCAGAAATCATCCGTTCACAAGTTCTAAAGGCAAATTCTTCTGAAGACGTTCTTGAAGAGATTACTTATCAAGAGCAACAGGGATTTGAGATCTCTCATCCAGAGACGAAATTCATTCGCCGTTTGGCTTTTGCGGAAAGAAAGACTCTTTTCTACATGCTTCAAAACATCGATGCCGTGAAGTATTTTGAAAGAAATATTGATAATTTTTACTATCCTCAATATGAGAAGATAGCAAGCTACATCGTTGATTATGTCGATAGAAAGAACGAAAAGGTGAGCATACCGGCCTTATTGAACGAAATAGAGTTGTCCGAAGATGAAGACAAAGATACGTTATATAAGACGATAACGGAACTAATAGACGCTGATTTGCCTTATGAACCATACTCTGAAAACAACATGGATGATTGCGCGCGTGCTATCAAACAAGAGAAAGATAATTTAAGCTTCCAAAGAAACGCGATTAATTCCCTTACAAACACGCCTGATTCAGAAAAAGGCGAAAAGCTTAAAAATATTCGTGATTTAATCAACAAGAAAAACGCAGAAAAAATCAAATATAAATGAACTATGCAAGAAAAGAAAAGATTAGATGTCATCGTCTCTTTTATCGATGAAGGAGCGGCAATAGCGGATGTCGGAAGCGATCATTGTTACGTTCCAATTAACGCATTTAATGGGCGGAAAGTAAAATACGCTCAAGCTATAGAGAATAAAAAGGGGCCTTATGAAAGAATGCTAAAGGAAATTCAAAAGGCGAATTTAAAAGATAGAATTGTTCCTTCTCTTTCCAGTGGTTTAGACGAATTATCAAAAGAAGTTGATACCTTAATAATTGCTGGAATGGGTGGAAAATTAATTAAAGAAATCCTTCAAAAAAACGAAAATAAGCTCGATAGAATCGAAACAATAATAGTGGATGCCCATAATGACAGGCCTATATTAATTTCATACCTGGAGTCAATAAATTATCATTTAATCGATAATGATTTTTTCTATGAAGGTAAGATTGCCTACGATGTGATGAAGTGGGCAAAAGGGAGAACGGACAAGCCTTATTCAGAAGAAGAGGTTTTCTTTGGACCCTTGAACTTAAAAAAGAAATCGGGTTCCTGGGTAGAATACTGGGAAAAAGAAAGAAATAGGATCCAAAACTTGCTAAATCTTCCAAATTTGCCAAAAGAAGATAAAACAAGATATCAAGGCGTTTTAGAAAAGATAAATTCCGTGATTTAAACAACTATATTAGAACTAAATAACTACTAATATTAAACTAATAAATTTATTATTATTTACATTTCATCGAATGTTTTGTTAAAAACTCATAAACTTTGAAAATTTCTTCTTTTGGAGTAGAGGTTCCTGAAACCAAAACAACTTCAGAAGCTTCCACGAACTCCTTTTCAAGGCCAATAAACTCTTCCAAAGAAGAAACTTGAATGCACTTTTTTGTTGGGAAGTGATTTTTTATTTCTTGATAAAGCTTTGCCGTGTTATTGCTATTTTTCCCACCCATTACAATAAAAGCATCTGCGTTTTTCCCTTTGAGGATAACTTCTTTTTGCCTTTCTTCAGTTTCGTAACACTGTTTTGCCATAAATTTAGCGTTTGGAATTTTTTCTTTGATTTCCTTCTCACAAGAGAAAATATCATCACTTGTCATCGTGGTTTGAGAAACAACCAATGGAGATGAAGAATGGACATCGGAAAAGCAGAAAGACTCTTTTGGAGTCATTAGATGAACTCTTTTAGAATTAATGCCTAAAGCCGCATTCGTTTCCGCATGATTACGAATTCCGATATATATAACCTCATTCCTATTTTGGATTTTTTCGGCTATCTGTTTTTCGTTTTTTCTAACGAAAATACAGGTTGCGTCGTATATTTTTAATTTCTTTTTTCGAGCGATTTCATCTAGCTTTGGTGAATGACCATGCGCGGAAAAAACCAAGATAGACTCATTTGGAACTGTAAGAAGCTGCTTTTCTAAAGATCCCATTTTTTCGCTAAGCAAAAAGAAACCATCTTGTTCGAGTTTTTCCGTTACGCTTTCGTTATGAACAAGGTCACCAAGAATATATATTTGAGAACCTGGATTCTCTTTTTTCGCTTGATAGGCTGTTTCCAACGCCTTTTCAACTCCGAAACAGAAACCATATGGTTCGATGATTCTTACATTCATATACATTAATATAGTGCATTCCTTTATCTTAAGCCCACTTTTCTTTTATAATATAGGCATGAGTTTCAGTGGTTTTTCATTATCTAAAAAAATGGTATCGGCTCTAAATGCGTTAGGTTATAAAGAGCCATCAAAAGTACAAAGCACCGTAATTCCTAAGGCATTACGTGGTGTTTCTTTATTAGCTCAAAGTGAGACAGGGTCTGGCAAAACGCATGCATATCTCGTTCCTATCATTGAGAAAACAGACACAAATCTAAATCGTTTGCAGACAATTATTGTTGCTCCGACAAGAGAATTAGCACGTCAAACTTATGAATTCGCAAGACAATTCCAGCGTTTTTATCAAACTCTTAGAGTTCGTCTTTATACATCAGAAGCTGACGTAACGCAAAATGAAGAGGGAGTTAGCGTCCCGCCTCAAATCGTAATCGGTACTCCGGGAAGATTAAAAGATTTGCTTGTTGATAAGCATATTTTGACGCTTCAAAACGTGAAAACAGTTGTTCTTGATGAAGCGGATATGTTACTTGACTTGGGTTTCTTTGCTGATATCGAAAGTATCTTCGCTTTATTGAAAGACCCTCAGACTATGGTTTTCTCTGCAACATTAAAACAAAATCTTCGTGATGAATTGGCAAAGTTTGTTCGTTCGGATTTTGAATTTGAGAACGAAAAAACGGAGACTTCATCGACAGTTAGACATCATTTGATCGATATCAAGCATCAAGGAACGGTAAACGCTCTTGTTTCTTTCTTGAATATTCGCAAACCTTATTTGTGCATTGTTTTTGCTTCGACCGTAAAAATGGTTAATGAAGTGGCAAAAGGATTAAAGAACAACGGTATTAATGCCATTTATTTCAGTGGTTCTTTAGACGATCGCTCTCGAAAGAAAGCGATTCGTGAAATTCGTTCCAACAAATATTCTGTCATTGTCGCTAGCGATTTGTTGTCTCGTGGCATTGATATTCCCGATGTGACGGACGTTATCTCTGTTGATTTGCCGTCTGATTTGGATTTTTACCATCATCGTGCAGGAAGAAGCGGAAGATTCGGCAAAGAAGGGGATTCGTGGGTTTTTTATAACGCTGACAACGTTAAAGAAGCCAAGCGCATCATGGATGAAGGCGTTATTTTCGATTTCTACGTTCTCCGTAAAGATGAATTGAAACTTGACCCTGTTGGATTGTTGCCAAAAACAAAATTATCCAAGAAAAAGGAATTCCCTGAAGAGGAAAAGAAAGAGATTTCTATTGCAAAAGCCTTAGCTCGTCCAAAGCATATTGAGCCAATGTATAAGAAGAAGAAACAATTTGCGATCGAAAAGGTAAAACGCAAATACCGCAAGAAAGCCATTCAAAAATCCATTCGTAAAGAGCTTGAGAAACAATACAAAGCCCAAGCTAAAGCGGTGAATAATAAAGACTAAAGCTTATTTATTTCTTCAATCAAACAATCATAAACAGTGGATTCGTCCACTGTTTTTATTACTACGCCTTTTTTAAATATGGCCCAGTAGCCATTTCCTCCGGCGGCGCCTATATCAGCGTGTTTTGCCTCTCCTGGGCCATTTACAATGCAACCCATGATAGCAACCGTTTTATGAATCTTGTTTTCTTCAAGATAAGCGCGAATCTTTTTAGCCAAAGGGAGAAGATTCACTTCTGTTCTGCCGCACGTAGGGCAAGAAATAAAAGTAGGCCAATCTTCCTTTAAGCGTAAATCATGCAAAAGTCTAGAAGCGGCCATTACTTCTTCAAGTGGGTCCTCCGTTAAAGAAATACGGATGGTATTGCCAATACCTTCTAAAAGCAAAGGGGATAAAGTAGCAGCGGAACGAAGCAAAGAGGTTTCCATTGGTCCTGCTTCGGTTACCCCTAAATGTAAAGGATAAGGCAAGGAAGAAGCAGCTAAACGATACGCTTCAATCGTTTCGATGGCGTCGCTTCCCTTTAAAGAAATGACGATATCATGAAAATCATATTTTTCTAAGAGACGAACGTGTTTTAAAGCAGATTGATAAAGGAATTCACCTTTTATCGTTTCTTTGCCGTTATAAATGCTTTTATCCAAAGAGCCGCCATTAACGCCGATACGAATCGGAACATTTCTTTGCTTGCAGGCGATTACAACTTTTTGCACATTCTCTTCAGAACCGATGTTTCCAGGATTTAGACGAATTGCATCAACGCCGGAAGCAAGAGCGGCCAACGCCAACCGATAATCAAAATGGATATCAGCCACAAGAGGAATGGACACATTCTTTTTAATCTCCTTGAAGGCGAGAGCATCTTCCGTGTCCAAGCAAGAACAGCGCATAATTTCACAGCCCATCTTAGCGCAGCGATTGATTTGTTCAGAGACTTCTAAAACCTTTGAAGTCTTGATGGAAGCCATGGATTGAATGAAAACATGGTTATTCCCTCCAAGAAGAAGAGGGCCAATTTTTACTTGTTTTGTTTTTTCTCTTGTGAACATAAACAAATTTTAGCCTTTTTACCTCTTTTCTTGTAGAAGTTTTCTTTTGTCTATGATACGATAAGCAACGCTTAAAGAAAGAAGAGTGAATAAATATGGCAAAAAGTAAACGTGATCAAGTAATTCTTGCTTGCAGTGAATGCGGTGAGCATAACTACATTACAACGAGAAACAAAAAGACCCATCCTAATAAAATGGAGATCAAAAAGTTCTGCAGCCGTTGCAAGAAAGAAACCCTTCACACTGAAACAAAGAAATAAAAATAAGGCTTCGGCCTTATTTTTTTACTCATGAAAATCGAAAAAAATCAATTTCCGCCAGAAGAAAGCTGCAATACCTATTTTCTTTCTAACGAAAAAGGAGAATATATTGTCGTCGATCCTGGCTCTAATCTTAATGGCCGTCTTGATTCCTTTCTTGATAGAAGGAATGCCGTGGTGGTGGCTTATTTAATCACCCATGGTCATTATGACCACATTTCGGGTTTAAAGGAAAATAAGCATCCTGCATCGGTTTATCTCTCTTTCAAAGAAGATGATTTCTTAGTGAATCCTGATTTAAATTTAACTTCTTATTTGGGTGGAAATCCCCTCGTCATCGATGGTTTAGAAAAGCGATTTGTATCAGATGAACAGGAAATAAATCTTCCTTCTTTCCCATCGTTCAAAGTATTGCAAACTCCGTTCCATACCATAGGCAGCGTTTGTTATTACTTTCCAACAGAAAAAGCGTTATTTAGCGGAGACACCTTGTTTCATTTAGGAATCGGAAGAACGGATTTACCAACAGGAAGTGAAAGAACGATTGTTTTCTCTTTAAGAAAATTTCTTTCTCTTCCAAATGAGACAAAAGTGTATCCAGGACACGGCCCGAATACCACATTAGAGAACGAATTTCGTTACAATCCGTATTTTAAAGGCCTTTTTAAGTAGATACTTAAAAGAAATTGGTTTAAAATCACAAAGGTTATATAAGGAGAACTTAAAATGAACGTTACAGAATTACGCCCAGGCAATTACTTCGAAGACGAAAACACACTTTATCAAGTCATCGATATTTTGCTTAACAAAACCGCTATGAGAAAGATGGTCGCAAAGGTCAAGGTCAAGAATGTCCGTACCGGCGCTATCACCGAAATCGCTCGTAACAGTGGTTACGATGTTGAATTAGTCAGCATCAATAAAAAGAACATGCAATATCTTTACGATGGCGGAACCACATTGGTTTTCATGGATCCAGAAACCTATGAACAAGTGGAACTTCCAAAAGATACTCTCAAAAACGAAATCCCATATCTTGCCCCAAACGGTGAAGTTATCATGGTTTCTTATGAAGATGAGATTCTTGGCGTCGAATTACCAGCAAAGGTCGCTCTTGAAGTTGTCGAAACCGAACCAGGCGTTCGTGGCGATACAATTTCTAACGGCGGAAGCAAGGATGCCAAATTAGAGACCGGCTTAACCATCCGTGTTCCTCTCTTCATCAATGAAGGCGAGAAAGTCATGGTTGATACCACAACCGGTAAATACGACAAGAGAGCCTAATCGAAATGCAAATTGAGGTCTGGCAATTCGTCCTTTATATCATCTTAGCCTTAATTGTTGGTGGGGTCGCTGGTTTCTTCGGGGCTAGAGCCCTCATTAAACGTGAAATGAAGAAAAATCCTCCAATCAATGAAAAGATGATACGTGCAATGTTTGCCCAAATGGGAAGAAAACCTTCCGAAGCTCAAATTCGTTCTGTCATGAATTCCATGAATAAGAACCAATAAAAGAGAAAAAGAAGAAATACAAGGTCTTAGTTAAAAAGCTAGGGCCTTTTTTCTTATATTAGAAGGATAAAGGGCGCTTTTATATGCCATAATCAATACGCGAGGCTATGAAGAAGCTCGTTAAAAGGTATTAATGAGTATCAATAAAACAAACCCTAAATCTGAATTCTCCACAAAGTGTGCAGGAGACATAAATTTCAGAAGCAGCCCTTCATCGCAAGAGTAAAAGAAGCCAAGCAATATACGAGTATCCAAAAAAGCTTTTAGCGAGTGTTATATGAGAAGATTAAGATTTCATTAAAGTGTTTCTGATAAATCGTCTTAACGTTTATTTAGCAGCCTTGAGAAAAGAAATTCGATGTCTTTTGCTGCCTTATGATCAACTTATGTATAGAGAAAAACTGTCTTCTTTTCCTAATCGAAAAACGAAAGGAAAATTCCTTTGATACAGTTAATAAAAAACGGAGTAGTGGTAAACGTGTAAATTCCAAAATCCCATAAGCCAAAGATAGGAAAACGATCATTTTTAGCGATTAAAAAGTTTGAAAATAAGTTTCAAAAAGACTAGCAAGAAACGCTCAAAGAATGACTACATTGCTTCATTAGAAATAGCAATGGATAAAACAGATCAAATATTACGAGCAGTTTGAAAAAATGCCTCTGTTTTCCAAAAAAGATAAAAAGTAGTTTTTTCTTATAAAGATTGTGAGATAAATTAGAAGAGGAATAGTAGAAGAGGGCAATAAATAACATGTATTTTTATATTTGAAGCGAAAATATGGTTTACATATGTCATTTTAAGAATTTAGTCAATTAAAAATATTGATTAAATCTTTCGTTTTTTAAAAATAAAAAAGTGTGAACGATTTTTCCACACTTTTTTAAATATCCTAAATAACTACTAATTAATAACTATTTCCATTCAACAGGTTTTTCAGTCCCATCTTTCAATCTTTTAATATTTGAAGAGTGGCGAATAATTAAAACAAACATAATTAAAGTGCTAATTAATGCACACTCCCATCCATAAAAAGCACCACCTCCGTAGCCAAGATTAAACATAAAATAATCCATTATTCGCTGACCATTATTTGGAAGGAAATTTCTTATTAAAAACAACACCCATTGCAAGGCAGAAATGATTATGCTGCTAAAGATAGTGGCAACAGACATCACACGTTTCTTTTTAAAGAGCGCGGTAAAGCAAGTTACGCATAAAGCAAAATTTAAAAAGCCTTGCCCACCGGTCGAACCCATAAAGCAGGCGACGGCCTTTCCACCTTTAAAATGAATCCAAGGTGAAAAACAATGTCCTAGCGAAACGAAGAACAAAGTCAAATAGTTGTAGAAGACTCCGTCATCCCAAAGAGAAACGTTTTGACGTATTCCCGAGAAACGAAGAACGGCCCAAACGCTCCAGAAGGCAAAAACCGCTTTAAGAATGTCTAAAACAATTACGGCTATGCCAGCCTTTTTTCCGAAAGCGCGCCCTGAATTTGTTCCGCCCGAATTATGCGAACCATAGTTTCTTGGGTCATCTCCAAAAAATATTTTTCCGATAATTACGCCATTTGGGATACTCCCAAGCAAAAAACCGTACAAACAAACGCAAACGACAACAACGACATTCCAAATCACATTATTCATGTCCGTTCTCCTCCTTTGTGAAGCGGCAATATTATCTACTAGATAACATTACTTTTTCAATCTTAGTTTGCTATAATACTTTGTAGGTAAAAGAAGCAGTTATGGACGATATCGAAAAAGCAGAACGTAATTATACCGCTAGAAACATCGAGGTTTTAAGCGAATTAGAGGGCGTAAGAAAGCGTCCGGGCATGTATATCGGCAGCACCAATTTGAGTGGTCTTCATCACTTGGTTTGGGAAATTGTCGATAATGCCGTTGACGAGGCAGTCAATGGCTATGGCAAGAAAATCACCGTCACCATGATGAAAGACGGTTCTATTTCCGTGGAAGATGAAGGCCGTGGAATTCCTGTCGACATTCATCCAGAGGCTAAAATTCCTGCTGTTCAGCTCATTTATACGACTTTACATTCCGGAGGCAAATTCAACAGTAAAGTTTATCAAGTCTCCGGCGGCTTACATGGTGTTGGCGCCACAGTAACAAACGCTCTTTCTGAATTCTGCGAAGTTACCATTTATCGTGATGGAAAGATTTATCACATTTCCTTTCACAATGGTGGAGAGCTCTATCAGCCTCTTGAAGTGATTGGAACTTCCTCTAAACACGGAACTTGTGTGCACTTTAAACCGGATCCTGCCATTTTTCCTAACACAAAATTCTCCTGGGATACCATTTATAATCGTCTTGAAGAAAAAAGTTACCTTTTAACGGGCGTTCATTTTGTTCTTAAAGATCAAAAAACCGGAAACTCCCATGAATTTTATACGGAGCATGGTCTAAGAGAATATGTTCAATCCTTAACGCAAAATAAAACACCGATTGGTGAAACCATCGATTTTGTCGATAGATCAAATCCAATCATCGTTGAAATTGCTATGCAATGGTGTTCTCAAGACTATAACGAAAGCATTCTTTCTTATGCAAACGACGTTAAAACGGGAGATGGGGGAACCCATGAAACGGGATTCAAAACTTCTCTTACAAAAACTTTAAACGATTGGGCTCAGCAAAATGAACTCATTCGTCCAAACCAAACAATTGATGGCAGCGATATCCGCGAAGGACTAACTGCCGTTGTCTCCGTTAAGATTCCAGAAGAAAAATTGGAATACGAAGGGCAGACAAAAGGAAAATTAGGCACGCCAGAAGCAACATCCGTCGTTTCAAACGCCGTGCAAAACTTTTTCACTTACTATTTGAACGAACACAAAGACTTCGCTTTGGATCTCATTAAAAAATGCCAAGCTTCCAAAGAAGCAAGAGATGCCGCGAGAAAAGCGAAAGAAGCAGCACGTGGAACAAAGAAAAAATCCGTTGATTACGTCATTTCCGATAAATTGGCCAGCGCTCAATCAAAAGACTATAAAAACAATGAACTTTTTATCGTCGAGGGCGATTCTGCAGGCGGCTCAGCCAAAACAGGAAGAGACCGTCTTCATCAAGCGGTCTTGCCTTTACGTGGTAAGCCATTAAACACAGATAGTGTCACGATGGAAAGAATTGTAAGCAACACCGAGTTCTCCACTTTGATTCAAACCATTGGTGCAGGAGTAGGGCAGGATTTTGATGTCAATGAATCCCGTTATGGAAAAATCATCATCATGACCGATGCTGATACAGATGGAGCTCACATTCAAACCCTCCTTTTAACTTTCTTCTACAATTTCATGAAGCCTCTTATCGATGCGGGCATGGTATATATAGCTCAGCCTCCTCTCTATCGTGTCTATAAGAAAAGCAATCCAGCGAATCACATTTATTGCTGGGATGATAAAGAATTAGAAAAAGCCAAAGTAAAGATCGGCGCTGGATATGGCATCAATCGTTATAAAGGTCTTGGTGAAATGAACGCTGAGCAACTTGCCAAAACCACGATGGACAAAAGAAAACGTGTTTTGATGCAAGTTAAGATAGAAGATCCTCTTGTCGTAGAAAAAAGAATAAGTATTCTCATGGGCAAAGATTCCCAATCCCGTTGGAATTGGATCCAAGAAAACGTAACTTTCAATGAAGAAGATACCTTCCTTTCTGAAGTGGAGAAAGAGAAATAATTATGGCAAAACGAGCGAAAGAAGAAACAATAATTCCTGAAAACATAATCTCTGATACCTTAGACGAATTGATGGGCGCTAAATATTCCATTTACGCCAAAGACGTCATCCAGGATAGAGCTATTCCAGATGCAAGGGACGGCTTGAAGCCAGTTCAACGCCGTATCATTTTTGACATGGCCAAAACGGGCAACACCATTGATAAGCCAACGAAAAAATGCGCCCACATCGTTGGAGACGTCATGGGAAAATATCACCCTCATGGTGACTCTTCCATTTATGAAGCTTTGGTTCACATGTCTCAAAAATGGGCCTATCGTTATCCATTAATCGATTTTCAAGGCAATAACGGTTCCATCGATGGAGATGGGCCAGCCGCTTATCGTTACACCGAAGCAAGATTAAGTGCTTTATCTAATGAATTGGTTGCCGATTTGGACCGCGACACAGTAGATATGGAGCTTACTTTCGATGATACCGAATTAGAACCAACTGTTTTGCCATGTCGTTATCCAAACCTTTTAGCAAACGGTGCTGAAGGCATCGCCGTTGGTATTGCCACAAGTATTCCTCCCCATAATCTTGGAGAACTTTCCAAAGCAATCGCCTACAGAATCAAACACCCAAATTGCGATTTAAGTTCTCTTTTAAGCATTTTGCCAGGCCCAGATTTCCCAACGGGCGGCATTATTTATGACAATGATTCCTTGAAAGATATTTATCTTAAAGGCAGAGGAAAAGTCACCATTTCAAGCCGTTATGAGATTATTGATGAAGAGGGGAAGCAAAAACAAATCATCATTACCGAAATACCGTATAGAACAAATAAATCCGAACTTGTGAAATCCATTGATCAAATTCGCCACGACAAAACAATTCCTGGAATCGAGGAAGTTCGTGATGAAACCGATAAAACGGGAATTCGTATCGCCGTTGATTTAAAAGATGAAGCAAAACCTGAAGCAATCATTGCCTATTTATTAAACAAAACCGAATTAAAAGTATCTTATAGCGCCCACATGGTCGCCATTGTCGACAATCGTCCAAAAACGATGAATTTATTGGATTATTGCGATTGCTATATTGCTCATGAACTTGAAGTTATTTCCAGAAGGACCCGTTTTAATCTCGAAAAAGACAAAACAAGGGCAAATATCGTAAATGGTCTTATCAAAGCAATTTCCATTCTTGATGAAGTCGTTGATGTAATTCGTCATTCTAACGATAAAGCGGATTCAAAGATAAACATTCAAAAGAAATTCGGCTTTGATGAGACACAATCTGAAGCAATCGTTACGATGCCTCTTTATAAATTATCTCATACCGATATTACGGTATTAGAGGATGAAGCGAAACGTCTTAACGAAGATATGGCGTATTTAAACGAACTTTTATCCGATCAAGGCAAGAGAGAAGATTTGATTATCTCCGAATTAAGCCGTATCTCCAAAACCTATGGAGATAAAAGGAAAACGGAGATTCGTCCTGCCGAAGAAGAAAATGTCGTTGTCAATAAGCGTGATCTCATCGCTAAAGAGGATGTTTTCGTTGTTGCCACAAGAGATGGCTATATCAAGCGCTCTTCCTTGAAGTCTTGGAAAGGAAGTGGCGGACATAATGGCGCGCGTCCTGGAATCAAGGCGGGCGATATTTTCGTCTTTGAAGCGCAATGCGTGACAACTGACTTTTTAATACTTTTCACCAGCAAAGGAAATTACGTTTATATTCCAGTAAACGAGATTAAAGAAGCAAAATGGAACGATGAAGGTTTCCACGTTTCTTCTTTGGTGAACGTTTCTCCAGAAGAAAAATTCATCGGAGGGTTTGCCGTCCGCAAATTCCGCGATGATTTGTTTATCATCATGCTAACAAAAAACGGTTATGTGAAACGTGTAAGGCTTTCCTCTTTTGAGGTTGTTCGTAAATCCAAAGCCATCGGAGCAATTCATCTTTCAAAAGGTGATGAATTAATCGATGTTTGCTACACATCTGGAAACTCTAATCTCTTTATTGCTTCTAAAGAAGGCAAAGCTATCTTCTATAACGAGAACGAGATTTTTATTTCGAATCCACGTACTTCCGGCCTTAAGGCAGGTTCTTTCCGTGGCAAAGAAATGGCAGGAATGCTTTCTTTTGCACCAACTGAAAAGCCAGGGAAAGTCCTCCTTGTCACCGATAGAGACCACACAAGGGTCTTTGATATGAACAAGATTCCTCTTTCTCACCGTTTGGATAAAGTCTTTACCTTATATGATATGTTTAAGAAAGAGCCTCATGTTCTTGTTTACATGGATAAAGTCGAAGATAAGAATGTGCCTTATTCATTAGATGCCGTTTTAGGCGATTCAACCCGTTTCGATGTGACTTTCGAAGACTTTTATCTAACGCCAATGGAAAAATACGCCAAGCGTCCAGATGATTTCCCAAGCAAAAACAAAATCGCGAGAATTTCTCGTGAAATCTCTCCTTTATTGGATGAAAACATTCCTTCTTTCCAAGTCCCTGAAGAGGAGGAAGAAGAAACGGAAGAAAAACTCGAAAAGAAAGAGGATTCTTCTGACGGTTTTGAACAAATATCTCTCTTTGACGATTTAAACGATATAAACAATGAATAAAAAAGCCATTCCTTTTGCTATTGCCTCTTCCGTATATGAAATTCCCTTTTCCTTTTATGAAGAGAACGGAATCAAACATATCTTATTGGATTTAGATAACACTTTGGCTTGTTATAAAGACAAGCTTCCTTCGGAAAAAACGAAAAAGTTCATTCAATCCTTAAAAGAAAACGGATATGAGGTGGCGATTGCCTCGAACAATACCAATAAACGCGTTTTGGAATTTGCCAAAGAGCTAGGCATTCCCGCTTATTGTGCCTTAAGAAAGCCATTTTCCGGTCCTTTAAAAACTCTAATGAGAAAAGAAGGTTTTTCTAAAGAGGACACCATTTTGATTGGCGATCAGATCTTAACCGACGTTTATGCGGCTAATAGCGCTGGAATTAGAGCCATACTTTGTAAGCCTTTAACTGAGCTTGATCCTCTTTGGACAAGAGTTAATCGTTTCCTTTCGAAGAAAAAAATGAAACAATTATATCAAGAACCGTATAAAAAATTATGGAGGGAGATTCCATGACACAATTCGAAAGCTTAAAACGTTGCTGCCATTGCGGAGCAGTTATCCAAAGCGATGATCCTAAAAAAGAAGGATATTTTTCTTTAGAAACTCTAAATGAAATCTCTGATAGAGAGGTCCTCTTATGCGATAGTTGTTATCAAAAACAACGTTACAATCGTTCTCCAGCGCCTATGAAGACATCGGAAGGCATCTTAACAATGCTTAAAGATGCCAAAGCAAGTGACGCCTTGATTGTTCAAGTTATCGACTTAACTTCCTTTGAATGTTCCTTTGATCAAAATGCTGCCGAATTCGCAAAAAATTTGAAATATATCGTCATTGGTAATAAAAAAGACCTGATGCCCAAGAATTATTCAGACGAAGATTTGAAAGAACATATTTGTAACGTCTATGGAGAATACGGCATTAAGCTAAGCAAAGACGACATCTTTTTGACTTCATTACTTTTTTCAAATGACGTTTCCGATATCACAAAAGCCATCGAAAGAAAAAGAAATGGCCATGACGTGTATATTCTTGGGGATGTTTCAAGTGGAAAATCTCTCTTTTTCTCCGCTTTCTTAAAGAATTACAAGAATCGCTCAAATCATCCTGTTGGAGTAAGTCGGTATTTCGGGACGGATTTAGACGTCTTAAAAATTCCTCTCGATTCATCCAGTTTTATCTACGATACTCCAGGGAATCTTCTTTCAAACTCTTTTACCCGATATAAAGACGATCCTTCGTTAATGAAATATATCTTAACGGATAAACCATATATCAGTAAAAAAATATCAATTAGTTTAAATGGCTCCATCTTTATTTCTAATTTAGCCAGAATAGATTATTTAGAAGGCAAGAAACACATGAATTTCTTCTTGCATGTTTCGCCTAAAATCCAATGCAAAGGAATCACTCCAAAAAACAACATGGATGAGCTCTTCCTTAAATACAGTGAGAAACGTTACCTCAAGCCATGCGCAAACTTCTTGAAAAGTATGAGTGACTACGATGTATTCGACATCAAATTAAAAGGAAAAGGATATCAAGAATTAGCCATTTCTGGCTTGGGTTGGATCTCCTTTCAAAGCGAAGATGGAATAAAACTTAGAATTTACGTTCCAAAGGGAATAGGATTATATGCCGGAAAGGCGAAAGGACACAGTTATGTTAACAGCAAAAAATAGAGCATTATTAAAAGGATTAGCCAATCATTTAAAACCACAAATCAATTTAGGAAAAGGGGAGGTCGATCAAAATGTCATCTCTTCCATTGATCAATCTTTAGAAGCCCATGAGCTTATTAAAGTGAAGGTTTTGCAAAATTCCAATGAGCTTTGCAAAGATTTGGCCAAACAAATCACAGAAAAAACATCCTCGGATTTGGTTGATATTATCGGACATACGATCATTTTGTATCGTCCAAGCAAAAAGAATCCAAGAATTATTCTTTAATCCATGGAAAGGCTGATTATCTTCGGTGGGACTTTTGATCCCATTCATTGCGGGCATCTTCGTATCGCTAGACAAGCGTCTTTGTTATTAAATGCAGACGTTGTTTTCGTGCCTGCTAAATCTCCACGTTGGAAAGAACCGTCCGCCTCCGCAAAAGATCGTTTGAACATGTTACGTCTAGCCATCCAAGAAGATGGTTCGTCTTCATTTTTCATCAGCGATTGCGAATTAAAGCGCGAAGGTGACACGACTTATTCCATCGATACGGTCCGTTATTTTCAGAAAAAATATCCAAAATACGAATTATTTCTTCTAATTGGCGCCGACGAAGTGAACCAATTCCCTAAATGGCATGAGGCAAAAGAGATTGCTAAAATCGCTAAGGTCATCTTTGCAAATCGTCCTGATATAGATATCGATAAAAATATCCTGAATGAATACAAAATGGTTTCGTTGAACTTCTTTGATTCAGGCGATGTTTCTTCCAGCGACATTCGTTCTCTTCAATCCGCCGATCTTCCTTCTAAAGTTTTAAACTACATCGAAAAACACGATCTTTATTTTATGAAGAGACTTCATTCCTATTTAAGCGACCATCGTTTGAATCACTCTTTGTCTGTCGCTCATTTAGCTTACTCTATAGCAATTTCCAATCATATTCCTTCGCCAGAAAGAGCTTATATCGCTGGAGCATTGCACGATATCGGAAAAGAATTAAGCAAAGAGGAGTCATTAAAGATCATGGAAGAAGAATTCCCTGAGTATAAGGATTATCCCGCTTTTTCTTTTCACCAATTCACCGGTTCTTATCTTGCGAAGAAAGAGTTTGGTATCGAAGACAAGTCCATTTTGGACGCAATTCAATATCATTGCACGGGCAAGGCGCATATGTCTCCGCTTGCAAAGATTATCTTCTCTGCCGATAAAATCGATCCAACAAGAGGTTACGATTCCTCCGATATGATAAAAGACTGTAAAAAGAATTACTACATTGGATTCCTTCATGTAATTCAAGAAAACGCCAAATTCTTATCCGCTAAGGGAGGAGCTTCAACCACGGAACTTAGCAAACAATGTTACGAAGAATATCTAAGCAAGGAGAAGCAACAATGATTGTCTTAGAGGATATATTAAATGCAATAGAAGATAAGAAGTGCGAAGATGTGGTGGCAATCAATACGGAAGGAAGAAACCCTTTTGCGGATTATGTCATAATCGGAAGCGCATCTAACGAAAGGCAACTAGAGGCAGTCGCCCAAGCTTTAGAGGATCTTCTGTTTCGAAAAGAAAACATAGACATTAGAAGAGACGGAAAACCAGAAAGTGGATGGATTGTAATTGAAGCGGAAAATTTCATCATCCACATTCTGACAAAAGAAAAACGAGAAGAGTTCAAGCTCGAAGAAATAGCCTAAAAATTCATTATAAAAAGCAGTCAAAGCATAGACTGCTTTTTTCTTTTATATTGGAATCATTATAGATATAGACAAAAACAGATTGTAGAAGATGTGGTTATCAAACAAGAAACGCGAAAGAGAAACGAAATAATAAATAGACTAGTTTTTTAAAATAGGCAATAGAAATTACTTGCTTAAAGAAACGAGAGATATCTAGTAGTTATAAAAAAGAAGAGTGGTACTGCAATTTAAATTAATAAACATATTTCTGCTTTGATAGTTTTATGCAAGATTTTTCATAAAATATGATGACTTCGCATAATGTCCGTTATGTTAATAAAAACGTATTTTAAAAGCATAATTACTATATTTAAAACATAATAAAATAATCATTATTGTAATTTTCCACATAGCTAATCCGACTTTTCAACATATTTTTAAAACTACTAAATAATTACTATTCACTAATTTGCTATATTTGCCGTCTATTTTATATTTATGAGCTTTTCTCTTAAAAACAGTCTTTTGATAATAAAAAATCTAAAACCCTTATTTTTAAAATAAATCGACTGATTATTCATTTGAATTAACAGACCTTTGATCATCGTATTTTATTTGCTTATTCTTCTTTCTACACATTTAAAAACTTATATAACGTTAAATAAGTAAAGTTTTACCTATTTATTTTATATAGTCATTTTATTTTTTAAGTATCTTTATTTTAGGCATGAAAAAAGACCATTAAGATTTCTCTTATGGCCTTTCTTTCATCTTGTTGATTATTCTAAGATCTCATCAATCGGTGTTCCAATTAAGTCTTCGCTTCTCTTCAAACCGAAGTTCTTTAAAATGGTCGCGCCAATATCTGAGAAGGTTGGTCTTTCTTCTAAATAACGTCCATCGACAATACTTGGGGAATAAACCAATAACGGAATCTTTTCTCTTGTGTGATCCGTTCCTTTGAAGGTTGGATCGTTCCCATGGTCGGCTGTAATCATTAAGAGATCATCTTTTCTCATGACCTTCATCATTTCGCCGATTCTCTTATCTAAGTCTTCCAAGGCTCTTGCGTAACCTGGAGCGTTTCTTCTATGTCCATATTCAGAATCGAATTCAACTAGGTTAACAAAGCAAAGACCTGTCCAATCATCGTTTTTGACTTGTTCTATAGTCTTATCCATTCCATCCATATTTGAAATGGTATGAACGGTCTTTGTAACGCCAGCCATATCGAAGATATCTGAGATTTTTCCAACACAGCTGGTCATAAAGCCATTCTCTTGCAAGATTTCCATGTCTGTCTTAAAAGGTGGCTTTAAAGCGTAGTCATGACGATTTGGCGTACGTTTGAAATTGTCTTTATTTGTTCCGATAAATGGACGAGCGATAATTCTTCCGACTCTATATTCTGGTCTAAGACATATTTCGCGGGCAATCTCACAACAGCGATAGAGTTCTTGAACTCCCGTTGTTTCTTCGTGGGCAGCAATTTGGAGCACGGAATCTGAGGAAGTATAGACAATCAAGGAATTGTCTCTCATTTGTTCCTCGCCAAGGACTTTTAAAATCTCTGTTCCGCTGGAAGCGTAGTTTCCGATGATTTTATGCCCGGTTTTCTTTTCTAATTCATCGATGAGTTCTTTAGGAAATCCCGTATCGGTAAATGTTTTGAAAGGTTCCTTAGTTAAAATCCCCATCATTTCCCAGTGGCCGGTTAAAGTGTCTTTGCCATTTGAGGCTTCACGACAACGTAACGCGAAGCTATTTGGATGAGAATCAACTTTTTTGACTCCTTCAACATCGTCTAATTGGCCGATTCCAAAGTTTTCCATAAAAGGAACGTGAATTCCTCCGACGGATGCAGCCGCATGAGCCCAAGTGTTAGAACCTACATCGCCGAATTTGGCAGCATCAGGTTCTTCGCCTACGCCAGCACTGTCAGCAACAATCAAGAAGATTCTTTTGAATTTCATTTTTAATCCTCCTTAAGTTAGAATTATCTAACAATATAATGATATTTCATTTTCTAGACGCATACAAATCATAGGCGCTCATAATACGTTTTGTCGATACTTCAGTATATATTTGGGTGGTCGCGATATTCGAATGTCCTAACATTTCTTGGACCGTTCTTAAGGAAGCGCCATTTTCCAAAAGATGGGTCGCGAAGCAATGCCTCAAAGTATGGGGCGAAACAGAGGAATCTATGCCTTTTTCCTCAGCGTAACGTTTAACTTGCATAAAGAAATAGGTCCTTGAAAGAGCCTTTCCATCACGATTCAGGAAAATAATATCGGTATCTTTCGATCCTTTTACCCGTTTTCTAGGGCCATCGATATATTTACGAAGAAATTCCAACGCAAAAGATGAAACGGGGACGCTACGTTGTTTATTTCCCTTTCCATGGACAGTAATTAAGCCGTTTTGCATATTCACATTACGGAATCTTAAAGACAATAGTTCTGAAACACGTAGACCTGTCGCATACATAAGTTCTAACATAGCTCGATCCCTCATTCCGTTGTCTTTGGAAATGTCTGGCGCCTCTAATAGTTCATCTACTTCTTCGTTACTCATCACAAAAGGCAAGCGCTTAGAAGATTTAGGTTTGTCAACATCGGGCATTTCTTCATGAAGAATATTTTCCTCGTTTAAGAAAGAGAAATAGTTCCTTAAAAGGCTATAACGTCTAAGTATTGTCGAAGAGGAACGGGCAAGTTCATCTTGTCGGCGAACGAATTCCGGCAACATATCAACATTCAAATCGTCGGTTGTTTTGACATCTGGAAAAGAAAGTAAAAAGATCTTAAAGTCCTCTCGGTAATTTTTTACTGTTATTTCACTAACGCCACGCTCGACTCTTAAGTATTGGATAAAAGCGTCGAAGGATTCATTGATTTCCATTCTTTTTATTAACCTCGCTGGCTATCTTCAAAGCCGGTTTCTTCATTTTGCGATTTAACTCATTTACCAAAAGCTTTGTTTCATCCATCTTTTCGTATTCTTCAAAATTCCAAATGTTCATCTGAACGGTTTCTTCCGATGGGTTATATAAATTTTGAAGAGTGACGCCTACTAAACGAAGCATGACCCCAAGATAATTGGAATCATATAGTTTAGAAACCGTTTCAAAAATAATTTCGCCATCATCCGTTCCTTCTGAAAGAGTCATGGATTTATTGTGATTGGAGAAATCGCTATCTTTAACGACTAAAACGACTGTTTTTCCTTTCTTTCGTTCGCGTTTAACACCTTCAGAAACCTCCATAGAAAGTTCTTTTAATTTGTTTTTAATGATGTATTCTTCGTTTGTATCATAGGGAAAAGTCTCACTATGTCCGAGAGATTTCGGATCATAAGGAGTAGGATCGACAACATCGTCTCCATAACCGTTGATTTCTTCCTTAATAACAAGGAAATATTTCCCGAAAAGCGTTTTTATCTCCGCATCATCTTGGTCGACTTTTTTCTTTAAGTCGCCAATAGTCGTAATGCCTATATCTTTTAATTTGGCGGAAGTTTTCTTTCCGATGCCAAAAAACGATTCAATAGGTAAAGGATAGAGCGTTTCATTGAGACTTCGACGGTATAAAAAAGTAAGACCTAACGGTTTTTTCATATCACTAGCCATTTTGGCAAGGAATTTAGTTGGCGCTACTCCTATCGAGCATTTGAGACCAATTTCTTTTAAAAGATCGTCCATGATTTTTTGAAAATACGCTTTCGGATCGTCGACATGTTTGCAAGCTTCCGTCATATCGACATATCCTTCATCGATAGATGCTTCCTCAATGAAAAGAGAATAACGTTTTAAAAAAGAGAAAAAGGAGCGAGACATCATCTCGTAATAAGCGAAATCCGGTTTTACGAAGATTCCTTCGGGGCATAGACGTTTCGCTTCAAAATAAGGCATCGCGGAATGAACACCAAATTCTCTGGCTTTATAAGAAGCCGTAGAAACAACCCCACGGCCTGATTCACTGCAAACAATAACCGGCTTACCGATTAATTCTGGATTCTTAATTTCCTCGCAAGTCGCAAAAAACGCATTGAGGTCTATGTGCATGATTACTTTGCTCATCAAGGATATTGTAAGCAAAAATTTAGCGAAAAGAAAATGTTAATAAAATTAAGATTTTTTCAAGATATAATCGTAAATTTGATTTACCGATATACCATAACGTTTTTCTTGGTTTTCAACGGAATCATGAGCTATGAAAGCATTAGGCAAGCTAAAGAAAGTAGCTTTCCCAGAGAAGTGATTCTCAAATAAGTATTTTTTTACTGAATCACTAAACCCATTCTCTGTGCCGTACGCATCATAAACAACGATTTCCTCGTAAGGCAGTAACTCTTGAAAAATCTTTTGATCAAGAGGATTAAGAAATAATGGATTTACTAAAGTTCCGTCATATCCAGACTGAATCAATTTATCGAATAATTCTTTTCCGTGTGGTCCCAAAGCGAGGATAGCCTGTTTCTTATGATTGCCTTTTTGAACGATCTTCCATCTTAAGAATTCGAGTTTTTCCCTTTTTTCCGTTTCCTTAAGGTTTTCAAAGACGCCCAAATAGCGGATAGCAAAAACTCCGTGTCCTTTTTCCATAGACAAATCCATTAAGGCTCTTGCCTCAGATAATGTCGATGGCATCGTAATAACGACATTAGGAATGCTTCGTAAGAAAGCGACATCATAAATGCCCATGTGGGTTTCACCATTTTTTCCAATCAAACCAACACGATCCACCAAAAGTGTCATATCTGCGTGAATTCTTGCGCAATCATGGAAAATTTCATCATACGCTCTTTGTAAAAATGTCGAATACATGCAAAGAATCGGGTGAATTCCTTGGAGAGTGATTGCTCCGGTGAAAACGCCCGCATGCTCTTCTGAAATTCCCATGTCAAAGCAACGCTCAGGGTAAGTATTGAACGCCGATTCCAGCAAGCTTCCTTTGACCATTGCTGGG
The DNA here is from genome assembly GCA_900540385.1 of uncultured Mollicutes bacterium. Classification (GTDB taxonomy): domain Bacteria; phylum Bacillota_I; class Bacilli_A; order RFN20; family CAG-826; genus UBA4951. Next base: position 53,944 of record UQFY01000002.1, read on the forward strand.
CAAATTAAAATTGCGTTAGGATTCTTTTCTAAAGCCTCGCAAGAAAGATCGCCCATGAATTTAGAAAAGGAGATTTGATTCTCATGTTTGTTTTTCGGTAAACCGGTATCAATATCAAATGGAGCAGTATAATGCCAATCTCCACTTACATCGTTCTCTGCGTAAGAATAGCCTTTTCCTTTTTTTGTGAAAGTGTGCACGATAACTGATTTTTTAGAGCGTTTCGCTTTCTTGAAAGCTTGATCTAAAGCCTGAATGTCGTGTCCATTTACAGGCCCAATATATTCGAGTCCCAATTCTTCAAAAATTGTTTTGTTGTTCAATTTGATATCAGGTTGTTTTGTTTTTCCTTCATCATAGGTTGGGGAAATGCTTCGCAAGAAGTTTTCCAACCCACCAATAGGCTTAGAAATCGACATATCATTATCGTTTAACACGATGATTACTTTATTTTTACGGCAAGCAATGTTATTTAAAGCCTCAAAAGAGACTCCATTTGCTAAAGAGGCGTCTCCGATCAAAACCACGACATTAAAGTCTTCACCATTCATATCACGAGCGATGGCAAAAGCTTCCCCTCCCGAAAGAGCCGTAGAACTATGCCCCGCTTCAAAACAATCATAAGGCGATTCCTCACGTTTAATGAAACCAGACGGGCCGTCAAACTCGTTGAGTTTGCTTAAATCCCTTCCAGTTAAAATCTTATGAACGTAGCATTGATGGCCGACATCAAAAAGAAGTTTATCCTTTGGGAAATCAAAAGAGCGATAAAGAGCAACCGTCAGTTCGACAATCCCTAAATTGCTGGATAAATGCCCTCCACAAGCAGAGACATCTTCAAGCAATTCTTGACGGATTTGAGCACAAAGATTCTTTAAGGCATCTTCATCCATGTCCTTTACTATATTTGGGTTTTTGAGTCGTTTTAAATCTACCATTTTATTCATAAATATCTACTAATCTAATACTAATAAAATGTTTATTTATCAGTATTTGTCGTAACTTCTTTAATTTTCTTTTCAGCATCATCTAAAGCTGATTGGAGTTCTTTAATTAAAGCAGTTCCTTCTTGGTAAAGTTTTAAAGATTCTTCTAATGGAAGGACAGAATTTTCGACTTTTCCAACGATTTCATCTAAGCGATTCATCTTTTCTTCAAAGGACATTTTCTTTTCCATTCTATTTCTCTCCTAAAACTTCAGATTCGATTATACCATCTTTTAGTTTTGTTTTAATTTTTTGGCCTTTATGAACATTCTTAGCCGATGTAATCGGCATTCCATCTTCTCCCGTCGTAATAGAATAGCCTCTCTTAACAATGTTGTCTGGATTGATGGATTTAAGCCTAGATTCATAAGATTTTACCTTATCCGAAAGGGAAGAAAGGTATAAGGTTATTGCTCTAGAAAGACGATCTTGTTTATTTTGCACTTCCTCTTTGCTTCTTTCATAGATTGAGGCAGGATTAAGGAAGAATTGCCTTCTTGCTAGGAACATAAGCTTTTCCTTATCGTTCCGAATCTTGTTCAAAAGGCTTTCTTGTAACTCTTCTTCTTTGTTTAGCAAATCATTACGAATATCAATTTGATTTGGTGTCGCCGCTTCAGCAGCCGCTGTTGGCGTTGAAACGCGTAAATCCGCGACATAATCTAACAAAGTAAAATCAATTTCGTGTCCTACGGCTGAGATAAAAGGAAATGGGCACTTAGCAAACTCTCTTACAAGGGTTTCATCGTTAAATGCAGATAAGTCCTCGCTTGAGCCTCCTCCACGTGCAATGATTAAAGTATCGATTTCGCACTCTTCTGCTTCATTTAGGGCCTTTATGATGCTTTTAGGGGCATCTAAACCTTGCACTTGTGCGTAAAAAAAGAAAATTTTCGTTAAAGGCCATCTCCGAAGGATATTTTTTCTTAAGTCTGATTCGGCCGCACTATTTTTTCCAACAATAATGCCAATCGTGCTAGGCATTGAAGGGATCTTTCTTTTTCTTGCTTGGTCAAAAAGCCCTTCTTTAGCTAGTTTTTTCTTTAAGTTTTCTAAAGCTAAAAGGGATGCTCCAAGACCAAATAGCTCTAATGTAAATACTTGAAGGCTGTAGCGCCCTCTTGCTGCATAAACGGTTATATTGCCAAAAGCAATTACTTCATCGCCATCTTTCGGGATGAAAGAAAGACGGGAAGCGTAGTTTCCCCACAAAAGACAAGAGATCACGCTGCCATTTTCATCTTTTAAATCAAAAAAGACGCCACTGCGATATATTTTCCAGTTGCTAATCTCCCCTTTGACGTATAAACCTCGTAAATCCGTTTCGCCCTCAAGCTTATATTTAATAAGCGTGTTGAGGCTGGTAACAGAAATATAAGGTAATTCGTTTCTTTCAGACATTCTTGACTAAAACCTTATCCAATATGGCGTTAATAAAGCCTTTTGCTTTTGGATCGAGATATGTTTTGGCATACTCCACACCAACATTGATGACAATCTTTTTGCTCACTTCTTCCGTGTCGTAGAAGAAATGACAATAGCAATACAAAAGAAGAGCTTGTTCTAGATGATCTAAACGATTCCAAGTCCATCCTCTCATATGTTCTTCATAAGCAGGGATGATTTCTTTCATATGTTTAATGGCAGCAATCACCATTCTTTTGACGAAAGTATCGGCAGATTCATAAGAGGTTTCGCAAAGGGAAGAGATTAATTCTTCCAAATCGATGGTCTTTCCCATTTCCGTATAGAGAAGAACGTCATAGATTGCGGCAATTGTTATTTCTTCTGCTTGTTTACGTTTCATGGTTATTCCTCTAAAGATCAATGTTCGTTTTGAACTTCAAAAGTTTACACCAAAGAGAAGATGATTTGTAGAGGAAAACGCTTCGATGGCAAAAAAGAAAACGCTCTTTGCAGAGCGTTTCCGATTTTTCTTATTTAGAAAGGGATGAAACTTTGATATGGACACTGAAAGGAACCGCTTCGCACATCATAAACAAAGCGTCTGCGACACTGTTTTGAATATTCGTGCAAATCTCACCAACAGACTCCCCCTTTTTGACGGAAACATCTAAGTTAATATCGATTCTTCCATCTTTTCTAAAGAAAACTTTCACAGGGTTAGTCATCTTGAAAACGGAAGCCTTGCGGCCTTTAAAAACGGAGGCGCCAGAAACATGGTTGGTTGCTGTCTCAACAATTGTTGTAAAAGCACGATGGGAAATTCCCATGGTTCCATAAGGGCTAAAATTGTTTAAAAGATAATAATCACGGCTCATAAAATCATTTTACTCATCTTTGATGATGGCTTCAACTTTCTTCGTGATTTCTTCCGGAGTGAAGCCGAAGAACTTTAAGACTTCATTGGCTGGCGCACTACGTCCGAATTCATCCAAAGATATGACATGGTCCGCATATTTGTACCAAGTCGCGCCAGAAGCCATTTCCAGGGCGATGCGTTTATTTCTAGGAAGAGTCAGAATCTTCGCTTGTTCTTCTTTTGAAAGCAAATCAAAACGATTGGTAGATGGCATAGAGATGACATCAAGATAAATTCCCTTTTCAACCAAGGCTTTTTGGACGGAGACGGCTAAAGAAACCTCGCTTCCGGAAGCAATGATTTCATATTGAGCATCTTTCGAGGCTTTAGAGATTAAATAAGCGCCTTGTGCCACTTTTTCTTCACTTGAGTTTTCTTCCAAAGGAAGATTTTGTCTGGTAAGAATCAAAGCGGTTGGATGGTCTTTGCTTGCTAAAGCCAATTTCCAAGCCCCAAACATTTCACGGTCGTCACAAGGACGAATCGTGTCTAATCCTGGGATTGTTCTTAAGGCTGCTAATTGTTCGATTGGCTCATGCGTTGGTCCATCTTCTCCAACAGCGATAGAATCGTGAGAAAGAAGGAAAATAGCAGGTACTTTTTCTAAGGAAGCCATACGAATGGCATTTTTGAAATAATCGCTAAAGACCATGAAACTACCGACATACGTAACAAGTCCGCCATGAAGAAGCATGCCATTTTGGGAGGCCGCCATTAAGAATTCACGAATGCCAAAATTGATATTCTTAGCATCTCTATGCTCAGGCGAGAAGCCTGGATCACCAGGAATATTCGTTTTCACCGAGGAGGCAACGTCTGCGCTTCCACCAAAACTGAAAGGAAGCTTATTAACCATCTCAAGCAAGAAACGTTCTGAGGCGTTTCTTGTCGATTCGCTTTCCTTTAATTCTGGAGAGACGATGGAATAATCGTTAATATTTCTTTCAAAGCCGTTCGCAAAATCACGATATTGAGCAGGATATTTCGAAGCATAGGCTTTCTTTTCCGCTTCATAAGCCTCAAAGGCTTCTTCTCCACGTTTTGCGAAGCTGTCTTTTAAATCTTGGTAAACATCTTCGTCCACATGGAAAGGAAGATAGCCCTTCACAAATCTTTCTTCAGAAGCCTCATAGTCTTCCTTCTTTAAAGGAGCACCATGCGTCTTGCTAGAGCCTTGATTTGAAGTTCCATAACCGATAAATGTATGAAGAAGGATCATTGTTGGTTTTGAGGATTTCTTTGCCTCAAATAAAGCCTCGTTAATCTTAGAAACATCGTTACCATCGGCAACTTCTAATGTATTCCACTCTGCTGCTTCAAAACGTTTTCTTACATCTTCGCTCATAGAATTGGAGGTTGGCCCATCTAAAGTAGATGTGTTTTGATCGTAAAGAAGAATCAATTTCGCTAGTTTTTGATGGCCGGCAAAAGAAATTGCTTCTTGAGAGATTCCCTCTTCCAAGCAGCCATCGCCACATAAACAATATGTGTAATGGTTCATGATTCTTTCGCCTTCTGGATAGGATGCGCGAAGTTTTTCTTCGGCCATTGCCATACCAACAGCTTGGGCAATGCCTTGTCCTAATGGACCGGCGGTTGCATCAACTCCACTTGTCACGCCATATTCAGGGTGTCCTGGAGTGCGACTATTTAACTGACGGAACTCTTTTAAGTCGTCCATCGTTAAATCGTAACCAGCTACATGAAGCATGGCATAAAGAAGAGCGCTGTTATGCCCACTAGAAAGAACGAAACGATCGCGATTGATCCAAGATGGATGTTTCGGATCGGCAATCAAATGATATTTGAAAAGAACATACATCGCTGGCGCAATATCCAAAGCCATTCCTGGATGTCCGCTATTCGCTTTTTGAATCTCATCTAAGAGAAGGCAACGAATACTGTTGATGGATTTTTCGTCTTGATGTTTTTGAGTTTGATTGTCAGCCATATTTTTCCTTTCTAGTAGTTTTTTGGTTGCTTTTTAGTTATTTATATTATCTAAAGATAATATTTATTCTTTTTTAATCTCAACTCCCACTGCATCTAAAGCCTCTTGAGAAACAATAGAAGGAGCTTTAGACATCGGGTCTGTAGCTTGAAGATTCTTAGGGAAAGCTTCGACATCACGAATATTATCCGTTCCACAAAGAATCATGCAAAGTCTATCCAAACCTAAGGCAAAGCCAGCATGAGGAGGAACGCCATAACGGAAGGCTCTTAAGAACCAGCCGAACTTTCTTTCGACGTCTTCTTCTGATAGACCAAGTAAACGGAAAATCTTCCATTGAGTATCGTGGTCGTAGATTCTTAAGGTTCCTCCACCCGCTTCATAACCGTTGATAACAATATCATAGGCATAGGCTAAGACCTTTTCTGGATCTGTGTCTAACAAAGGCAAATCTTCATCTCTAGGTCTTGTGAATGGATGGTGTTCGGCAGTATATTGGTCAGTTCCTTCGATTCTATCGAACATTGGAAAGTTGACAACCCAAAGTAAATCATAGGTTCCAGCTTTGATAAGACCCATTTCTTTTGCAAAGAGGGTTCTTAACGCTCCTAAGCCAAAATCAATATCTCTTCTATCGTTCGAAGAAGCGAAAACAAACAAATCATCTTCCTTCAAAGAAAGGAAAGAGCGAAGTTCCGACTCAATTTCAGAAGTTAAGAATTTGGCGAAAGATCCTTCGAGTTTTCCATCTTCCACTTTCAATGTTAAAACGCCTTTGAGATTGAATTTTCTCGCTTCCATCGAAAGAAGATCAACTTTTTTACGGCTCGTTTCTTTGCCTTTTCCTGGGATGAGAATACCTTTGATGTATTTTGCGTCTTTAAAAGAAGCAAAGTCCGTTTTCTTAAGGATTTCACTAACATCTTGAATATGAAGCCCATATCTCGTATCTGGCTTATCAGAGCCATAGGTATCCATAGCCTCCCAATAATTTATGCGACGCAATGGGAGTTTGATATCGACGTTAACGATTTCTTTGAAATAACGTTTAAGCATTCCTTCAGCAAGTTCAAGAACTTGATCTTGATCCATAAAAGAGGTTTCAACGTCAATTTGGGTAAATTCAGGTTGTCTATCCGCACGAAGGTCCTCATCGCGGAAACATTTTGCGATTTGATAATATCTTTCGATACCGCCAATCATTAACAATTGTTTGAAAAGCTGAGGAGACTGAGGTAAAGCATAGAAACATCCATGATGTAAACGAGATGGAACGAGATAATCTCTCGCGCCTTCTGGCGTAGCCAAATCCAAAATTGGTGTCTCCACTTCCAAGAAACGATTGGAATCAAGGTAATCGTGAGTAATTTTCACGATTTTCGCACGAGTGCGAAGATTGTTTAGCATGCATGGGCGACGTAAATCAAGATAGCGGTATTCCAATCTAGTATCTTCTAGAGCGTCCGTCTTATCGGCAATGATAAAAGGAGGATTTTCCGCTTTATTAATGACTTTCATGTCTTTAACAAGGACTTCAATATCTCCAGAAGGAAGTTTTGGGTTTGGGACATCTTTTTTACGAACGACGCCTTCGACCTGGACGACATATTCGTTACGCACATCCGGAACTTTGCTTGGATCTTCTACACAAAGTTGGACGATGCCTGTATTGTCTCTTAAATCAATAAAAAGAATGGAGCCAAGATTTCTTCTTGTTGAAACCCAGCCTACTAACGTAACTTCTTCACCAACGTTAGCTAAGCGTAATTCTCCGTTATAGTTCGTTCTTTTCATTTTTCTTCCTCCTCATGATGATGGCAATGCTCATGGTTTTCAATGGAATCAAAAGCGGCATCTAATTCATCTTCAAGTTTATTCAAATCAATTTGTTTTTGTTCTTTTGTTGCTAGATTCTTTAATTGAGCAACGCCATTCTCCAACTCTTCAGAGCCAATAATGAGGGCGAATTTCGCCTTTCTCTTTTCTGCTTTCTTGAAGGCACTGCCTAATTTCGTAGAAGCAAGAGGGTTATCTACCTTAAAGCCAAGAGAACGGATTTCTTCTGTGATGTTAAAGGTATCATCCAAAACTTCTTCTCCAACTGGAATGACATAAACATCGATTCCATCGTCGATGTCTTTCAATAAGCCATTGTCTTTTGCTACGTTATAGACACGTTCGATGCCCATGGCATAGCCAACTCCGGCTAAATCAGGACCGCCGAGTTCTTTAACCAGTCCACCATAGTGTCCTCCACCACAAAGAGCTCCATAATCCACGCCCGCATCGCTTAATGCGTGAATTTCAAAGACGACTTCGGAATAATAATCAAGACCTCTGACCAACGAATCATCGATTTCGTATTCAATTCCCAAATCATTAATGATAGATAAGGTTGTGTAGAAACGTTTTTCAGATTCCTCGGAAAGGTAATCTTTGATTTTTGGTGCACCTTTGGCGATTTCTTGGTCTTTTTCGACCTTACAATCTAAAATTCGAAGAGGATTTAATTCCAATCTTTCATGGCAGTCTTCGCACATTTCATCGATTCTTCCTTGGAAGAACTCTTTCAAGGCCTTGCGGTAATTACTTCTCGTCGTATCATCGCCAATCGTGTTGATTTTCAAACTTAGGTTTTTGAAACCGAGCATATAAAGAGATTGCATGGCCATGATAATGCATTCAGCGTCTGCGCGAGGGCTATCTTGGCCAATTTCCTCAACACCGAATTGATTGAATTGGCGATATCTGCCTAATTGAGGTCTTTCATAACGGAAAGCAGGTCCATGATAATACAGTTTTAATGGAAGGTTTCCGCCATCCGCATACATCTTATTAGAAACAACGCTACGCACGATTCCCGCTGTGAATTCCGGCCTCATTGTGACCGAACGGTCTCCCTTATCCATGAAAGTGTACATTTCTTTACGGACAACGTCGCTGCTTCCTCCTGTTCCACGTGAGAAAACATCCGTATATTCGAGAACGGGTGGAACGATTTCCTTATAGGCATAAAGCTCTATGCAGGTGGATAAAACATCGATGATATATTGGATTCCGGTCATTTCCTCCCCGAAAATATCATGAGTTCCTTTTACTGGTTGATAATTGCTCATATTCTCCTCCTTTAATGGATTATTCTTTTACATTCATAAATACCTTTTACGCCTTTTAAAGCCGCAAAAACATCTTCTAACGTCTTTGAATCAGACACATAAATTGTTGCTCCGATAACATCGTTCATCGTTTCGTGAATAAGATGGACTTTTAAATCGGTGACCTCAACTCCTTTTGAGGACATGGTTGCAAGCATATCCGCAAGAAGATTTTGACGATCGTTGGCATAAACTTGAATATCAACAGGGTAAGTTGATATTCCTAAATTAGGGTTCCAATGAACACTGATGGTTCTTTTGCCTGCGTCAACGATATTTGGACAATTCAAACGGTGAACAACAATTCCCTTCCCTTTTGTAACGTATCCAGTGATATCGTCTCCAGGAATTGGTGTGCAACATTTCGCCAAAGAGACAGCAACATTATCGATTCCATTGACAATAATTGGGTTTTTGCTGTCTTTGGAAGAGTTATGCCTATTCAGGTTCGTTTTCTTATCTTCCTTACGGACCCCAAGATAGTCGATTAAGACAAACGGAGTGATGTTACGATTCGCCACCGCTTCATAAAGTGTGTCCATATCAGAGAAATTGAACTTGCTTAAGGCCTTGCTTTCGAGAAGTTTTTCCATCTCACCAACACCAATATCCTGGGCTTTAAAAGCTTCAAGGCAGCTTTCGTAGCCTTTGCGGATTGTTTCTTCGCGAAGGTATTGGCTATTTTTAGCAATGCTCTTTTTAATGTGAGATTTTGCGCTGGCGGTTTTAGCAATCTCCAACCACCCTTGATTTGGTCCAGGAGAATTTTTGGAGGTTTTGATTTCGCAAACATCTCCCGTTTTCAAAACGGTGTTAAGCGGAACCATTTGCCCATTAACAACTGCTCCTACAGCCGAATCTCCGACTTTTGTGTGAATTTTATAAGCAAAATCTAGGGTTGTTGCTCCACTAGGAAGATCAATAACCTTTCCTAGAGGTGTAAATACATACACGTTCGCATTAAAAATATCGTTAGAAAGAGCGGCCATATATTCTTTGGCGTTGCCACTCTCTTCTCCAGAAATAGAGACAAAATCACGGAACCAGTGAAGTTTATTTTCGATGTCTTTTTGTTCTTCACGTGCATTATAATTGTTGCCTTCTTTATATTTCCAATGGGCGGCAACACCTTCTTCCGCTATTTGGTCCATTTCTTCAGTTCGAATTTGAACTTCATAAATATTTCCATCTCCGGAAACGATACTGGTGTGCAAAGACTGATACATGTTTGGCTTTGGCATAGCGATATAGTCTTTGAAACGACCGGGAATAGGTTTGAATGTCGCATGAACAATTCCAAGGATCTCATAGCATTGCATGATCGTTTTTGTAATCACACGAATAGCCAAAACATCGTATATTTCATCGAAATTGTAATTTTTGAGATACATTTTTCGATAGATGGAATAAATAGATTTGATACGCGATTCCATACGGAATGGTATTTTTTGTTCGAAAATCAAGTCAGCGATACGTTTCTTTAAACTGTTAAGCGATTCTTGGCGGTTGCTTTCTCTTTCATTCAACATCTTTAAAATCGCATTGTATTTCTCTGGTTCAAGATATTTCAAAGAAAGGTCTTCCATTTCGCTTTGCATTTTATAAATACCTAAACGATGGGCAATTGGAGTAAAAACCTCCAATGTTTCCTTTGCTAGGGCTTTTTGACGTTCTGGGCGTAAAGAAGAAAGAGTTCTTAAATTATGAAGACGATCGGCAAGCTTAACGATAATGACACGAACATCTTTCGCCATGCCTAAGAAAATCTTTCGGTGATCTTCCGCTTCAAAATCTTGCTCCGTACGGTGGGAGAGTTTCATTCTTTGAATTTTGGTTAAAGAATCGACGATTAAAGCGACATCTTCTCCAAAACGTTTCTTAATTTCGGCAATCGTTAAATCGGTATCTTCGACAGTATCGTGCAAAAGACCGGAAATAATCGTCTCAGGTCCTGCCTGAAGCTGAGCCAAAATATAGGCCACTTCAATTGGGTGTTGAATATAAGGCTCACCAGAACGGCGAAATACGCCAGCGTGTTTTTCTTTCGCTAAAAGATAGGCTTCTTGAATCAATTCACGATCTTTTTGGTCCTTAATATAAACACAAAAAAGCTCACGAAGGTCTTCGTAAGTGTGCATGGGGTAGCCCCCATTAGGAACTAACGCAACTTGTTCTGTTTTCTTTTCTTCCGCCATAATGACAATATTATATTACGCATGCACGAGAAAATGGAATTTTAGAAAGCCCTTTCCGCCATCAAATTAAGAGAAAGCTTTCCTTTAAATTCATTCAAACGGAAATTTAGAAGAAGATTGACCTTTTCATCCGCTTCAAATGAGTTTTCTCCTAAAGAGAAAGAAAAGATTTTTGTATCCTCGGAAAGTTTTACAGAAAGGTATTTTCCACCTTTAAGGTAAGTAAAGGTTGTTGGATTTAAGCCTTTAAGTAGGAACTTCGGTGCCTCCCAGCCTAAGCCAAAAGGTGAGAAGGTTTCAATCAAACGATAGGATTTCATATTGCATTCATTCAATGATATATCGATTCCATCGTCATTTTTTGCCATTATTTTATGCTTTAAGGCAAAGAAAATATATTCTTTGCGGAAAGATTCAAAATCTTCTTTACGAATAGAACAACCACCCGCAAAAGGGTGCCCACCCTTACTAAGAAGAGGGATATTAATCTCTTTAAATGCATCTAGAATATTAACCCCTTCAAGAGAGCGTAAGGAGCCGACAAGAAGGGAAGGATCCTTTTCCATAGGAGAAAAAACAGCAACAGGTTTTTGATAGGTTGCTAAAAGTCTTGATGCAAGAAGGCCATTTAGTCCCTCTGGTAAAGAAGTTTGGACAACAATCGCCAAATCACTTGGTGAAAGGGAAAGTTCATCCACGGCGTTTTTAGTCAGTTCTTTTCTTTTTTCGTTTTCTTCGTTAATCCAAGAGGAAATCGTTTCATTCATTTTTGGATCTCTTTCCACGAAATAGCGAAGAAGGCGATTGATCGTGCTTCCTTTTTCGATTCTTCCAATCGAGTTTATCTTTGGAATGATTTCCATTTGGAAAACGGATTCATCAATGTATTTTCTTTCTGTTAGTAACAAAAACTCATTGATTGGTTTTTTCCTGATGTAATCAAGCATTAAGCGGATAATTTCACGATTATACGAAAGAAAAGGCATCATATCAGAGATGGTAGATACCGCTCCTAAAGAAAGAAGATAAGGGTCTGTTTTCTTAAGCAAAGCATGTGAAAAAATAAAAGACAAATAGCCAGCAGAAATTGCTACCGAACCATATTTCGTTGTTTCTGGATGAATCACAATATCGGCTTCAGGAGCAACATCATCAAATTCGTGGTGATCAAGAATAATAACTTCAATACCTAATTTTTTCGCTTCTTTTAGAGCGTCATGAGCAGTCACGCCATTATCGCAAGTAAAAATAAGCGAGTAGCCTTTTTGAAAGATTTTATCGACGTTGTTGACCGTTAAACCATATCCGTCTTGATAACGCGAGGGAAGATATCCTTCGGTTTGGATGCCAAATTCACGAAAAGCACGCACCAAAATGGAAGTAGACATCACCCCGTCTGTATCATAATCCCCATAAACAAGGACTTTTCCTTTTCTTTCCTTGATGTCTTCCAAACGTTCAATTGCCTTTAAAACAATAGGGTTGTCGTCCAAAAGGGGCAAATTAGAAAAAGAAGGAGGAAGAGAAATTCTCTCATATTCCTCCTTCGTGATTCCGTAATGTTGGCAAATTCTATCCAGCAAGCTATCCATTATTAGTCGTTAATTCCAATGAAGGTAGCTTCTTCAGGCTCAGAAGACTTCTTCTTTTGTTTACCGTTCTTATCTTGATTGCGAGGGCGATTTTCCCAAGTTTCCTTAACGGATCTTCTAAGGGAAGAGATTCCTTCAGAAAGAAGTTTTGTAGTAGGAACGGTAATGGTAAGAACTAAGGCAAGTGCAATCAAAATTGCGATGGAAATTCCTAAGAATACGGTTCTATAGAGAGCTGGTGCAACACCAATAAATGGTAAGAATGTACCAAGAAGCAACAAGGAATAGATAATGATTTCACCAGCACTTTGAGAATTCGCCAAAGTGAGCATAGAATTTCTGAAAGAAAGAGTGTTCTTATCTTTTTCACGGCTGTCTTTGATTAATTCTTTTTCCTTATTAAATAAGATGGAAGCAAGCATCTCAAGAATAAAGAAAGCAGATAAGACGCTAAGAGAAACAACAGGTGTGACAGCAAGTCTTGTCAAAGTGAAGAAACCGGTGATTACAACGCTATTTTCTAAAGCAAAGACAGTTGCAGGTAAGGAACGAGAGAGACCGAAACGGAGCCAATAATAGACGAGCATGGAAGCGGAAGCAACGCTAAGCGCCACATAAATCATGCTTAAATCTGGGCTTCCGGCTTGATAAACAACACGATTGCCACTCACAGTGATAGCTTCCATATCAGCGTTATAGGTAATTGCCTTTGCTAAAGCCTCATTCAAATAATCATGCATGGCTTCATCTTTAACGACGAAATCATATTGGGCTTCGGCATCGAAATAAACGCTAAGTGGGACGTCAAAATGATAGACATCGTATTTTTTGATTTCGCTATCATCGTTGATAGATACGGTGGTTTGTTCCAAAGTGATATCGCCACTTACATAATCGGCTAATTTCTTGTCATTATAAGAAATGACATCTAAAAGATAATTACGGACGTCGTCTAAGGAAGCCATCGTCTTAGTGGCTTGGGATTTAGAGTCAACACGATACTCTACGGAGATAGATGTTGTATTTTCAAAAGCCCCAGAATAATTGAAGGCATCACCCTTCAAGGAAGAGAAGACGCTTACCCCAACTATCGAAGCAAGAGCTAAGACCCCTGCTAAAACTTCCCAAATACGTTTATGTTTGGTGAAATCCTTATCGGCATAAGCACCGAAATAGGTTTGTTTTTCTTCTTTAAGAAGGTTAGGAATCTTACTTTCGTCAACAAAGTAGGTTTTATTTAAAGTTTTTTCGGAAGAGGAATCATTTGCAAGCATCCAACCTTGGAAATGTCCTAAAATCAAATTCAAGATAGTTCCTGCAGCAGCCGTCCAAATAAGAGATAAGCCCATTTTCCCGACTGTTCCTGGAATAAATCCATAAATGCAAAGACCGATGACGATTGCAACAATACCGGCATCAAGTGTAGGCCAAAGAGCTTTTTTGGCACCTTCGGATTCCGCTTTCTTTAAAGAACGGCCCTTGTAAAGTTCGTCTTTTAATTTGGAATAATAATAAACGCCGCCAAAGATGGTAACCAAACCGCCAAGAATAAAGCCGACTAGGGCGCCAATGCCAAATTGAGCAGAGAAATAAGAGAAAACGAGAATGCCCAATTCAATGGAAAGAAGGGTATTGCTCATAATTCCTAAAGCACCTAAATGGTAGAAAAGAGCGAGAACAACGGCTGCAATGCATAAAGAAACGATCATCGCGATCATCGTAGGCCCCATATTAACACTTAAATGCCAGTCATTTGGGGTGATGATGCTATCTACAGAAGCAGGAACATCGGTAGAATAATCGAAAGTAATGTCGTATTTATAAGAGGAAGCATTCAAAATAGAGCAGTAATATAAAGCCGCTTTATAGGCAGCTCCTGCCTTGGAAGAATCGAAATTTCCATTTTGAATAGCGTCACTATTAGGAATTAATTGGAATTTCGTGTAGTTATTATTTTCGTTGGTTGTGTCAACATACCAAGCATTGGATGCGCCTTCTCCGAAAACGAGACGCTTTGCCATATTTGGATCATAATCCTCAGCGGAAGTATTCGTGGCATCAAGATAGTTATCGCCTTCTTGGAAATGGTTCCAAAGAACAACATAACAATATTGAGCTTCCGTGGAAGATTCGCTGTCCGCTTCTTTAGAGTTGTCAGAGCAGAATTTAATAAGTTCGTTTAATTCGCCATTTTCGCCAGGTTGATTAACTTTGATGGTGACAACAGGAACATTATTAACGTATTCGATGGCGGCTGTATTGCCTTCAAACATTTTATTGCTACGATAAGAAGTTCTAGAAGGAGCATCTTTTTGAATTTCTTGGGTAGGTGCACCAACACCAATGGTGATATCTTGGCCAGAAAAAGAAAGATAGTCTTCCAAATAACGATATTCGGTATCATCGTTAGAAGCAGTTCTTACGGTAACTTTGATGGTATCGTAACCAACTTTGTCTACTTCCGCATTCACATCCCAATTTTCAAGACGGTTTTCCATTTCTTCCGCAACTTCATCAACGGCATCATAGCCTTCGGTTTGTTGGATGTAATTAGCAGGATCCACTCCTTTATAGGTGGTATCTTTTTTGGAAATCTTAAAATAAAGTGCCTTGCTATTGCCATAGCTAACATCCGTGTCCATCATGGAAATGGCATTGCCCATAGTGGCAAGAGAACCAATGATGAGTAACGAGCTTGTTAGGATATAACCGAGTTTACGTAACATATCTCTCCTCCAAGTATCTAGCAGGTCTAGCATAAAAGAATGCAGACAATTGCGATAATTATTTTACGCACGCACGTATGCGATAGCAAGAAATAACGCTGGAAAACACGCAATCAAGAAAGAAAAGGAAATCAAAAAAGATATTCCTGACTCACAAACCCTAAGTGTTTGCGAGCTTTTGAAGTAGCTTCACGTCCCCTTGGTGTGCGATTAATCATGCCAATCATCACCAAATAAGGCTCATACACGTCTTCTAAATTGGTGATTTCCTCGCCAATCGCGGAAGCAATCGATTCAATACCCACTGGTCCGCCATGAAAACGCTCGATGATTGTTCTTAAATACTTAATATCAACATCGTCTAAACCAAGTTCATCGATTTTTAAAGCGTTCATGGCTTTTAAGGCTATTTTAGAGTCGATGCTTTCTAGCCCTTCATATGAGGCAAAATCACGGACTCTTCGATAGATTCTATTCGCAATTCGTGGAGTTCCACGAGAACGTTTGGCCAAAAGGGAAGAGGCTTCTTCATCAATTGGCATTTTTAAAACGCGAGAAGTTCTCTTGATAATGGCTTCAATTTCAGCATTCGTATAGAAATCCATTTTCGCAGAAATTCCAAAACGAGCCCGTAAAGGAGCGCTTAAATCACCAGCTCTTGTTGTCGCGCCAACAAGAGTGAAAGGTGGCAAGGCCATATTCAAAGGCTTGGAATTTCCATCGTGATTAACCATGATAGTTAATTGAAAATCTTCCATTGCGCCGTAAAGAATTTCTTCGACTTGTCTAGGAAGACGATGAATCTCATCGATAAAAAGAACGTCTCCTGGTTCTAATTCGCATAATATTGCCGCTAAATCGCCTGTTCTCTCAATGGAAGGTCCGTTTACTGTTTTAATATTCCCGCCCATTTCATTGGCGATAACATAAGCGAGCGTCGTTTTTCCTAAACCTGGCGGGCCATAAAGTAAAACATGATCCAAAGGTTCTTCTCTTTTTTTAGCCGCGCCAATAAAAACACGGAGATTGTCTTTTAATTCAGTTTGTCCCACATATTCCGAAAGAGTATGAGGTCTCAAAGTTAGATCACTAGAAAGATCCCCTTCTTCTTTATTGGCATCTAAGATTCTTTCTTTTTTCATTTACGACTTCCTCTAAGTTTCAATAAAGCAGCGCGAAGAATATCTTCTGTAGAAAGATTTGGCTCATTAATGCTAGAAAGAGCAGCATCTATATCTTTGACTTTAAAGCCCATGCTCTTTAATGCGGCACGAACGTCTTCGTATCTTTCATCGTTAGTGTTCTTATTGGTTGGTGAAGCGAGTTTTCCTTTCAAATCCAAGATAATCTGAGAGGCGGCTTTAGGGCCAATTCCAGGAAGTTTTTTCAAATATGAAGTATTACTAGCAGAAATTGCGCGGAAAAGTTCATCTGGAGTTGTCGCACTAAGGGCGTTTATAGCCGTTTTTGGGCCAATGCCCTTCACTTGAATCAACGATTTAAAAGCGTCTTTCTCCATCTTCGTCGAAAAACCAACCAAATAATGGTCGTTCTCGTTATAAACTTCATAAGAATAAACGGTCGTTTCCGTGCCAACTTGCCATTCTAAAGGCCTTGCCACAAAAAGCTCAAAAGCAATTCCATTGACATCAATGGCAATGGAATCGTTCGAAACATCAATGATTTTTCCAGTAAATGAATAATACATAAGTCAGTTTAAACAAGCGAAGAAGATGCAAAAGAGAAGAATAAAGAGAGCAGACACTAGGGAAACAACACCAGCAAAAAGCGTCTCTTTTTTCATAAGAAAATTATAGCTATTCCGTATAGGTGAAATCAAATTCTCCAATGGAAACCGTATCACCATCAACAGCGCCAGCCTCTTTTAACTTATCATCGATATTCACGGAATTTAATAATTTGATAAGTTGCTCAACGCCTTCATCCGTCGAAAGATTGATTAAAGCAGCTCTGGCTTCTAGCTTTTCGCCCTTAATAACCCAGGCATGTTTTCCAAGAGAAAGTACTTGATAGTTCTCTTTGGAATCTTCGTGAGCGTCGTAGACTTTCATTTCCGTCTCACTATTCACCCCTTTGATTGGGAAAAGTGGCGTAGAATCTACTAAATCAGCGATTTTATAAAGAAGTTTTTCGATACCTTTGTGTGTAATCGAGGAGAGAGGAATTGATTCGAATCCTAATTTTTTATCAAATTCGGCTTTTCTTTCTTCCGCCCCTTCGGAGTCCATTTTAGAAGCGACAACAATTTGCGGTCTTTTTTCTAAATCCGCACCATAATCTTTTAATTCAGCGTTGATGATTTGGTAATCAGAATAGGGATCTCTTTCCCCGCTCATTGAAACCATATGAACAAGAACACGGCAACGTTCTGTATGGCGGAGGAAGGTAATTCCTAAGCCTTTTCCTTCATGTGCCCCTTCGATTAAGCCTGGCAAATCCGCCAAAACAAAGCTTCTTCCATCTGGCAAATAAGCAACGCCAAGATTTGGAATCAAGGTGGTAAATGGATAGTCAGCCGTTGGAACATTCGCTTTAGTAACAACATTCAAGAAAGTTGACTTGCCAACAGAAGGGAAGCCAACAAGCCCAGCATCAGCAAGCATTTTCAATTCAAGAATCAAACGCTTTTTTTCTCCTGGATGGCCGTTTTCTGCGATTCGTGGAATACGATGACGAGAAGATTTAAAGCAAGTGTTCCCTCTTCCTCCTCTTCCTCCTTTGGCTACGCAAACCGTTTGCCCTTCTTCATGCAAATCTGCTAAAACACGCCCGGTTTTTTCTTCACTGATGATTGTTCCGCAAGGTACTTCAACAAAAACATCGGAGGCAGCATGGCCATACATGTTTTTACGTTGGCCTTTTTCTCCGTCCATAGCGATGATAACGCGAGAATGGCGGAAATTATAAAGAGTATTCAAATTCTTTTTCGCAACGAAAAAAATCGAGCCTCCTCTTCCTCCATTCCCCCCATCAGGTCCGCCTTTGGTGGTATGTTTATCTTGTAAAAAGGAGATGGCTCCGTCTCCGCCTTTTCCACTTCTTACTTCTATTACACAACGATCGATTAGCATGTTTGTGTCTCCTTAATTTTTCTTTTGCAATAGTTCTTCTTTTTCTTCAGAGCTCAAAAGATAGTTCTTTTTGTTTTTCTTAATTTTTACTAAATCCTTATAAAAGCGAAGGGATGTTTTTAAAGGAGAAGAAACGGTCGAAGAAGGATCGTCCGTCCAAGTCGCAGGAATTTCTTTGATAGAAAAACCATTTAATTGTAAAAAATAAAGATATTCAACATCAAAGGCAAAACCATTGATGATTTGTCTTTTAGCCATTTCTTTTGCAACATTCAAACGGAACAATTTAAAACCGCATTGAGTATCATGAATTCCCTGAAGATGGAATTTATGGCGTACGATGAAACGCGCTCCCCAAGAAGTTAAACGACGAACAAAGGATTGCTTCGTAAGGATTTTTGATCCTTTGCTATGTCTTGAGGCAATAAAACAATCATAATGGGTAATTTGTGGAAGAATTGAATCTAAGATGTGAATGTCGGTTGCAAAATCAGCATCCATAAAAAGGACATAATCTCCTGTGGCAGCCAAAATGCCTTTTTCGACTCCGTGTCCCTTTCCTGGAATGTCTTCATATGGCAAAAGTTTTACTTGAAGAGGCATTTTTTTCATTCCTTCTTCAAGGGCTTTTTGTGAAGGCTCATCAGAATGATCAGAGACAATCAAAATATCATAGGCAACACCTAAAGAATCAAAATAAGGTATGCCTATATTTTCTAAGTGATCCAACAATTTGGCCGTCTGATTTTTAACGGCAATTACGATGTCTAGTTTCATACGAATAGATTATAAAGTATCCCTGCAAGGGATTCCATTTTACATTAATGAAAAACGACTCCACACGGGAGCCGTTTCTTGAAGAATTGCTTATTTCGCTTCGATTGGATAAACAGAAACTTTCTTTCCGTTCTTTCCAACACGCTCGAATTTCACGATGCCTTCGATGACAGCGTAAATGGTGTCATCTCCACCGATCTTCGTGCCTGCTCCTGGACGAATTTTTGTTCCTCTTTGGCGATAAATGATATTGCCAGCAAGAACGTGTTGTCCATCACCGACTTTTGCGCCTAATCTACGACCAGCAGAATCACGGCCGTTTTTCGTGCTAGATACACCTTTTTTAGAGGCGAATAATTGCAAATCAATGACGAAATTCATTTGTGCTTCCTTTCTAGCTTCACATTCTTCGGATAAGAAGAAGCGACGCTTTCAATTTGTTTCTCGATGGTTTCGAGAACAATGTAATCGTGTTCAGAAACTTCCTTAAGAGCTTCTAGATACACATGGCCTTCTTTTACTTCGCTTTTGTAATTCTGATCTCCATCTTGAAGATTATTCAAACCCCCAAGAAGAATTCCACTGACGGCTGCGCATACCAAGTCGTGCCCATAGGGACCACTTCCAGCATGCCCTTTCACCTCCAAAGAGATAAACTTACCGTTTTTTTCAACAAAAGTAACAGAAATCATTAGGCGTTGATGGATTCGATAACCAAGCAAGTATAAGGTTGACGATGTCCTTGTTTTTTACGGACATTGGCTTTGCTCTTGTACTTATAGATGGTTAATTTCTCGTTTAATCCTTGTTTTTCAACTTTGGCAAGAACGCTAGCACCCTCAACATAAGGTTTGCCAACGACTGTTTTCTCACCACCGAGTAAAAGGACTTTTTCGAGTTTCACTTCTTTTCCAGCTTCAGCATCAAGTTTCTCGACATAAATCTTGTCACCAACAGAAACTTTGATTTGCTTGCCACCAGTCTCGACGATTGCGTACATGCTATTTCCTCCTTTTTTGTCTAGTACTCGCTTTAATGGTCCGATTTTGATTCGCGTTAGTTACCACTTCAAAGCGGTTGAGGCGCTAAGGAGCGTCACAACGTTAATAACTATACCACTTCATTTTAAGAAAACAACGATGATTTGTAAGGCTTTCTAATTTTTTTCTTTCTTTTTTCCAAATATCCCACCAAATGGAGAAAATGAAGAGAAAAAGATAGCGTTAATCAACCATCAAATCATTTTCGTGAAACGAGAAATAAGTGTCATTCGAAACGATAATGTGATCCAATAGACGCACCCCGAGTAAAGCGGAGTTTTTCGCCAATGTGTTTGTAAATTCGATCTCCCCTTTTGAAGGCAAAGGAAGCCCAGAGGGATGATTATGAAGCAAGACAAAATAAGAGAAGAAAGAGCCAGTAATTTCCATTAAGATGATTTTGGAGGAAGCACAAATTCCATTCTCATCTCCAGTGAAAACGACTTTTTCTTTACGGATTCTCTTTCGCTTGTCGTAGCAAAGCAAGAAGAGTATCTCTCTTTTCTCTTGTCCCAGAAAAAGTCGATAATGCTCAAATATTTCCTTCGCAGAAAGCAAAGAGAGGTAAGGTGCTTCGACAGAAGAGCGTCTAGCGATTTCGAAGGTGGCGGCCAAGGTTAACGCTTTGGCATCAGAAATTCCCTTAATGGAATAAAAGGATTCCACAGGTGTACTTGCCAAGGTTGGAAAGTCCTTGTAAGTAGACAAGATTTCAGAAGCCAGTTCTAAAGCGTTTTTCCCCACACACCCACTTCGAAGCAATATCGCTAAAAGCTCAGGGTCATTGCACGTTGAGATTCCTTTCCTTAGGGCCTTTTCCCTAGGTAAGTTCTCTTTTTTCATTTCTTTGATAATCATTTCCAGGTGAATTGCCAGCCACCGGGTATTTTTGCACTCCCCGAGGAAGTGCGGAAAATCCGATAAACCACAACCGCCGTTATCGCAATCGCCAAAACCGCCATAACAGCAGTTAAGGTAATCGCTTCGCCAGGAACAATCGTCTCTAGTTCTTCCGGATTTAATGCTCGCATATTTGAAAAACCTCCCTTCACTTATAAGAAGGGGGGTATTTCGAAAAACGGACAAAAATTTTTACTTATTTTTGAATTTCCGCTATTTTGGCTTCAATATTTGCTAAAAGTTTGCTGTTGTTAGAAAGCTTTTCTTCCTCAACGCGAACTTTTTCTTTCGGTGCTTTTGCTAAGAAACCAGGATTGGAAAGAATTTTATGAGAACGGGCAATCTCCCCTTCCAAATAAGTCTTTTGCTTCAATAGGCGCTCAAGCAATACCGAAGGATCCACATCTTCTTCCACAACCATGGAGAATCCAGGATACATGAAAGGATTTCCACCTAAAGCTTCTTTTTTCACGGAATAAGAGGTAGCGAAAGCAAAACGAGAGAGATACTCTCCAAAGCCAGCGAACGGCTCTTTTGGCGAAACGATCAATCTCACTTTGGCATTAGGGGCTATGGAATTTGTGGATTTGTAATTACGGATATCGCGAATCATATCTTGAAGAATAGCAACCTTATCGCTTGCTTTTTTGTTCAACAATTCCTTCTCATAAACCGGATATGGTTCACACATAATGGAATCTTTATGAGCAGGCAAAGAGAGATACATTTCTTCGCTTACGAATGGGCAATATGGATAAATCATGAGGATGATTTCACGCATTACCTTATATAAAACATCCTTCGTGACTTCCGCTTCTTCTCCGCCATGCGAAAGAGAAATCTTAGAGAATTCCAAATAGGAAGAGCAGAAATCATCATAGACAAAGTCATACAAAGTTGAAGAGGCTTGTCCAAATTCATAAGAATCCATCTTGCTTCCGACTTTTTTCACAGTCTTTTCAAGACGATCTAAAATGAAGGCGTCTAAGGTCCCTAATTTCTTCTTGTCGATTTCATGAGGAGTATAAGAATCCCCTAAAACACCTTCAACATAACGGCAAGCGTTCCAGATCTTATTCAAATAGGCTTCACTCGAAGCAACCTTTTCTTCGATATAACGCATATCCATCCCTGGGGTGCAGTTGGTGGTGATGAAATAACGAAGAGCATCCACGCCATAACGATCGATGACATCCATCGGATCGATGCCATTTCCTAAGGATTTAGACATCTTTCTTCCTAAAGAGTCACGAACAAGGCCATGGATAACAACATCTTTGAAAGGAACTTCATCGGTAAAATGAAGGGATTGGAAAATCATCCTTGAAACCCAGAAGAAGATAATGTCATACCCCGTTACCAAACAAGAGGTAGGGAAATAACGTTGGAAATCAGGACTATCCGTGTTTGGCCAGCCTAAAGTGGCAAAAGGCCATAAAGCGCTAGAGAACCACGTATCCAAAACATCTTCGTCTTGGCGGTAGACATTTAAATCTGGAGTTTCTTCACTAACTAAAAGCTCTCCTGTTTCCTTATTGTAATAAGCAGGAATACGGTGTCCCCACCAAAGTTGTCTAGAAATGCACCAGTCTTCGATATTGCTCATCCAACGTAACAAGACTTTCTCGAAACGTTTTGGAACAAAGTTAACTTTTCCGGAAGTTTTTTGTCTTTCAAGAACTTTATCGGCAAGAGGCTTCATCTTCACGAACCATTGCTTAGAAAGCATAGGTTCCACAACCGCATCGCTTCTTTCGGAGTGTCCGACAGAGTGGACGATTTTTTCGATTTTTACAAGATGTCCCTCTTCTTTAATCTTCTCTACTAAAGCTTTACGACATTCATAACGGTCCATGCCTTGATAGATACCGCACTTATCGTTCATATGAGCGGTTTCATCAAGAACTTTAATCATTGGGAAACCATATTTTTTAGCCAAAGCAAAGTCATTTGGATCATGGGCTGGAGTACATTTCATCGCGCCTGTTCCAAAAGAAAGATCGACATAGGAATCAGCCATCAAAGGAAGCTCTTCCCCATTGGCCGGATTGATAACTTTTTTCCCGACTAAATTCTTATAACGAGAATCTTTAGGGTTCACGAAAACGGCTGTATCGCCAAACATGGTTTCTGGACGAGTTGTTGCAACAATGATGCTTTGGTCTGTTCCCACCACATCATATTTAAAATAGAAGAATTCTCCTTCATCATCTTTGTGAATGATTTCAATGTTGCTTAAAGCCGTCTTCAATTCAGGATCCCAGTTGGTAATCCTTTCTCCTTGATAAATAAGGCCTTCATTATAAAGAGTGACGAAAACATGACGAACAGCTTTAGAAAGCCCTTCGTCTAAGGTAAATCTTTCGCGGGAATAATCGATAGAAAGGCCCATTTTCTTCCATTGTTCATGGATGGTTTTAGCGTATTCGTCTTTCCATTCCCAGGCCTTCTTCAAGAAACCTTCTCTTCCTAAATCATAACGGGAGATACCTTCTTCTCTTAGCTTTGCCTCGACTTTTGCTTGGGTGGCAATGCCAGCGTGATCCATTCCCGGAAGCCAAAGGACGTCATATCCTTTCATTCTCTTATATCGGGTGATGATATCTTCCAAAGTCGTATCCATCGCATGTCCAAGATGTAGTTTTCCTGTAACGTTTGGTGGCGGAATAACAAGAGAGAACGGGGGTTTTGATTTATCTAAACCAGCTTTGAAATAATCGCCGCTAACCCATTTTTCATATTTGCCCTCTTCGACTGTTTTTGGGTCATAATGCTTATCGAGCATTTTTTCTCCTCCTTAAAATAAAAAATACGCCGAATCCCATATAGGGACGCGGCGCGCGGTACCACCCTAATTCCAAAGAAGATTTTCTTTGGCTCTTTGGCTTTAACGCAGCAAACGGAATTTCTTCTATTCTCCAAAGCGACTCACCTTTTCTTGATGACCAGTTTTCAGCTACTCTGGCTCTCTTTGCATCAAGGAGGAAGGATCCCTCTTCTTCAACGAACGGGAAAATTATAAAACCCTGTAAGATTTTTAACAACCTTCAAAGATTGTAAAAGGATAAAGCGATTTCTCTTTCTTCTTTGGTTTCTCCTGCATGATGCGCTTTAAGAAAAGTTTTCTTGTTTAGCACCTGTTTGGAGTTCCAAAGAACGTTTTCTCCAACTGCAATAGCAAGGAAATCTCCGATGAACTCTTGAAAATGAGGATTTTCTTCCCCAACGCCAAAGATATTTTCTTCAAGAACTTCCTTTTTCGTTAGAAGAACGAAATCCGGATAATACTTCGTGAAAAGAGAGGCAAATTCTTCTTTTTTACTCTCTTTCACAAAGAAAGTCGCATTTCTTCCTTCTAAGGACATCGGTAAAGAAAGGCAATCTACCAATTCTTTATGGAGAGCGATATCTCGATATTTCACGTTGATAAGGCCATGGTCAGCCATACTAATTACTAAGACGTCTGGATTTTCTTTCACGAATTGTCGAATCATTTTATTGATTTTACGGAACTCATTCCAAACAGAGAGGGATTTTACGCCATATTGGTGCAGCTCTTTATCTGGATGAGGAGTATAAGAATAAAGGAATTCTCCACCATTTTTGAAGAAGGAAGTCGCGTGTTGAACCATTTCTTTATAATTCTTCGGAGCTTTTTCTCCACCAAGAGGATAAAGATATTCCAGTTTTGCATTCACGCCTTTCTCTTGCATAAGAACATCGATTTTCTTTAATGGGCAATAACGGTCAAAGAAATGGCTGCCATCATGATAATAGTTCACTTTTTCACCCGTTAAATCGTTCACATCAGGAAAAACACAAAGAGGGAAATGAAGGCTAGGAATGTATTGCGTCCAACCCATCCAGCCATTTTCCTTAGGCCACTTTGCCGTTAAAAAGGCGTTTGTTGCTGCGACAGTTGTCGGAGGATTCGTCGAAGAAATAACGCA
This sequence comes from uncultured Mollicutes bacterium, assembly GCA_900540385.1. Lineage (GTDB taxonomy): Bacteria > Bacillota_I > Bacilli_A > RFN20 > CAG-826 > UBA4951. The sequence continues at coordinate 78,631 of UQFY01000002.1, forward strand.
CTTTTGATGGGAAATAAGGTATTTGTTTGTGTGAGGGAAAAGAGAAATATTATATTTTCCCGCTCCATCGAAAAGAAAAACACAAACTTTCTTATGTCCTTCCAAAAGACGATCAATTTCAGGGTCTGTCTCATGAAAAGGCTCAACATGGAAGTGTTTTAAAAGGGAGGAAGAGAAGCCAACTAGGCTTTTTTCTCTATCAAAGATTTCTTTAGGTAAATTTTTCATAACGCTAAATCATAGTTGAAATAAGGTGTTTTGCAAGGGGAAGAGAACTTTATTTCAAAAAAGCAGCGATTTTAGCACGTAAAAGATCCGGTTTATTTTTCTTTGAAGAAAGCAATACATCCATTCCGGCATATCTTTTTTTCGCCAAAGCGATATCCGATTGTTTGGCTAGATCAGATTTCGTTAGAACAAGAAGAGTTGGTACTCCTTCTTCTTTTAAGTGCTCGAGCAACATTTCGTCTTCTTCCGATGGTTCTCTTCGAGAGTCGATAAGAAAGATGCAGCCTTTTAATAAAGGGTTTTGGAAATAATCTTCCATCATCTCGCCGAAAGAAACGTCTTCTTTACTGCCATAAGAGGTAAAACCATACCCAGGGGAATCTACCAAATAGAAAGAGTTATCGATTAAAAAATAATTTAAATAACGGGTTTTCCCTGCATTTTTGGAAGAAAAAGCAATCTTTTGTCCCGTTAAAGTATTGATTAAAGAAGATTTCCCGACGTTTGACTTTCCAACAAAGACGATTTCTTTGAGATTGTCTTTGGGGCGAAAGCTCTTATTTGGAGCTGAGAGAATATATTTTGCGTTTTGAAATTTAATGATAGCCATAAGCAAATTATAGCAAAAAGAAAAGAGAAACCCCTATGCGGAATTTCTCTTTTTCCTTTACGCTTTGTTGTTTTCCGTTTCAAAGACAAATGGTAAGGCGTCATCGACACATTTCATAAAATGAATCGTGAGACCTTTCTTGACTTCTTCTGGAAGTTCATCAACGTCTTTTTTATTCTCCTCAGGAACCAAAATCGTTTTAATTCCACTACGGAGAGCAGCAAGGGATTTCTCCCTTAAGCCACCAATCGGCAGAGCTTTGCCACGTAGTGTAACCTCGCCTGTCATCGCTACGTTATTGTTAACTGGCTTTCCAGAAAGCGACGAGATAATGGCGCAAGTAATAGCAATACCAGCACTTGGGCCGTCTTTTGGCACAGCTCCTTCAGGGAAATGAAGGTGAATGTCGTTCTTTTCAAACATTTCTTCCGGGATGCCATATTTGGTAGCGTTCGCACGGACGTAATCAAGAGCGATCATGCAGCTTTCCTTCATGATATCCTTAAGGTTACCCGTTAAGACAAGTTGGCCTTTACCATGGAAATGAGTCGCTTCAATTGGCAAGATATCTCCACCAAATTCGGTATAGGCTAAGCCAGTAACCACGCCAATTTGAGGTTCTTTCTCTTTCTTCGTGTCTTCAAAAATCTCCACGCCAAGGTATTTTTTCACTTGTTCGGCATCGACTTTGATCGGGCGAGGAAGGGATGGATTCTTAATTAACTCAACGATGGCTTTCCTGCAACAAGAAGCCACAAGCCTTTCGAGTTCACGGACACCCGCTTCACGAGTATAGAATTCGATCATTTCGCGGATTCCTTCTTCGGTGAAAATGATGTCTCCTTCTTTTAAACCGTTCGCTTTCATTTGCTTTTGGATTAAGAAATCCGCAGCGATTTTTAGCTTTTCAATCTCGATATAAGAAGGAACTTCGATTAATTCCAAACGATCTCTTAATGGAGCTGGGACGTTCTCAAGGTAGTTTGCTGTAGCAATAAAGAGAACGTTAGAGAGATCATATGGTTCTTCAAGAAAGTTATCATTGAAGGCGAAATTTTGTTCTGGATCAAGTACTTCAAGAAGAGCGCTAGATGGATCTCCACGATAATTCGCTCCACCAACTTTATCGATTTCATCGAGTAAAAAGACTGGATTTACGGTGCCAGCGCGAGTCATTCCTTGAATGATTCTTCCAGGAAGAGCGCCAACATAGGTTCTTCTGTGTCCACGAATTTCCGCTTCATCGGAAACACCGCCAAGGGAACATTTATAGAATTTTCTTCCTAAAGCTTGGGCAATAGACTTCGCAAGGGAAGTTTTACCGCATCCTGGCGGGCCAAAAAAGCAAAGGATAGGAGCTTTTAAAGTGCCTGTCGCTTGCTTGACAGCAAGATATTCGATGATTCTCTTTTTGACTTTCTCAAGACCAAAATGGTTCTCATCTAAAATCTTTTGAACGTTACTCAAATCATCATTATCTTCCGTTCTTTGGAACCAGGGAACATTAATTAAGGTTTGAATGTAATTCAAGATCAAGGAACTTTCAAGAGAGCCGTCTGGCATCATTTCCATACGGTGAAGCTCATTCTTAATCTTTGCTTTGACATTTTCCGGATATGGGTTCTTTTCAAGTTTTGCCTTGATAGCATCCACATCATTGACACCAGCGCCCTCACCAAGTTCATCCTTGATGGCTTTCATTTTTTCGCGAAGGAAATACTCTTTTTGAGATTTTTCTGCTCTTTCACGAACGGTCTCATCGAGTTTTTGCTCGATTTGGGTGATTTGTTTTTGCTCATCTAAAAGACGAAGCAAAATCTTTAAACGCTCATTGGTGTTTTTTTCAGCAAGAAGAGCGACTTTATCGGCAACGCGGAAATCTAAATATTGGGCAATCGTATCCACGACATTTCCAACAGAATCGCCGTTTTGCAAAGATGTTAACGTGTTTTTGACCACGTTAGGATTCATAAAGTTCGATGTCGTAAGAGATTGAGAAAGCTTTGCGATAAGCTGAAGTTCCTCATTCGCATCCCCTTCTTCATCCTCAAGAATGCTTCCATCGGCAATATAGCTTCCTTTTTCGAAACGAATGTTAGAAAGAAGAACTCTTCTTGATCCGATTAAACGAACCTTGATGCTGCCATCTTTCTCATTGCTATAGACAATGCGGCATAATGTCGCTGTTTCAAAGACGTCATCAGGGATTTTGATATCATCTTTATCCGCTTCTTTTTGGCAACCAACGAAGAGAAGGCTATTCGAATTTGCCTTTGCTTGGCGGATTGCTTCCATGGAGTATGGACGGCCCGCATCTACGGCTTCGTTCATATTCGGATATACGACCAAACCTTTTGTAATCAGGAAAGGGAGAGTTAACGGTTGTTTTTCATTGGGAGTTTTATCTTCCATTTTTCATACCTCCTTTTTGCAATGATAATTATAGGATTCCTTTTAGCACTGTCAAATGTTAAGTGCTAATTTAATAAAAATAAGGCAGAATTTCTTCCGCCTTATCCATTTTTTATTTTTAAGAGATTATTTCTCTTCTGCTTTTTTAGCAGGAGCCTTCTTGGCTGTTGCAGTTTTCTTTGCAGGAGCCTTCTTAGGAGCTGCTTCTTTTTCTTCGGCTTTTGGAGCTTCTTCCTTTAATTCGGTCGCCCCTTCTTTTTTGGCAGCGCTATTCATGATGAACTCACGAACTTTACGATCGGTGATTTGGCCGCGGAAATCTTCTAAGTTCTTGTTGATGATGTTTCTCACATCTTCTTCTTTCATCTTATATTGCTCAGCCATCTTTTTGATTTCGGCATCGACATCTGCATCAGTAGCGGTCAAATTTTCTTTGACTCCGATTTCGTGAAGAACTAAGAAATTCTTGATGTTATTTTCGGCATTAACGTGATAGGTCTTGTGAAGATCTTCCGCTTTAGCACCGGTGATTTCTAAGTATTGTTCAAAGGTTAAACCATTGGATTCAATCTGTTTTTTGAGATTTTCTTCCATTTGGTGAGCTTCGTTTTCGATTACGGCTGGATCAATCACAAAGGTAGAATTCTTGATGATTTCACCAACGAGTTCATTATAGAAAGCATTCTCGGATTCTTGGACTTTTTGAGCAAGAAGGGTCTTCTTCTCATAATCTTTTAAGCCATCAACGGTGGCAACGTCTTTAATGGCAAGATCCTTAACGGCTTCATCATTAAGTTCAGGGATTTGTTTTTCCTTGACTTCGTGCATGGTGATTTTGAAGGTTGCTTCTTTGCCAGCGAGTTCTTTGACATAGTTTTCCGGGAAGGTGACTTTGATTTCTTTCTTATCACCATCTTTCATGCCAACGAGTTGTTCTTCGAAGCCTGGGATGAATTGGTGGGAACCAAGTTCAAGGCTGTAGTTATTGGCTTGTCCGCCATCGAATGGAGAAAGTTTGCCGTTTTCATCAGCAAGATATCCATCGAAATCGATGAGGGTGGTGTCACCCGTTTGAGCAGGACGTTCGGTAACGACTAATTCAGCATTGTCCTTTAAAAGGTTATCAATGGCTTTGTTCACTTCTTCATCGGTAACTTTTGGAGCGACCTTGACGGCCTTTAAGCCTTTATATTCACCAAGAGTGACTTCTGGGAGAAGAACGATGGTGTAAACCAATTCCAATTCGTCTTTGGAAAGTTTGGTAACGTTCACTTGTGGACGATACATTGGTTGAAGTTTTTCTTCGGTGATTAAGTTTGCGAAGACTGGTGTCAAGACATCATCAATAGCTTCATTCCAAACGGCTTCTTGGTTGATTCTTTCTTCAATGAGCTTACGTGGGGCTTTTCCTGGGCGGAAGCCTGGGACGTTCACTTTGCTCGCGGTCTTTTTGAATGCTTTTTCTTGAGCATTTGCCCAAAGTTCTTTGTCGACGTCAGCGACTAATTTGACGCGGCTTGGGCTGATTTTTTCAACTGTGTGTTTCATGTAATTGAATACCTCAATCTATTTTGCTAATCGCAACGTGCTCTAGTTTACCCTATCTTTAGATACTTTCCAAACGAAAAACGCTAAAAAGGTGAAAAAGTAATGTTTTAGACTTTCATCTGTTCCGCTTTTTTGAGCACGGAGGAGATGTCTTCCTTCACTAATTCCACTTTCTCTTTTTGGAGAAAATTGTCTTTTAAAAACGTTTCTTCATCAAAGGCGGATTGAAGATATTCGTATGATAAAATGACGAAACACGCAAAGAGATTTTCCAAAGAATATTTATCAAATATGGAAAGAGGATATAACTCAAACATATAGTTGTTTAGCAAGGTTGTTGCAATATGGAACAAAGAGGGATCTTTCATTTCTTTTTGTAACATGCTAACTAATGTTTTTGCCTTTTCTTCTTCAAATGGCAAAAGAGTTTTGCAAGGAATCATATGGAAACTTTCTCCGTTTTTCTCGAAAGATACTTCCAAGGGATAATTTGCTTTCACTAGCAACATAAAGCCGTATGTTTTGACGATATTTGATGTAGACGTTTTTAACATTTCTAACAAGCTATCCGCATAAAAAATCGTCTTCGCGTCATTGAAAGAAGATAACAAGGACATTGCTTCATAAGTGTCTTTTGGATGTAAAAGAGTTTCTCTAACATCTTCTTCGGAATAATTTTTCTTTAAGGAAGACTGTCTTTCGTTATAACGGATCCTTTGGGGCAAAGAACGTAGATATTCCTCCACTTCTTGAGAAACGTAAGGCAAGGAAGAAAAATATTTTTCATCTTCATAGGCTTCATCGAATTCTTCGAGAAGAAAACGTAACTCAAAATTAGCTTTCAAACATTTTAAGGGAGAGTCTTGCCAAAGAATTTCTTTGTTCTTTTCAACGATTTCCATGGCTTCTTTCGGCTTTCCTAAGCCTAAATAAGCGGAAACTCTACAAAAGAGTGAGGAGGAATCTTTGCTTCCTTCACTTAAATCCAAGACTAATTGATATTCTTTTCTATCAAGTAACGTTACTAAATTATCCATAGTGAACATTTTAACCTTTCTAAAGAAAGGGAAAAAGACAAACGAAGGCAAAACGTTTAAAATACTTTCGATGAAAAAAAGCGTCTTTCTCTTATTTCCTTTGCTGATGCCTCTCTCTTCTTGTCAAAAAGAAGAAAAAGAAACGACCTATGATGAGGCTTTAAGCATGCTTAAGAAAATCGATAGAGAGATTAACTATACCCCTCTTACGAATATTCCAAAGAGCTACACTTTAAAAGAAACCCTTTCTTCCTATCAAGATGAAGACAAGCTGATTCAAGATGTAACCATCGATCGTGAAATTGATCAAAATAGCCATTATTCTTTCGTTAGAATCAAAGGAAAATACGGCGCTAAGCTTTATTTCCGTGAGAATTGGACCTATGTTAGCCAAGATAAGAACGTAACTTGCAATTATTTAAATTATGAGGAAGATGGCAAACTCATTAACAAACGTTATCGCGAAGAAACGAAACGAAATCTGAAAAGCTGGGAAAACTTTGCTTCGAAAGATATCGAGGAGATGCAACGTCTTTATGCTCAAATGGCAAAAGAATTCTATGTTTCGATTGCCTCGATGAATGAAAAAATCACCTCGGGAGAATATTATTCAGATTCGGTAGGTTCTTTGAAAGTTTCCGTGAGCAATGAAAAAGAACGCTATTCTTGCGAATTTCAAAACTATTGGTTTGCAAACGGATATAGCGAAAATAAAGAAAAAGAGACGTTTTATGGTGCAAGCGTCTCTTGGAATCGTTGTGATATTTCTATGCCTAATTTGGATTTCTATCCTCTTTCGAAGAAGATTTCCTGAACCAAGCTAGGCAAAGAAGAGAAATCTTTCATCTCTTTGTCTGGATTTTTTGCTTTTCCAAAGCCATATCCTGCATGGATGAAATAGAAAGATGCTTTTCTCGAGGATAACTCATCTCCTAAAGTATCTCCAACGTAGATACATTCCTCAAGATAATTACGTTCTTGAAGAGCTTTCATCGTGACTTCTTTTGGAGCAAAGGTATCTCCCCAGCAAAGATAATCATCAAAGCAAGAAGAAAGGGAAGTTCCTTGAAGGAAAGCCTCGATGTATCCTTTTTGAGCGTTGCTGACAATATATAAAGGATATAGGGAATGGAGCTTCTCTAATGTTTCTTTCACATGGGGATATAACTTTCCCGGATGAGAAAGAAGATAGATATTCTCTTTTTCCATGCATTCGTTCAACAAAGGAAGGATTTCTTCCTCCGCCAAAGAAGGCCAAAGTTTCTTCCCAAGTTCTAGCATAGGAAGGCCCATTGCCCCCTTCATTTGTTCCAAAGTGATAAGATAACGGCCTTTTTGGTAATTGTTTAAAACCTCATTCCAAGAAGAAACCACTTCTTGAGAAGAATCCCACAAGGTGCCGTCTAAATCAAAGACAATCCCTCGTTTCATTTTATTTTTTTCCATTTCTGTCAGAAGAGTTGCTTATCTTAACACGAGTTCTCGTGGTATAAAGGTAGGCATCTTTCCTTTTATATACGTCCATGCTTCCTTGACGATAATAAGTTTTCGCGCCTTTTTGAAGTTTGACCGGTTTTAAGGCTCTACGATGATATTCGCAGAAAATAAGTCCTGGTATCCAGCCAAAGAAAAAGGAAGCAAAGATAATAAGCGTCCAATTCGTGACTACTGCTCCATCCGAAACGGCGAATAGATACATCAAAAGGCCAATAACAGCAGCCGTAAGCACATAGAAAAGCGCGAAGAAAGTGGCATATTTCCCTGCTGAGCAAGGCAAATTTCCAACAATCTTTCCCGTTTGAGCATTCATACTAAAGGTGAACTTTTTATCTTTCCACTTGGAATTTAAAATCCAAACAGGGAACAAAACATAACGCGCTTCAGCATTCTCAAGATTTAAAGAAGTAGAATCCACCCGAACACTCGTATATGTGTTGATGGTTTCACGGAATTTATCCGCCGTGCCTTCACGGAATCTTTGATTGGCTCTTATTGCGCAATCATCTTTGGAAACATCGTATTTATCGGATAAATAACCAGCTAAATAAACTGGGGTGAATTCTTTCATTCCTTCATAATCAAAAGGCTCGATTGATTCCATGAGCTCATCTGGCATTGATTGAGAAGCATCGACTGGAACATGATCAAATCCAGCTTTCCCATCGATCATAATGCGATAATGAGAGACTTCGGTGACTTGATAATCACCAGAGACATAACTACGAGAACGTTCTGCGTTAAAGAAGACCTTTCCCACGACGTCGGCGTTATAAATCCAAAATGGTTCGTATATGCCTTTTACGTTTTCGATTTTGTTTTCGCTCCTAAAAATCTTTGGCAAGAAGAATTTGCTCTTCAAGTAACGGCTCATTATCTCTTTTGTTGAGGCTTTGTCGTATTTAAAAGGTATGACGAGGTCTGGTTTTAAAGCGCCGCAAAGTCTTCCTTTCAAAATGACAGGAGATTCACAGAATGGGCACGTTGTTGCTGAAACGTTTTCGTCTCCAACAATTTCGGCTCCGCAAGAATCGCAATGGTAAACATTCATCGAAGAGGCTTCTTCGGAAGAAAATTCACTCGTTACGGTTTTCCAGTTTAATTCATCCCCTTTTGCGTTCTCTAAATCTTCCTTAAAGGAGTCGATTGCTTCGGCATCAAATTCCGTTTTGCATTGAGGGCAAACGACCTTTTGAGTTGAAGAATCGAACTTTAAAGAACCCCCGCAATTGGGGCACTTATACTCAATGACGTTAGACATAAACTAGTGCTTATCGTTATCGTCGAATGGATCGCCACAATTAGGACAGAACTTAGGCGGATTCTTTGGATCTTTTGGTTCCCATCCACATTTATCGCAACGATAAAGCGGGGCGCCCTCTGGTTTCTTTTCTCCACATTCAGTGCAGAATTTTCCTTTATTCACCGTTCCGCATTTTGGACATGCCCAGCCGTCTGCCGGTTTCTTTTCACCACATTCTGGGCAGAATTTTCCAGTGACTTCATGACCGCATTTTGGGCAAGTCCAAGTGTCTTTTGTTGTTTCTTTTTTGGTTTCTTCTTTTTTCGCTTCTTCTTGAGCGGCTTTTTCATAGAAAGTAGCGGCATTTGTATTATTTCCAGCACCCATAGCCATATTCATTCCAAAGAAACCCATGGCAGCTCCATTAGGATTATTAGCGGCATTCTTCATGGCTTCGGCTTGAGCTTCCACTAAAGTCGCACCTGCCATACCGGCATTCTTGTAAACGGCTTGACGTTGGAGGTTTTTGATTAAATCTTCGTCTTCCTTTGGCAAGGTCAAGCTTGATAAGGCGATCGAGACCACTTCTAAGCCACGTGTGTCTCTCCATTTCTCAGAAAGGGCTTCGTTCATGGCGTTTTCTAAATCCGTGACATGGGCCACAATTTCGTTTGGTCTCATTTCTTTGGCGGAAAGTTTTCCGAAGGCAGGTTGAAGAGCGGAAACGAATTCGTTCTTTAATTGACCATCAAGTTCTTCGGTCGTGTAAGTATCGGTAACATTGCCACAAACGTTTTGATAGAAAAGGATTGGGTTTGTGATTTTATAAGAGAACGTGCCAAAACAACGTAAGGAAACGTCAATATCAAGGCCGATTTTGCTATCAACAACACGGAATGGGACAGGGTTAGCAGTTCCAAATTTGTTATCTAAGATTTCCTTGAGATTGAAATAGTAGACTCTTTGGTCTTTTCCAGAGTCTCCGCCATAGCCGATTCTTTCCCACATCGTGCGGAACATACCGGCAACGCCTTTCCAAAGGTTTCCAGTGAAAACGCTTGGTTCGGAGCCTTTATCATAGGTATATTCGCCTGGTTCGGAGCAAATATCCATGATTTTGCCTTGTTCGACGATAATCATACATTGTCCGTCTGCAACCGCAATTCCCGAACCGTTAGAAATGATGTTGTCATTTCCTCTATGGTTAGAGCCAAATCTTTTGGTGACTTTCTTTTCACCTTTGGTCATTAAGACCGTTTTATCTAAGGATTCGCAATAGAAAAACTCTTTCCATTGATCCCCGAAAGTTCCGCGAATGGAACCGCCTACAGCACGAATTAATCCCATGGTATTTCCTCCTATTAAATCGTTTGAAAAATTATAACAAGAACTTCCTTAATCAAGAAAGAAAAACCGATAATTTGTTACGAAATATGTATAGATAAGAAAATAGTCGACATTTTTTAGGAATGCCTATCCAAAGACGCCATTATTTACAATATATAAAAACAAAGCCATATTTTAAGCGTTAATGGTTATTAAAAATCCGACATTCCCTTCTTTTTTTGGAAGATTTCTATTAGCAAAAACCTCTAAAGAAAGAAAAAAGTTCAATGCATTATGGCATCGAACTCATTTTCGTTTTGGCGCGCCCGAACCGACTCGAACGGTTGACCCACAGCTTAGAAGGCTGTTGCTCTATCCAGCTGAGCTACGGGCGCAGCGCTTTAATAATATAAGACTCTTTTAAATATGAAACAAGGATTAAAGCGAGCGAATTTTCTTATAGAGGGTCAAAGCCACCTCTTCTGGAAGAATTTGGCGAAGTTCTTCCACGGAAGCGTTTTTAAGCGCATCGATTGTTGGATAGTTTTTTCGAAGGACTTCTTTGCGTTTCTCTCCGATTCCTTTAACATCATCAAAAAGAGAAGAATGCATGTTCTTTAAACGTTCCGCTTTATGGAAAGATATCGCAAAACGATGAACTTCATCTTGCATTCTCATGAGTAAGAAAAACAAAGGAGATTTATTATCTAGAGGATAAATTACCCCGTCATTATCAATGATTCCTTCGGTTTGATGCTTATCATTTTTATATAAGCCATACACAGGGATAGAAACCTCGATGGAAGCAAGCGCCTCTAGGGTCGCATGAACTTGAGGAAGGCCACCATCCGTGAGAATACAATCTGGATAAGAGAGTTTTTCTTCTTTAAGACGGCGGTAACGGCGAGAGACAACCTCGATCATAGAATGATAATCATCCCCTGCATCTTCTTTTTCGAGATGGAACTTGCGGTACATCGATTTCATCGGTTCGCCATTCACATAACAAACCATCGCACCAACAGGATTGGACCCCTGAAGGTGAGAATTATCAAATAATTCGATGCGATAAGGCGTTGGGATATTTAGAAGTTTGCCCAATTCTTCTAATAAAGCGTTATTATCATCGTTTAAACGTGCGGACATGAAATGACGGTCCAACCCCTCTTTGGCATTTAAAGAAGCAAGGTCGATTTGTTCCAAAAGACGTCCTTCTTTCGGGGAAACAAGCCTTGCTTCAGGATAAACGGAAAGGAATTCTTCAGAGGCGTTAGGGATATTACAAAGGATTTCTTTAGGAAAATCGTGTTTTTGATAATATTCTTCCATTAATTCAACAGCTTGGTTTGCACCTCCTTCAAAAGAAGGCACGACCATGACTTTTTTCCCTAAAAGAAGACCATTTCGATAGGTTAAGACGCTTAAAGAGATATAAGAATCCCTTTCGGAATAGGCAAAAACATCGCGGTCCGTGCGGTCACTAGAAAGCTCTACGCTTTGTTTGGCTGTGATGCGTTTGATAGCATCGATAATTTCTTTGTCATTTTGGGCATCTTCAAAACGAAGTTCCTCGGAGGCTCTTTTCATCTTTTCGGTGTATTCTTTAATGACATCTTGGGTGTTCCCATCCAAAAAAGATTTGATTTTATCGTATAAATCCTGATACGTTTCCGAAGAGATTTCATTCACGCAAGGAGCAAGACATTGCCCCAAATGACAATAAAGGCAAGGTTTTTTCCCTAAGGTTTTGCATTTTCTCGTCGGATAGATACGATTTAGCAAATCCATGATTTTAAATGCGTCTTTAGCGTTCGGAAAAGGGCCAAAATAGAAATATTTCTTATCATTTGCTCGTCTAGCAATCTTTAAAAAGGCATCTTCCCTACGTATCGCAATATAAGGATAATGGGAATCGTCCATCATCATGATGTTGTAACGTGGGTAATGGGTTTGGATGAGGTTCATTTCAAGGATAAATGCTTCTTTGTCCGTATGAACAATGATGAAATCAAAATGGTCGACATGACTAACCATAGCCGCGACCTTGCCTGTTTGAGGGCGAAGAAAATATTGGGAAACCCTGTTTTTGAGATTTTTTGCCTTCCCGATATAAATGATTTTGTCGTTCTCGTCTTTCATTTGATAAACACCAGGTTTATCGGGCAAAAGAGAGATCAAACGTTTTAATTTTTCTGTCAAAGCCATCTTATTTTAGATAGACGATGGTGGCTCCTCCTCCACCTTCATGTCCATCCGCTCCTTCATAATGGTCAACGAAATCCTTGTGGTTATCGCAATAATTACGGGTCATTTTGCGTAAGATTCCACTTCCCCAGCCATGGATAACACGAACACGTTTGTAATGTTTTAATAAGCAATCATCGAGATATTTCGCAAGATTTCTTTCGGCTTCTTCATAACGTTGACCAATGAGATTAATTTCAAGAGGAACACTTTTTTGAAATGGAAGGTTGTCTAAAGGAATGGTCGAAACAACTTCCTTTTTCTCCCTTTTTGGTTCTTCGACACGAATTGCTTTATCTTTGGCAACATGGAAAAAAACGCCTTCTGGAGTGATGATATCCATCTTGTTTCCCTTGATGTTTTGTATTTTTCCAGTCACAAAAAGGGATGGAACGTTCACATAATCCCCTACTTTTAATTCCTCATTGTAGGTTTCTTCTTGGACGGTTTCTTGAAGATCGTCTAAATGTTTTTTGGCTTCAATGACTTCATGAAGTTTAACTTCTCCGCCGTTTTTCTCCAAGGCATGCATGATGTCATCGAGTTTTTCCTCATAGTCAGAAAGCATCTTCTTTTTCTTTAATTCGATGTCGCTAAGGAAATGTTCTTCTCTAAGACTAAGAGCCTTTTCTTTCGATTTTACGGCTTCTTTTTCTTTTTCGAGTTGCGCTTCTTTCTTTAAAAGTTCTGTTTTTAAATCTTCCGTTTGTTTCGTTACTGCGGAAAGACGTTTAATCGTTTCTGTTACCGATAAGTCTTCTTGAGAATCGATGTTTTTCTTTGCTTCTTCTAGAATCTCTTCTGAAAGGCCGAAACGTTTGGCGACAACCAAACCATAGGATTCACCAGGTAAGCCCATCTTTAAACGATAGGTTGGCAACAGTCTTTCTTCATCGAAAAGCATAGAGGCGTTTGTAACTTCTTTGTGGGATAAAGCGTATGTTTTTAGCCCTTCAAAGTGAGATGAAATCATCGTTAAAGCGTGTTTTCTAAGCAAGAATTTCATGATGGATAAAGCAATTGCTTCCCCTTCTTTTGGAGAGGTGCCAGTGCCCACTTCATCAAGAAGAACCAAGTCTTTTCCTTGCACGATTTGTAAGATTTCTCCGATATTTTTCATATGTCCAGAGAAAGTAGAAAGATTATCGCTTAATGATTGAGAATCGCCTATATCTACAAAAATGTGACGGAAAAAGGATAAGGACGAACCTTCTTTAACAGGAATTGCTAGGGCACATTGATTCATCATCACTAAGATTCCTAGCGTTTTTAAAGCAACCGTTTTACCACCGGCGTTTGGGCCAGAAATGATAACCAAGGAAGATTTATCACTAAGATGAAAATCATTAGGGACCACCTTATTTTTATCAATTAACGGATGCCTTGCGCCATATAAATCAATAAGAGGGGTCTTGCTATAAGTTGGAATATGGCAATCGTTTTCTTCGGCAAGTTTGGCTTTTGCGGACAAGAAATCCAAATAGCCAATCATCTCGTTATTTTCTAGAATGGCCTCGCTAGAACCCGCCACTTCTGAGGAGAGCTCAAGTAAAAGACGATGAATTTCCTCTCTTTCGTCATTTTGGAGTTCCATCATCTTATTGTTCATTTCAACAAGAAGTTCAGGCTCGATAAAAGTCGTTTCTCCTGTGTTGGAAACATCTTGAATGATGCCTTTTACCTTGTTTTTATAAGAATTTTTGACAGGTAAAACATAATGCCCGTTCTTCAAAGTAAGGCTGTCATTACTTAAAAAAGAACGATTTTCGTCAAGAACATAGCCAAGTTTCTTTTTCATCGTGCTTTCTAAACGACGAATGGCTTGGCGAATGGATTTTAATTTTGGTGAAGCGTTATCAAAAATCGTAAGGTCTGGGGCAATGATTTTATGAATATCCACTTCAAGGAAATGTAAATGAGGGAAGTTTTCAACATATTCTAAAAGCAAAGGAGAGTCTGTTACTTTTTTGAAGAAAGATAAGATAGATTCGGTGTTTTTTACATCGTTTGCAACTCTTTCTAACTCTTCAACATTCAAACATCCGCCTTTTTTTGCCAAGGAAACAGGATCTTTTAAATCGCTAGAAACATCAATGGGGAGATTCCCATAACGGGCAACGAGATTTCTCGTCTCCTCCAAGAAATGAAGTTCTCTTTGCAAAAGATTCTCATCCGGAATCACGCTAAGAGATGCCGCTTTTTCTTTACCAATGTCGGTTTTTGCTAGCTTTTTAAGGGTTTGTCTTATTTTTTCAAATTCAAATTTTTCGTATACGTCTTGCATAGCAAGAATTATATCATTTTCTTTCGTGTCTAAAAAATGTCAGGAATGTTAAAATACTCGTATGAATTCAAACGGAAGTAATACCATTTCCTTAACCATTTCTTCAAACGAAGAAAAAGAGATCCGCAAGGACTTCCTTTCTTACCAAACAGAAAACCCTAGCATGTATATCGCCTTTTTTGCTAAAAAGGAGGGCTTATCCGTTTCTATCTATAAAGTAAACAAAAAAGGCAAGACCGTTGTTGTTTTTCAAGGCAATAATGCTCAAAAAGCAGCCCAAAAATATCAATCTTTAGAAAAGAGGGAACCCCTCTATCAAAATCATTATCCTCAAATCGGTAGCGATGAAGTCGGAACAGGCGATTTTTTCGGCCCCGTGTGTGTTTGCGCCGCTTACTTAGAAGAAAAAAACCTACCTCGCATCGAAGAATTAGGCATTACGGACTCCAAGAAGATGAACGATGAGTACATTCTCAAAATCGGTCTAACTTTGATTCAAGAGTTTGAGTATTCCCAATTATCCTTGCCCAATTCCCGTTTTAATGAGATACATGGGCAAATCAATATGAACGCCATCAAAGCCAAAATGCATAACCGTTGTTTGTTAAATCTCTATGAGAAGCATCCATCAAGTTTTATCTATCAAGACCAATTTGCTGAACCTTCCTTGTATTTTTCTTACCTAAAAAACGAAGAAAAAGTTGTAAAAAACATTATTTTCCACACCAAAGGAGAAAGCTTATTCCCTGCGGTTGCTTTAGGTAGTGTTATTGCTCGTTATTCTTTTTTAAGAAAAATAGAATGTATGAATGAGAAATACGGTCTTTCTTTTCCTTTGGGAGCAGGCAAAGACGTTGACTCTTTTATTCCTTATTTTGTCGATAAATTCGGAGAAAAAGAGCTTGGCAATGTAGCCAAGCTCTCATGGGCGAATTATAAGAAATGGAAAGAAACTCATTGAATTTCATGAAGTCTATCTAAGACTTCCTGGAATTCTTTAGGTAAAGGAGCCTTAAAAGTCACGAGTTCTTTTGTTCTAGGGTGACGGAAGGTTAATTGATAAGCGTGAAGGAGCTGTCCTTTATCGTAAAGTACGCAATTACCTCTTCCATAGAGAGGGTCGCCAATCACAGGATGATGAATATAATCCATGTGCACACGAATTTGATGGGTACGTCCGGTAAGAAGACGACAAGATATCAAAGAACAATTCTCATGATAACGTTTTAAGACATGGAAAAAGGTTACAGCCTCTTTTCCTTTTTGAACATTCACCGCGAACTTGATTGGACTTTTTGGATCACGCCCTAACGGAGCGTCAATCTTTCCATCATTTTCGTCAATGATACCATTCACAAGAGCAATATATTCTCTATGCATGGAATGGTCAGAAAGTTGACTTTTTAAATAAAGCTCTGCCTCATCGTTTTTAGCAATCGCTAATAACCCAGAGGTGTCTTTATCAATTCTATGGACCAAGCCAGGACGAATGGAATTGCCTTGATTAGGAAGATTCTCCTCATGAAAAACGAGAGCGTTAGCGAGTGTTCCTTCTTCGTGACCGTTGCCTGGATGAACAACCAAACCGGCTGGTTTATTCACGACCAGGATATCCTCATCTTCATATATGATATCCAAAGGAATATTTTCACCCTTCAACTCTAGTGGTTTATTAGTATATTTTTTATAAGTTATAACATCGGCAAGTCTTAAGATGTAATGCGACTTTTCTTGCTTATCATTCACAAAGACCTGTTTTTCTTTGATTAAAGTTTGAACCTTACTTCTAGAGGGCGCAATCCCCTGTTCAAAAAGGAACTCATCTAAGCGTCTTCCGACATCATTTTCACTTACTAAAATCTTATCCATAAAACCTCTATTTTTTCTGCACTGCTTCTTTAATTGAACGAACGATGATGAGGACAATTAACATAATCATTGCGACCACTAAAGCAGCGTCCGCGACATTGAATATAGCAAAGGAATTGTTATTAAACCCAAAGATGTAGAACTGGAAGAAGTCCACTACACCCGAGAAACCTGTGACACCTTCCCAATAGAATGTTCGATCAATGGCATTCCCGAGAGCACCACCCAACGCAAGCATTAAAATGCAGTCAATCAAATGGTCATTTTTATTAAGGTTTTTATACCAATAATAGATAATTCCAGCTGAAGCTAGCCAAGAAACGACGATAAAGACATATCTCATCCAGGTGACCTCGCTCCCCATTCCGAAGGATGAACCTTTATTAAAGGAAAGAGTGAGATAGAAGAAATGAGGAATTACTTCGATGGAATTCGTGCTTATATGGGGGTTTTCCTTGACGTTAGGGTTTGCCCTAAAGAAATTCACAACCCCCCACTTACTCGCTAAATCCACCACTATCACAAGGGCGGCAATCCAAAGAAAAGAAAGAAGGAAGCTCCTCCAAGTCCAGACGAACTTCTTTTCTTTCTTGATAGTTTCTTCTTTTGCCACGTTCTTTTCTTCCATTATTCTTCTCCTAAAGCGGCAAGGCAACGTGAGCAAAGCACAGAACCGTTTTCACGCATGACAGCGTCTTTTTTATGGTTTCTGCATCTTTCGCACACAGGGTCATCATCTTTTTCGATCACAGCCTTCGTTTCGCCTTCAGTGATATTTGCTTCAGAAACACCGAATAAACGCGCAATTTCGTTATCATCAAGTTTCTTTAAAACATTGAAGAGAGTTTCGTTATTAGTAAAGACTTCCGCTTTCGCTTCGGTTGAAGAACCGATGACTCCAGAAGCACGTTTTTCTTCCAAAGCTTTCAAAACAATTGACCTTAAAGCGATGAAATCATCGTATTCTTTTAAGGTTTCCTCGCTATATTCATGGCTTTCTTTTGGCATGTCCTCTAATTGAGGAGATGCTTTCTTAACGCCAGGAATAAAGGAATAGACTTCATCCATGGTGAAGGAAAGTATTGGGTTAAAGAGCAAGCACATTTCAAAGCTGAGTTTATAAAGAACGTATTGCACAGCTTTTCTTCTTGTAGAAAGAGCATCTTCGCAATAAAGAATGTCTTTTGCATAGTCTAAGTAGAAATTTGATAATTCAACCAAGAAGTTGGTTAAAGACATCGTTACGGAAGCGAAGGAGAAATTGTCATAATCTCTAAGCGTTTTATTCTTTACGGCCTCAAATTTCGCTAAAACCCACTTATCAGCTGGATATAGTTCTGGTTCCTCTTTTGGCTGGATATATGGTCTATCTTCACCATCTTGGAGGTTTCCAAGCATGAACTTGAAGGTGTTTCTGATCTTACGGTATTGTTCGGATACGCTTTGAATGATGCTTTCGGAAATACGGACATCAGCGACATAGTTGACGCTTGCTGCCCATAAACGGAGGATATCCGCGCCAAATTGGTTTGCAACCTTGCTAGGATCAATGCCATTTCCCGCGGATTTAGACATCTTGTTCCAGTTTTCATCCATAACCCAACCATGAGTTAAAGTCTCTTTATAAGGGGCACAGCCATTATAAGCAACGCTAAGAATCAAAGAAGAGTTAAACCATCCACGATATTGGTCATTTCCTTCCAAATAGAGATCAGCAGGGAATTTTAATCCTCTTTCTTGAACGGTTCCTGCCCAGGAAGTTCCCGAATCAAACCAAACATCCATGATGTCGGTTTCCTTACGGAAATTGCCATTTGGTGAGGCTTTAGAGGTATATCCTTCAGGAAGAAGCTCTTTTGCACTGTATTTCCACCAGGCATTAGAGCCTTCTTTTGCGATTAAATCGTGAATATGAGCAAAGACTTCTTTCTCAATGATTGGAGAGCCATCTTCGTTATAGATAATCGGAATTGGAACACCCCAGGCTCTTTGTCTTGAAATGCACCAATCGCCACGGTCTTTAATCATGTTGACCATCTTTTCTTCGCCCCAAGCAGGATTCCATTTCACTTCACGGACCGCATCGATCAATTCTTGACGGATGGATTCGATGGAGAAGAACCATTGTGGGGTAACACGGAAGATAATCGGTTTATGGGTGCGCCAATCATGTGGGTAAGAGTGAATGATGTCCACTTCTTTGAGCATATGGCCATTTTCTTTCAATAAATCACAGACTTTATCGTTTGCATCCTGATAGAAAAGTCCATCGCATGGATCTCCTTCTCCAAGATGCATAATGCCCTTGTCATCGACTTGTTTTAAAGGGCCGATGCCATATTTTGCACAAGCATTAAAGTCATCCACGCCAAAATCCGGAGCGGTATGAACGCATCCTGTACCATCGCTATCCGTGACAAAGGAAGCAACGATAATCAAGGATGTACGGTCCTTATACAATGGGTGACGAACGGTAGCGTATTCCAATTCTTGCCCTTTGAAAGATTTGATTAAATCGCATTTTTCAAAGCCTAGTTCTTCTTTGATTTTTCCTTCAAGGCTTCTTAAGAAGACGAATTGTCCTTTTTCGGTTTGGAATAAGCCATATTCAAAACGAGGGTTCAAAGTGATGGCTTGATCTCCAGGAATTGTCCATGGAGTGGTTGTCCAAGCAATGATTTTTGCATCATTTGGTACAACGCCTTTTCCATCGATGAAATCAAAATAAATATAAAGCGTTCTTGCTGGAACATCAGCGTATTCGACTTCCGCTTCAGCTAAAGCGGATTCGCTCGATGGCGACCAATAAACCGGCTTCAATCCTTTATAAATGAGTCCTTTTAAAGCCATTTTGGCGAAAACATCAATTTGATGCGCTTCGTATTCTGGTAAAAGGGTAAGGTATGGATGATCATAGTCGCCTAAACAGCCTAAACGTCTAATTTGTCCTTTTTGATGCTCGACTTGTTTTAAAGCGTATTCTTTACAAAGGTTTCTAAAATCAACAACTGGCGTAGTTTTACGGTTTACTCCACTTTTTGTGACCTTTACTTCAATTGGAAGACCATGGGTATCCCAGCCGAAAATGAAAGGGGTTTTGTATCCTTCCATATTTTTGAAACGGATGATGAAATCCTTCAAAAGACGGTTAAGCATATGGCCGCAATGGATGTCGCCATTGGCATATGGAGGGCCATCATGAAGAAGATATTCATCGCAGCCATCGCGGTTTTCATTCATTTTTTCGTAAAGATGCATATCTTCCCAATGGCTAAGCATCTTTGGTTCCTTGTTAATGAGGTTGGCTCTCATTTCGAAGCCAGTACGTGGCATTAACAGGGTCTTTTTCATTTCATTTCCCATTTTTTCTCCTTTGGGCAAAAAGAAAACGCCCCCTAAGGGCGCTATTTGCGCGGTACCACCTTAGTTCGGATATACATCCGCTCTCGAGACACTTGTAACGTAAGTTTTGCGTCTTCCTTACATCTCTTCAGGAAGAAGGCTACCATAGTGATGGATGTTTAGCTTGCCCCGTTCTCATCCAAGGGGCTCTCTGTCATTTGCCGTGATCGCTCTATGATCTTCGCCGAGACAAATATAGTTGATTCCCCTTCTCTTTTCAACAAAATTGAAAAAAGCCTTCTATAAAGAAGGCCGAAAAATGATTTTTTTCTATTTATTCGTGATCGAAATGAGGACGTAAGGTATCACTCAAATCAATATCAGGACCATATTCGTTAGAAGAATCTGTTTTTGAAGAATCTGGAACGGTGCTTTCCATATTCGAAAGAGGGTTGATAATTGGTCCATCATCTGGAGCTGAAATAAAGTCACGATCCCCATCAAAATCCGAAGCAATGACGCTCACGACGAGAGAATCTTCGAGATTTGGGTTAATGGAAACGCCGAATTTCATATCCGTGATGCCACCCGCTTCCTCAACGATTTTCATCGCACATTTCTGTGCTTCATACATTGTAACTTGTGGTCCACAAGTAACGGCGCAAATAGCACGCTTAGCGCCTTGAACCTTTGCTTCCAAAAGTGGAGAGTTAATCGCATTTAAAGCGGCTTCTTCCGCTTTGTTCGGGCCTTTTCCCATGCCAAAGCCAATCAAAGCGACACCCGAATCCTTTAAGGTGGACTTCACGTCAGCGAAATCAAGATTCATCATCGCTGGGACCAAAATAAGGTCAGCAACCGTTTTCACCGATTGAGCCAAAATGTGATCCGATTCTTGGAAGGCTTGATCGATTGGAGCTCCACCAGATGAAGTAAGAAGCTTATCATTCGAAACAATAATGATGGAATCGACGACATTTTTAAGGTTTGTTAAACCTTGAATGGCGTTTTCTGTACGCTGTTTTCCTTCAAAGGTGAAAGGTCTTGTGACGATAGCGACAGTTAAGGCACCAGAATCTTTCGCGATTTTAGCAACTACCGGAGCAGCACCCGTGCCAGTTCCTTTTCCCATGCCGGCAGCAATAAAGACCATATCCGCTCCAGCAACCACTTTTTTAATGGTTTCTATGGATTGCTCTGCGGCCATTTTTCCTACCGATGGATCTCCTCCAGCGCCAAGGCCTTTGGTGGTTTGTTTGCCTAAAATAACACGATTTGGCGCTTTAGATGAAGCCAAAGCTTGTCTATCGGTGTTCATGACATAGAAATCTACGTTTTGAATATTGTCATCAATCATACGATTGACGGCGTTATTTCCTGCTCCACCAATGCCAATGACGACAATTTTAGCAACAGGCTCAAAACTATCTAAATCATCACTATTGATGTCATTATCGAAATTATCTAATTCCTCATCCATAATGGTCTCCTCTTTTATTCTCTACGAAGTGATGAGACGCCACGGCAATTCTCAATCAAATTCGATTTTTTAATTTTTCCTTCCGCCACAATCATGCCTAAGACATTCGTCGCAGACGCTTCCCTTCCACCAATAACGTTAGGAAGGTAAGCGAACATTTTACGGGTGCCAAAGTTAGGAGCAAGCAAATTTCCAATTCCTTTTAAACGACTTCCTCCGCCGGTTAGAAGAATAGGATATGTGCCGTATTCTTGCCCATTTGAGGCGTTTAATTGTTTTAAAGCCACATCCAAGTAATTGTGGAATTCATTAAAATAGTCTTCAATTACACGGTTAACGTCTTTTTGATGAATCTTGATTTTAATCCCATTTTCATTTGTTCCCGTATAAAGAGGGGTTTCAAATTGATGGGCGTTAAGGTCGTAGCCGAATTTTTCTTTAATGGAATTAGCCTCTTCTAAAGGAATGCTTAATTCTTTCGATATTTTCTCGCTTAAAGAAGCTCCCCCAATCTTGATGAAACGTGAAGAATAGGGTTCACCTTTACCAATAAAAGAGACAGTTGTTAAATCCGCGCCCATGTCAAAAAGGACGTAGGATTCTGGATATCCTGGAGTAAGTTTGATAAGTTGTGAGGCGCAATAAGAGGCGACCCCGCTCCTTAAAACACGGAAACCAGCATCTTGCATCACTTGGCTAAAATCCGTAAGTAAATCCTGTGGAAGAGTATAAACTTTTGCTCTAATCGTAAGGGTTTCGCTTTTTACACCTAGAGGTGGTTCTTTAAACGCCTGGCGATTGGCAACATAGTAATTCGGAACGACATCAACGATCGTATTTCCTTGTTCTACAACTTGCTTGTAGATAAGGGACATCACGTTCTCCACGTCCACTGGAGCGATAGCGTCATCCGAGGCGACAACACGAGAAGCCTTATCGCATTGGAAGACTTTAAAGCCCAAAGAAGGCAAGACTAAGGAAACCGCATTCGGTTCCGCTTTGAAATCTAAAGGCGCATCGGAAATGTTATGGAATTCGTTTAACGCTTCCACAAGCTTATCGTGATTAACAATTCGTCCGAAAGAAACAATGCCATGTATTGGTTTTTTCTTGTAATAGAGCAAATGTGGCACGTTGTTAGAAACGTAACCAACTGCATATTTGATATAGGAGGAAGTTATCTCCAAAGCACGTGAATAACGAACATTTTCCATAAGCATATTCTATTCTAGAATAAGAATATTACTTTGCCAACAACATTTAGAAGTAACTTAGAATGTATTTAGTACTTTTTTAGTTGTTTTTGTTGAAATAGAACAATATAGATAAAAATTAGATAACATCTAACAATTTTAATAAAATGAAAAGAAAGAACCTAAATTATAAATTGAAAGAAAAAAGAGAGCCTTAATTTTCTTGGCTCTCTTGTGGGATTTCCGTTTTTTCTTCTTCGGAAGGAGACTCTGAAGAGTCTTCTTGGCTGCTACTTACCTGACTCGTGTTCTTGTATTCTTCAGCATGTGCTTCTGCTACACGATAGGATAAGCCAACCGGAATGGCACAAAGCGAGAAGAAGCCAAACACAATCAAGGATGCTTTTAAAAGCATTTGTTTGCGGTAATATCCACGCTTATGTCCGCTTTTTTCTAACTTATCTTTCATTGTCGTCTTCTCCTTTCTTTTCAATACATCTTAATTTAGCTGGTTTAGAACGATGGTTCTCTTCTAGCTCTTTTTCCCCTGCTACAATCGGTTTTTTGGATATTTGTCGATAAGGGGCCTTCTTTATTTCGTTTGGTCTAAGTTCAAGATCATCTCGATTTCCTTCTATTACTGATAGGGAACGGAACTTATCTTTAACTAATCTATCTTCAAGGCTTTGGAAGGTGATGATGGCGATTCTTCCACCCGGTTTTAGCACTTCATCGAAAGTGTCTAACAATTGGTGGAGGTTTCCTAATTCATCGTTTGTTTCTACTCTTAAGGCTTGGAAGATTTGTTTGGCTGGATGGCCTTTTTTAGCCAATTCTCTAGCAGGTTTTACGCGTTTGATTAACTCCACGAGTTCGCCTGTCGTTTCAATCTCTTTCGTTTCTCTTTCTTTTACTATTTCTTTAGCGATTTGATAAGAGAAAGGGTCTTCACCATAATCCTTAAATACTTTGAGAAGTCTTTCGAATGGATAGGTATTAACGATAATCTTGGCGTTGAGTGGATTTTCTCTATCCATTCTCATATCCAAAGGTGCGTCTTCACGGTAAGAGAAGCCTCTTTCCGCTTCATCGAATTGAGGGGATGAAACACCTAAATCAGCGGTGATTCCGTCCACTTCTGTTATCCCTCTTTCTTGAAGCTCTTTAACGAAATAGGCGAAATTGGACTTGATGATGGTGAAGTTATTTCCCGTCTTTTCTAGTCTTTCCTTACTTTCGTCAATGGCTTCTTGATCCATATCAAAGGAATAAAGATGGCCATTTGGGATTCTTTTAAGGATGGCTTCGGAGGTGCCTCCTCTTCCTAAAGTGAGGTCGACATACACTCCATCTGGACGTATATCCATGACATCCATCGTTTCGTTAAGAAGGACGCTATAATGATAGCCCATATCAGTTTCCCTCCTTCGAAAGGTTGCTTAAATCCTCAGCAATCTTCTCATAAGAGTCTTCGTTCTTCTTCTGATATTCTTCATAAGATGCTTTATCCCAAATCTCAAAATGATCTAAAACACCGATGATAACGACTTCAGAAGAAAGGCCATAACGTTTTGCGATAGCACTTCCTAAGGAAATTCTTCCATGGGAGTCCGTATCAAGGACTTCCACGCTAGAAAGAGCTAAACGCATATAAGTACGTGCCTTTCCTTCAAGGAAAGACATTTTTTCTAAAGAAGAAAGATATTTTTGGAAATCTTTTTCTTCATAAATGGAAAGCGCTCCCTCAAAACCGCGGAGTAAGTAAAAATGTTCTGGCATCTCTTTGACTAATTTATTAGGCAATTGTAGACGGAATTTGTTATCTAGATTTCTTTGATACGTTCCAAAAAACATTCCCACTTTTTCCCACTCCTTGCAATTAATGTATCACTGTGGGCCATTTCTTGAAAGAAAAATCACCAAAAAGATGAAAAAAGTCTCCGAATGGCGGAGACTCTAACTTGAAATGAAGTATTATCGATCGTCCTTTGAAGGGAAAGAAGGCAAATCATCCATGGAGAAATTGCTTCGCTCTTCTTGAAGTTCTTCTTCGCTTACGAAAGAAACACCAGAGATTCCCTTTGGAAGAGGAGTGTCTTTTTTCCTAACTAAACGTAAAGGCAAGGATGATTGAAGGACGTCTAATGCAAGTCCATCTAAATCAATACTTGGGCCTGGGATATAGACACCTTCTTCCATTTCATCTTCTTGATCGATGACTTCCATTTCTTCTTTGCGTTTCATAGGATAGTCGAATAAGACATTATCCCTTGTATCATGAACGCGGAGTTTTGCTTGAATTTCAAAAAGTAACAATAGAAAGCCATCTTGGCGCGACACATTCACTTTGTAATGGCAGGATAAAACCTTGTCTAAAGGATAACGCTTAGGGTATTCTTCAAAGGTTGTGTCGTTTGAAAGAGATTGTTCTCTCCCTTTTATAATGGCGCTCTTATTGATTTTATTCATTAAGAACGTACCTCAGCATTAAAACGCATCAAGAGGGTGTCGGTAATCTTCTTCATGATGAGGTTAACTTCTTCATCTTTCAAAGTTTTATTCTCATCTAAGAAAGTAATGGTAATAGCCATTGATTTCTTGCCTTTTTCAATATGGTCGCCTTCATAAACATCGAAAACATCGACCTTTTTGATGATTTTATCAAGACGAGAGATTTCACGTTTGATATCCGCATATGGAATATCGTTTTTCAAAACGAAGGCCAAATCACGGCTTATGGATGGGAATTTTGGTGGAATCGACGCTTTTTCGGCGCTTGTCTTTAAGGCAAGAAGCGCTTCTAAATCCATTTCTAACACAGCAACAGGATTCTTACCAAAGCCCAATTGTTTTAAGGCACTTGGATGAAGCTCACCAAAAACAGCGATTCTCTCTTTGCCTAAAAGGATTTCTGCGCTGCGTCCTGGGTGAAGTTCTTCTTTTGCATCTTTATAAGCTTGGAGCTTAAAACGATTTTCATTGATGCCAAGCAAGGAAATAATGCCTTCGAATAAGCCTTTGACGCTATAGAAATCGTAAGGGCGGCGTGTTAAAGAACCTTGTAAGGTTTCTTCTCCAAAAAGAACGATGGCAAGATGCTTCCCTTTCGCTTTTGGAGTATCCACATCCGATATTTCAAAAAGAGCAAGGTTCTTTTCTTGGTGGGCGAAATTGTAAGACGCCACTTCTAGAAGTGAAGAAAGGATATTCTTTCTAAGATACATTCTATCTTCTGTGAGAGGATTCATAAGTTTATAGTTCTCTCCCGTAAGAAGAAGTTCGAAAGCGTCTTTGTTTTTATTGCTTACTAAAGAATAGGTAATGCATTCGCTTAAGCCATTGTTTCTAAGGAAACGACGGATTGCGTTCTTATCGGCTTGTTTTTGGCTATATCCACCATGGTTAGTAGAAACGTTAGGGAGTTTGGAGGTGATGTTTTCATACCCTAAAAGACGGATGACTTCTTCACTTACGTCTGCTTCTCCACTCATATCGATGCGGTAGAATGGCACGGTCAAAAGGAATTTGTCTCCTTCTTCTTTTTCGATTCCCATGTGGTCTCTTTGAAGGATAGAAACCACTGTTTCCAAATCGAAGGAAGTTCCTAAACGAGCGTTGATATAGTTTAAAGATGTTTCAATTTTCTTTGGCTCATGTTTTAGACGATCGTAAGTTGGGATGCTAAGAATTTCTTTTGCGTCCGCCAATTCTTTCATCAAATAAGTGCAAATTTGAAGAACTCTTTCGGTTTGTTCGTTGTTTAATCCCTTCACAAAACGGGAGGAAGATTCGCTAGCTAAGCCTAAACGATTGGAAGTTCTTCGAATGGAAGCGCCAGCAAAAGAAGCGGCTTCAATGATAACGTTCTTTGTTTCAGGAGTAACTTCTGCGGCTTTGCTTGTCGTAATACCAGCAAGGCACATTGGCTCTTTTGCACTAGAAACAACAAGATCCCCTTCTTTTAAGGTATAGCTTCCATCGTTCATTGCCACGAATTCGCCAACATAATCATCACGAACTTCCAAAGAGGAGTTAGGAAGTTTATCCGCGTCATACATATTGATCGGTTGTCCTGTTAACAACATAACGAAATTGCCGATATCTACGACGTTATTGATGCTTCTGACTCCTTCAGAAGAAAGGATTCTTTTCAACCATTCCGGTGATTCTTTTGTCACGATAGAACGAACTTCTCTTGCTCCAAAAAGAGGGCATTTATCCGTTAAAGAGGTTACTTTAAAAGAAGATTCGCCCGTAATTGTTTCAGGATATTCTTTGATGTTTTCTTTTTCATTAAGAAGACAAGAGACTTCACGAGCCACATTTTCCATCGCGTTCATATCTGGGCGATTAGCAAGAAGCTCGATTTCAATGATGGAATCATCAAGTCCTAAATAATGAAGAACATTCTCTTCTCCAACAGGAGCGCCCATAGGAAGTTCTTCGATGCCGTTGATTTGTTTCTCGCTTAAAGAAGATTTATCCACACCTAATTCTCTTAAAGAGCAGCACATTCCGTCACTTTCCACTCCACGAATGCTTGATGGGGTGATGGTGACTTCTGGTAAAACGGCACCAGCACGAGCAACAATGACTTTTAAGCCTTTTCTAGCATTTGGGGCACCGCAAACGATTTGATGGACGCCAAATTTGCCTTCATCGACATTCAAAACATGAAGGTGGTCGCTATCTGGGTGAGGTTCACAAGTAAGGATTTCTCCGATAACAAGATTCGTTCCGGAGGCAATTTTCTTGATTTCATCGACTTCAATGCCAGCAAAGGTAAGTTTTTTTGCAACTTCTTCTGGAGTCGTATTATCTAGATTGACGAATTCTTTCAGCCAATTCCATGAAATTTTCATATCTAATCTCCTTATTTCTCTGAGAAATCTTTTAAGAAACGAACATCGTTCGTATAGATTCTTCTAATATCGTCGATGCCATAGCGGAGCATAGCGATTCTCTCTATGCCAACGCCAAAAGCGAAGCCACTATAGATTTTTGGATCGTATCCACACATTTCTAAGACATGAGGATGGACTTCCCCCGCTCCAAGAATTTCAATCCAACCGGTGTTTTTGCAAAGAGAACAGCCCTTTCCACCGCATTTGGAACAAGAAACGTCAACTTCTACGGATGGTTCTGTAAATGGGAAGAAAGAGGAACGAAGACGAATTTCACGTTTTTCTCCGAACATTTTCTTAACGAATAGCTCCAATGTTCCTTTTAAATCAGCCATGGAGATGCCTTTATCTACGACAAGCCCTTCGATTTGACCGAATTCATGGGAGTGAGTCGCATCATCGTCATCACGGCGATAACATTTTCCTGGGCAAATCATCTTGATTGGTTTCTTTTCTTCGTTTTCAAGCATGGTGTGTGCTTGGGCGGCAGAAGTTTGGGTTCTTAATAAAAGATTCTCGGAAATATAGAAGGTATCTTGCATATCTCTAGCAGGATGGTCCTTAGGAACATTTAAAAGTTCAAAGTTGAAATGATCCGTTTCAACATCTCTTCCTTCAACGATATCAAAGCCCATTGAGGCGAAGATATCGGACATTTCATCAACAATTTGCCAATATGGGTTGATGAAACCTTGGTGGTAATTTCTACCCGGAAGGGTAAGGTCGATTTTTTCAGATTGAAGTTTTTCTTCAAGGGCTTTCGCTTGAGCCTTTTGCATCTTTTCTTCAAAAGCGCTCTCCACTTTCTTTCTTGTATCGTTTACAAGTTTTCCAAAAGCGGCTTTTTCTTCAGCAAGAAGGTTTCTCATTAACCCCATAAGCTGAGCAAGATGGCTTTTTTTCGAAAGATAAGTGTTCTTCCAGTTTGTTAATTCCTCGGAACTGTTCGCTTTTTCTAAAGCGGTTAAGGCTTCTTCTTCCGCTTCTAAAACGGTTTTCTTTTCGTTTTCCATGAATTTTCCTTTCTGAATATAGAAAAAGGGATGCAGGGAGTGAATAAACCACGGTGCCATCCCAATTCGTTTTTTCTTTTGATAAAACGCGACTTTTTGGCTATAACCCACGACGGAGGGAATCTCTTCCCTGTTCTCCAAGGCGAACTTCGGCAAGCTTCTTAGAAGACAGTCTCTCTCTTTGTCTCTCCCAGAACTAAGAAGGTCTTGCGTACTCTTCCTTTTCTTCGAACGATGATATTTTAATACAAAGAAGAAGACTTGTTACTTCTTTTTGAGTTCATAAAGAAGAATTCCTGCAGCAACCCCTACATTTAAAGAGTCAATGCCGTCCATTTCGATACGTACTTTTTTATCCGCAAGGGAAAGAATCTTCGGATTTACGCCTCTTCCCTCATTTCCAAGAATGAGCGCATAAGGCTTTTCAATGTTTAATTCTTTTAACGGGTAGGAGGATTTTAAATCCGTGGCAAGGATTTTATAGCCTTTTTCTTTTAAGGAAATAATATCTTCTTCAGGAGAAAGGTTTCCTTCTTTGATATTGAGTTTAAAAATGGCTCCTTGGGAAGAAGAAAGGGTTTTTGAAGAATAGGCGCTTGCGCATCCTTTCGAAAGAAAGACGTCTTGATAGCCAAAGGCAAGACAAGTTCTTAAAATCGTGCCAACGTTTCCAGGATCTTGAAGCTCATCGAGATAAACAATGACATCGGAAAAAGGCTTTTCTTCTTTCTTTTTCTTGCATAAAGCAACGATTCCTTCAGGAGTTTTGGAAGAAGATAGGCGTTTAATGATTGCCTCATTGGTTAGATAGAATTCTACATCTCCATGAGGATATTCTTTTAAGGAAAAAATTCGAACGGCTGAAGCGTTTTCTAACGCCATCTCCACCATATGGAAGCCTTCCACGAGGAAGAAATCGTCCTTTCCATCTTGGTGAGAGAGGGTTTCTTTTATTTTTTTGTTATCTTTAGAAAATAGCAATTCACTCATTTGTATTGCCCTTTCGTTAATTTTTTATGATAGAAATAATAATCAGGATAATAAGCAAGAACAATCTTATAGAAATTTTTGCTGTGATTACGGACTTTATCATGAGCGAGTTCGTGAATGACAACACTTTCAATAATCTCCTTGCTATAATGGACTAAGCATAAAGCGAAAGTTAAAGAAAGGGTGCGTTGATTATTTACGCCCCATCTCGTTTTCATTTGACGAACACGAACGCGATAAGAAGATGTAACTCCCATTTTTTCTTTGTTTTTAGCGACATTTTCTTCGAGAAAAGAAAGAAGAATCTTTTTTAGATACATCCTTTGTTTCTCTTCTTTCCAAGTAGAAAAAGCAGGAATTTCGTATCTCTCCCCGAATAAATAGACAAAATCCCCCTCAATGGGATTAGGTGCCGTTTTTGCCTTCACTCTTTCAATCAGTTTTTCCGCATTCTTGTTTACGAATCGAAAAATCTCATCCTCTTTAATATATATAGGAACATTACAAGTAAAGTCTTTTCTTTCTGGATTATATCGAAGACCCATGCTTCTTCTTTTTCGATAATTGACTGTCACGGGGTAAGTTTCTGTACCGATTTGAATTTGCCAAAGCTCTTTTTTCTTCATCTTATTAATTATAGGGAGCCTCCTAACTCTTTGACTAGTAAAAGCAAGGGAAATAGAGTAAACTTCCTAGACGTATGGAAAAGATATTAATTAGTGCGTGTTTAGTTGGTGAAAATACCCGTTACGATGGAAAGAATAATTACCTTCCAATCGTTGAAAAATTAAAAGAAAAATACGAGTTGATTCCTTTTTGCCCTGAAGTAATGGGTGGATTGCTTACTCCTCGTGAGCCTTGTGAAATCCAAGGACCAGACGTTAAAACAAAAGATGGCGTCAGCAAAGTCAAAGAATATAACCTTGGCGCGAAAAAAGCCTTGGAAGCGTGCCGCCTTTTTGGCATCCGTATTGCCATTTTAGCGGAAAGTTCCCCTTCTTGTGGGGTGAGAAATATCTATGATGGACATTTCAATCAAACCAAAATTCCAGGAAAAGGCATTACAACAAGACTTTTAGAAGAAAATGGCATTGCCTGCTATTCTTCTTTAGATGATCTCTCCTTCTTATTCACCGATCCTGAAAAGAAAGAAAAAGAATATCTCTCTTACGAAGAAAGAGACTATCAGCTTCGTCATCCAATGAAAAAGAGAAGATTCGGCGATAGAAAGCCTCGTTTCGTAAAGAAAGACGAAGAAAAACCAGGAGAAGAGAAAGCCTCCTCTAACGAAGGCGAAAAGAAGGAATTCACCAAGAAAGAAGGATTCCATAAAGATTTCCATAAATCTCGTTTTGGTGGAAAATCATTCTCTCGTGGCCCAAGAAAAGAAGGCTCCTTCCATCACGATCACGAAAAACGTTATGACCATCATGATCAAAATGAAGAAGGCAAGGAAAGAAAGCCATATTTCAAGAAAAAAGATAGCTTCCATGACCATAAAGACGGAAAGAGTTTCTCCAAAAAGAGATCATTCCATAGCAATGACGAGAAACGTTCTTATGGGAAGAAGGACTTCCATAAGGGTGGTTCCTTCCATAAAGGAGGAAAATCCTTCTCCAAAGGAAGAAGCTTCCAAAAAGGCAACAAAAAGGATTAGTTTAACGAAGGGTCCGTTATGGGCCCTTTTTTATTAAATGGTTTTCTATTAAGGAAAACGTTGTATTTAAAAAACCGTCATTTCTGGGCTCTGTGAATTCTAATGGGGATGGCAAAAATCGCCATCCCCATCGATTGTTACAGCTTTGGCGAGTTTTAGGCATGGAAAAAGCCTCCTTTGCTAGAATTCTATTGACCAATAGAAAATAGAGAGGAGGCCATCGGGATGGAGTTCCAAAGCATAACAAAAGGGCACCCTTTCGGATGCCCTTTGGCTCATCCCCATTGAGGTTACAGCTTTGGCTAGTTGTTTTATCGCCATCCCCATTCATCCCCATTAGAATTCACAGAGCCCATTTCTGACGGCTTTCCAAATCTTTTGCGATTAATAGATACGTTTGCCACTCTCCGTATCGAAGAGATGGATTTTAGACATATCAATCAAAATCTTGATGTCATCGCCAATCTTGATTTCGTTTGTGAGAGGAATCTTAGCGACTAAGTCAATTCCACCAAAGTCCGTATGGACGTAGTATTCATGTCCTAATAGTTCAGCAACCGCAACCTTGATGTCCACTGCCTCTCCACCATATTTATGAACATGTTCTTCATCGCCTTGGTGAATATCTTCTGGACGAACGCCAAAGGTAACATCTCTTTCGTCGTTATTACCATAGAAGGCTTCCATTCCTGCTTTGCAATTCGCTGGAAGAGTGAGAACTTGACCACTAGAAAGAGTAATTTTTCCATTTGCATAATGGGCGGTCATTAAGTTCATGGCTGGGGAGCCAATAAAGGAAGCGACGAAAACGTTTGCCGGTTTGTTATAAATTTCAATTGGTGTGCCAATTTGTTGGACATGTCCTAACTTCATAACGACAATGCGGGAAGCCATCGTCATAGCTTCGGTCTGATCGTGCGTAACGTAAATGGTTGTCGCGTTTAAAGATTCATGAAGTTTGATGATTTCCGATCTCATTTGAACACGAAGTTTAGCGTCTAAGTTGGAAAGAGGCTCATCCATTAAGAAGACTTTGGCATTTCTAACAATAGCTCTTCCTAAGGCAACACGCTGTCTTTGACCACCAGAGAGAGCCTTTGGTTTACGGTCTAAGTATTCTTCAATTTGAAGGATTTTTGCAGCATGATGGACTCTTTCGTCGATTTCTTGTTTAGGAAGACGGCGAATCTTTAATCCGAAAGCCATGTTTTCATAGACAGTCATATGAGGATATAAGGCGTAGGATTGGAAAACCATGGCGATATCTCTGTCTTTTGGAGACTTGTCGTTGGAATATTCTCCATCGATATAAAGTTCACCATTAGTAATGTCTTCAAGTCCTGCGACCATACGCAAGGTGGTAGATTTACCACATCCAGATGGGCCAACGAAAACAATGAATTCATGTTTGGCGATATCAAGATTGAAATCAAAGACGGCTTGGACGCCATTATCATAGACTTTGTCGATATGACGAAGAGAAACATAAGCGTTTGGATCCCACTTCTCTGTCGGAATAAGCGCTTCGATTTCTTTCGCTCTCTCTTCAATTTCTTTTTTAGTGACGGTTGTCAAAGTATTCGGCTTTGTTTCTTTTTTGTCTTTCTTTTTGAAGAAATTTTTCATTTTTATCAAACCATAATTTGCTTATGGTCTCCTGTTTGAAAATATTATAAGAAAGGGCTTTCAATTTGTCTTGTGCAGAGTGCACAAATCAACTTAACGTTTATTGGTGAATTGGAAATAGAGCTCTAAAAGCAAGGCGTTATGGTAAGAACGAATGTCCAAAGAAGTTTCTTCGATAAAAGAATTTAAACGGTAATTGAAGGTATTGCGATGAATAAAAAGCGTTTCGGCCGTAAGGGAGGCGTTTAATCCGCAACGGAGAAAGGTTCCCGCCGTCAAAAGAAGATCCGGTGAGACCTTCTTAAATTCATTTGCAAGTAAAGGGATTGAAGAATAATCACCGAAAGAAAGCTCTTTTAATAACATATCCGTGAGGAAAAGACATTGATTTGGGAAATAAGAAATGGATTCTTTAAGCATCTTTTCCTCAAATTCCCCCAAACAATGGGAGACAACAATCGTAAGATTCACGCCTAAGTCATCGTGAATGTTAAAAAGAACCTGTTGAAGGGTGCTGGATAGTTTTTCATCCGCAAGGAAATATCCTTTTTGGGGATTGAAGTAATGAAAATCCAGTTTTTCTTCGCTGACGGAAGAAATCGCTTCCTCAAAAAAAGAACGTTTCAATGGGGTATTTGCTAAAAAGAGATAATACAGGATCATTTGACAATTAAAAGGTAGGTTTCAAAAGGACGCAAATGGAAAACGTGGTTTTCTAAAATCACATCCCCATAATTATGAAGTTTAATGTCTAAAATATCGAAATAAAAAGAGAAATAGACTTCGTAATCTCTCATATTGGAGATAACAAGGAGTTTTAATGCTCCGTTATGAAGATAAGAAAAGACATCAGGATGATTTGGATCGATGATTTTTAATGGGGAATGAAGAATGGTTTGATTTACAAGGGCGTTTCTTCGATAAGCAATCGCATATTGATAGAAATTCAAAATGGAATAAGGGTTCTCCATTTCTGAAAGGATGTTCACCCCTTCTTTATAATTAGGATTAAGAGGGAAATAAGGCTTTGTATCAGAGAAACCGGCATATTCTTTATTTTCCCATTGCATGATACTTCTTGAAGAAAGGCGGGAGGAACGATTTAAATAACGAAGAATTTGTTCGTCATTAATGCCTTCTTTTCTCCAAGAAGACACTTCAGCCTTCGTTGGTTCATCCAAATAGAAATCTTCAATATGTTCAAAATGAAGGTTGGACATACCAATTTCATCACCATACTGCATAAACGGGGTGCCGTATAAGAAAAGAGAAGTAACCAAAAGCATTTTTGCGGATTCATCGCGATATTTCGTTGAGCCATATTGGTTTAGAAGGCGAGGATTGTCGTGATTTTCCCAATAGATAGGCAAATAGGCCTCCTCATGAAGGAGGTTATACCAACGCATGAAATTTCTTTTTAAGGAAATGACATTTGTTTTAATTTCTTCGTCCGCTTTAGCGAACGATTCGTAAGAACCGTTTTCGTTTACCGTATCGAAATTAAATAACATATCTAGAGGTCCATCGTTTTTATTCACAAGAGGAAGGGCCTCTTCAGGTTGAATGCAACCTCCAGACTCACCAATAAGAAGAAGGTCACTATCGCCTTTAACGGCATCGGAAAACTCTTTTAAGTAAGATAAAAGTTCAGGACGATTGCTAAATTTAGAATAATCAAGAGCTACCCCGTTACTCTCAGGAAGAGAGGAATTTTCAAAAGATAAATCCTTTGCAAGATGGGAACAGGCATCCAAGCGGAAACCATCAACTCCTAAATCGCGATAAAAGCAGGCGATTTGAATCATTTCTTTTCTTACTTCTGGATTATCCCAACGAACATCGGGTTGCTCTTTTCCAAAAATATGAAGATAAAAGGTGGAAGTGTCTCCCACTCTTTCCCAGGCACTATCTCCCAAGAAAGAGCCCCAGTTGTTTGGAGGAAGAAGTTTGCCATTTTCTTCTTTTCCTTCCAAGAAGTAATAGAATCCTCTTTCTTTTGAGGAAGAATCGGTTAACGCTTTTTGAAACCAATGGTGTTCTTTCGAAGTATGATTCAAAGGAAGATCCATAATCAAACGTATCTCTCTAGCATGGGCTTCCTTAATAAGTTCTTTTAAGTCCTCCATATTTCCAAATGCAGGGTCAATTCGATAATAATTGGAAACGTCATACCCTCCATCGTGGAAAGGAGTTTCAAAAAGAGGACAAATATAAAGAAGATTAATTCCCAATTCTTTCAGATAGTCTAGACGTGAAATAATTCCCCTAATATCCCCATAACCGTCAGAATTGGAATCTTGGTAGGAAATAGGATAAATCATGTACCCGATTGATTTTTCCCACCAATCATTGAAATGTTTGCTCATAGCTTGATTATACATTGACATTCCATATATTTCATATATATCTATCATAGGTTCTTCTTAATCTTATGAAAAACTTTTTGAAACTCTCACATCATTTACTAAAAGGGATACACCCCCTCTTTTATTTTCAGGTTTTCTTACAAACTCTTGTAGGTTTCTTTTCGGTCATGCAAACCTTTTTGATTAAGGTTCTTGTCGATACAGTCGAAGGCTTAGATAAATTAAACGAAGCAGCGGCCGTAGAAAAAGCCGTGATTTATTTAATCACTGGCGGAAGAGGAAACATCTATCTTTATGAAAACGGAAGGTATTTGCTTCCAACGGCCATCATTGTTGTTGCTGCCGCCTATGTTTTATCGATGTTTTTACGTATGTGGATGAGAGCTCTTTTCTCGGCACGTTTTAACGCTCATTGCCAAGAAGAAATCTTCTACCATATTGAAAGGCTTCCTTACGAAGAATACAAAAAGAGCAAAGAAGGCGATCTTTTACAAACGGCAACTAGGGATTTAAAGGTTTACCGCGAATTCATGTCCAATGGCATGAGCAATATCACTTGGGCTTTATGGATGGTTCTTTTCTGTTTTTCCATCTTGATGTCCATTTCTTGGAAAATGACCTTGGTCAGCGTTTCTTTATTCCCGATCCTTTTCCTTTATTCGATGTTATTAACCGGACACGTGAGGAAGCTTTATCGTTTAGCCGATGATTCCGAAGCAAAACTTACTGATAAAGCCTCGGAGAATCTTGCGTCAGTACGTATTGTCAAAGCTTTTAATAATGAGCTTTATGAGATTTCCTCTTTTGATGCAATTTTAAAAGATTATCAAGGCAAGTTCTTATCTTGGAAGAAATTCAACGCTTTCTTCTTCTCAAGTTCTGATGTTTTCATTTTTGCCTCAAAGGTATTGGCTCTTTTATGGGGCATTTATCTTGTTTATACCGGAGAAATAAATGCAGGAACCCTAGTTATTACCCTTCTTTACGTCAATATGATGGTATGGCCTGTCCGTGATGCTGCTCAAACCTTATCGAATTTCGGTCAAATCTTTGCTTCAGCAGACCGTATTCAAATCCTTTTAGGGAAGCCATTAGAGGATTTAGAATCTGGCGAATGTCCTGAAATTAAGGGAAATATCGAATTTAAAAACGTTTCTTTTGCATATCCTGATGGGGAAGGAGACATGATCGAAAACGTTTCTTTCTCTGTTAAAGCAGGAGAGACTGTCGCCCTTATGGGAAAAACAGGTGCAGGAAAATCCACTTTAGTTCTTCTTTTGACAAGACTCTATGATTACGATTCTGGTTCAATAAAAATCGATGGGGTCGAATTAAAGAATATTCAGAAAAGTTATCTGAGGAAAAAGGTTGTTCCTGTCTTGCAAGATCCTTTCTTATTCTCCCGTTCTATTGAGGAAAATATCAAGATCGCCTCTCCTTTATCAAGCGAGAACGAAATGAGATTTGCCTCGAAGAACGCTGATATCGACCACA
Source organism: uncultured Mollicutes bacterium (assembly GCA_900540385.1). GTDB lineage: Bacteria > Bacillota_I > Bacilli_A > RFN20 > CAG-826 > UBA4951. Next base: position 114,994 of record UQFY01000002.1, read on the forward strand.
CCATTCTTTCTTTTAAAGATGGTTATCAAACAATGGTCGGAGAAAAAGGCGTTACGCTTTCTGGCGGGCAGAAACAAAGGGTTGCTATCGCTAGAACTTTATTAACAAAAGCCCCTATTTTGATTTTCGACGATTCTTTAAGTGCTGTAGACACCAAAACAGACTTGGAAATCCGTCAAAGATTAAAAGAAAACGTCAAAGATTCCACCACGTTCCTTATCACTCACCGCATTGCTTCAGCGAAAAGTGCAGACAAAATCATTGTTTTGGATGAAGGTAGAATCGAAGAGATGGGGACGCATGAAGAATTAATGAAGAAAGCGGGTCTTTATCAAAGACTGGCTGAAATTCAAGAAAGAATGGAGGTTTCAAAATGAGTAGCAAAGTTCTCGAAGAAAAACTCCCGACCAAATTGAATTTCGGCATTTGGTTCCGCATCATGAAATACGCGATGAAGCGCGTTGATTTGTTCGTCATCATCATTTTGACGATGTTTATTACAACCTTCTATGACTCCGCTTTCGTACCTGCGATGAATGCGGCTGCCATTACATTGGTTGGACAAACTGGCATTTTATCCTCTATTTCTTCCCTTTGGGAGCTTCCTTTGCACGTTATTTTCATCAAAAACGTTTGGGAAATCGATATTACGTTCTTAACCTTCCTTATTACTCAAGGTATCTTCGTTATCATCCGTTGCGTGAGTATTTTCGTAACCTTCTATTTAACGAATTATTTGAACATGGTCGTTATGATTTCGTTAAGAAAAGACCTTTTTGATCACGTTCAGGAACTTTCTTTTTCTTATTTCGATAGAACGAATTCCGGTTGGTTGATTGCGAGAATGAATAACGACACTTCCGCTATAGGAGATGTTCTTTCTTGGTCTTTGACATCGATATTCTGGTCTTCTTTCGACCTTATTTTCACGATTATCACGATGTTCTCCCAAAATGTGAAATACGCTTTGATTGTCATTGCTTCCTTGCCATTAATCGCGATTATCGTTCCTTTATTCGAACGTTTGATTTTGAAACGTCACCGTATAGCAAGAAACGCTTATTCCGCTTATGTTGGTTGGCTTGCTGAAATCATCAATGGAGCGAAAACAGTAAAGACATTATCTTTGGAAGAGGAAGTTTCAAAAGAATCGAAAGATATTGTTGATGATTTGAAGAGGAAACGTTTCCGTGCAGGAAGAATCGGTGCTTGCTTTAGACCTTTATTGGAATTCATTTTAGCCGTAATGATCGTAATCATTGTGGTTGTTGGCTATCAAGATATCGACAACGTTGCTTTGCAAGATGGGCTTGATATGGCTACGCTTGTTGCTACCATCGTTCTTTTCGTTGGCTTTGCGCAATCCATTTTTTCCCCACTCGAGAGTATGTCTGACACCTTCTCCTCTTTTATGGAAAACCAAGCTTCTGCCGAGAAAGTTGAACAGCTTTTAAAGGCACCAGTGGAAATTAGGGACACGGATGAAGTTGTTGCTAAATATGGTGATATTCTCTCTCCAAAGAAAGAGAATTATGAGCCATTTTCTGGTGATATCGAGTTCCGTAACCTCTCTTTCCATTATGGAAACGGAGTGGAAGTCATTCACCCTTTAAACTTAAAAATCAAGGCAGGAACCTCGGTTGCAATCGTTGGTGAAACCGGGTCTGGCAAAACAACTTTAGCAAACCTTCTTTGCCGTTTCTATGAACCAACAGGCGGAGAAATCCTCCTTGATGGAGTGAATTACAAAGAACGTTCCTTAGGCTGGCTTCGTTCACATATCGGATATGTTCAGCAAAGTCCATTTGTTTTCTCCGCGACCTATTTCCAAAATATTGCCTATGGTAAATTAGATGCGACGATGAATGAAGTTAAAAAAGCGGCAAAGGTCGTTGGAATCGACTCTTTCATCGAAAAAGAAAAGGATGGATATAACACTTACCTTGAAGATGGAGGCTCCTCTCTTTCCCAAGGGCAAAGACAGCTTGTTTCTTTTGCTAGAGCAATGATTAGAAATCCATCCTTATTGATTTTAGATGAAGCCACTTCATCAATTGATACGGAAACCGAGGAAGAGATACAAAATCGCATCCAACCCCTTTTAAAGGGCAGGACTTCGATTACCATCGCCCACCGCTTATCCACAATCGTCAATTCTGATCGTATTTTAGTCATGGAACATGGAAATATCGTTGAAGATGGCAACCATAAAGAGCTTATGGAGAAAAAAGGCTATTACTATAACCTATATATGAACCAATTCAAGGGAATGTCGATGGGAGAGCAAATCGAGAAATACCAGAAACAAATCGAAGATAAGAACATAAAAATCTAATCTTCCTTGCTCTATAAAGGAAGGATAGCTCGATTGAAAAAGCCGTCTATAATAAGGCGGCTTTCTTTTGTTTATCGAATATTTTTGTTACCTAATTATGGCTTCCGTATTTACTAAGATGCCAAATATCACGGTTATATTCTTCAATGGTTCTATCAGAGGAGAAGACCCCAGAAGTAGAAATGTTATCAATAACGGCTTTAGCCCATCTTTCTTTATCAAGATAGAATTCTTCCGCACGTTTGCAAGCGTCACAATAAGAGGCGAAATCTTCCAAAATGTAGTATTGATCGCCCTTATTCATGATTTCATCGAAAATCATTTGGAAACGGCCATTGGCTTTTAAAGCCCAAGGTCCGGAGAAAAGGGAATCCATGACTTCTTTTACGAGGTTGTTATTATTGTAGACATCCCAAGGATTGTAGCTTCCTTCTTCGTTTTTGCGTTCCACTTCTTCGGCGGTTAAGCCAAAGATTATTTCGTTTTCTTCTCCGGCTTGTTTCGCAATTTCGATGTTTGCGCCATCTAAGGTTCCTAAAGTTAAAGCGCCATTCATCATGAGTTTCATATTGGAGGTGCCTGAGGCTTCTTTGCCAGCGGTAGAGATTTGTTCGCTAAGATCAGCCGCAGGAATAATATGCTCCGCTAAAGTGACCCCATAGTTTTCTACAAAGATGATCTTCATGAATTTAGAGGCATCCTCGTCATTATTGATAACCTCTTGGACAGCAAGGATTAATTCGATAATGCACTTAGCATATTCATAGCTTGGAGCAGCTTTTGCACCAAAAATGTAAACATGAGGCTCCATATGGAAATTGGCAGGGTCTTTCTTAAGTTCAAGATATTCCGCCATGATATGGAAAAGATTCAAAAGTTGTCTCTTATAAGCGTGAAGTCTTTTGATTTGAACATCGAAAATAGCGTCAGGGGAGATTTCAATTCCATATGTTTTCATCACGAATTCAGCAAATTTAATCTTGTTTTCGTGTTTGATTTCCATGATCTCTTTCTGAACTTCTTTATCCGTATCAAAAGCTTTGAAAGCGATGAGTTTCTCTGGATGCATAATCCATTCATCACCGATTTTGGAGGTAATTAAAGAGGCAAGTTTCTCATTCGAATAAAGCAACCATCTACGATGGGTGACACCGTTGGTCTTATTGGAGAATTTCTCTGGGAAAAGCTCATAGAAATTCTTGAAGGTATAGTTTTCAAGAATGGAAGTATGGATTTTAGCAACACCATTGACACTAAAACCAGCATAAATAGCCATGTTTGTCATATGAATTTGGCCATCTTTGATGATTTGCATCTGATACGCTTTTGCTGGATCCACTCCTTTTTCCACCATATAAGCGTTAAAACGACGATTAATTTCTTCAATAATCATATAAACGCGTGGAAGGAGTTTTTGCACATATTGAACTGGCCATCTTTCTAAGGCTTCAGGCATAACGGTGTGGTTTGTATAAGCGATAGAATGGGTTACTTGATCCCACGCTTCATCCCAGCCAAAACCATAAACGTCCATTAAAAGACGCATCATTTCTGGGATAGAAAGAATTGGATGGGTGTCATTTAATTGGAAAACGTAATGATCTTTTAAATGTTCTAAAGTCTTATATCTTCCATATTCTCCACGCATGACGGATTGAAGGCCTGCGGAAACAAGGAAATATTGTTGGCGAAGACGAAGAATACGGCCATGTTCGGTAGAATCATCAGGATATAAGCCAAAGGAAAGTTCTTTTAAAGTAGAAAGATAATCATCGAAAGAAACATCGGTTGGAAGGTTCTTTTCGCTTGGCTCAGCACTCCAAAGGCGAAAGGTATTAGAAACGCCATTATGATAGCCAACCACGCTTACATCGTAAGGCATAGCGCGAACGTGAGTGGCGTTTACGGTACGAAGAGCGTATTCACCGTTTGGTTTTAAATAGGTTTCCGCGTTTCCACCAAATTCCACTTCAACAGCGTGTTTTGGCTTTTTCACTTCAAAGACAAAGCCGTTAGAAAGCCATTCATCTGGAAGTTCCGTTTGCTTTCCGTTTACGAATTTCTGTTTGAAGAAACCATATTCATAGCGAATGGTATTTCCGTGCATTGGATAGCCTAGCGAAGCGGCAGAGTCTAAAAAACATGCGGCTAATCTACCTAAGCCACCATTTCCTAAACCTGCATCCGGTTCTTGGTCTTCAAGTTCGTTTATATCAATGCCGTAATCAGCCAATCCTTCTTTGGCAACCTTATAAACTCCAAGATTTTGAAGGTTGTTTAAAAGCAATCTTCCGATTAAAAATTCCATGGAGAAATAAATGCATTGCTTTCTCCCGTTGTCACATGTGTCTTCACGGCAACTTCTCCAGCCAATACCAGCATAGTCGCGAACCATTTCGCCTAACACTTCATATCTTTCCGTGATATGAGAATCTTCGACTGAGCGGCCATATAGTTCCGTTAAGCGTTTCTCAAATTCTTTTTTGAATTCTTCTTTGTTGTCAAAAATCATAGATTAATTCTTAGCCTTTCTCGTAGTTTTCTTTTTCTTCGTAACTGTGTTCTTTTTGTGTGTTTTCGTTTCTTTCTTAGGATTTTCTAACTTAAAAATCATAGCGCCATAGGAGGCAAGTTTCACACTGATATGATACGCTCTTCCTTCTGGAGCGCCATCTTCTGCTAAAAGAGGCAACCCATTATATTGATTGTTTCCTCCATAGACATCTTTATCGGAATTGAAGATTTCTTTCCAAATCCCCTTCTTTTTAACCCCTACATCATAATTTTGATAGAAATTAGGAGTCATGTTGAAAAGGAAAAGGAGGGAAGAATCGCCGTAATCCCGTTCAAAAGCAAACACGCTTTGATCGGAATTGTCAACCATCATCCATTCAAAATGAGCAGGATTATATTCTTCTTTATGCATGGCTTCTTCCGCTTGATAAATAAGATTTAAGTCTCTTACTAAACGTTTCATGGAATCGTGTTTCGGATAGGTCAAAAGATTCCAAGGAAGAGAACGGGTTTCATTCCATTCATCGAAGGAGGCCATTTCGTTGCCCATGAAATTAAGTTTTTTGCCTGGATGGGCGAATTGGTAGGTGAAAAGGTTTCTTAAGAGAGCAAATTTCGTTTCGTAATCCCCGAACATTTTATTAATCAGAGTACCCTTGCCATGCACCACTTCGTCATGGGATAAAGGCAAAAGGAAGTTCTCGCTAAAGAAATAAGCCATGGAGAAAGTAATATCGTGGTGTTCGTATTTCTTATAGATTGGATCGAGAGAATAATATTTTAAAGTATCGTTCATCCAGCCAAGATCCCATTTGTAATCAAAGCCGAGACCTCCATATTCCAAAGGTTTGGTCACACCAGTAAAATCCGTGGAATCTTCGGCAATCATAATAATTGAAGGATGAGCCAAATGCAGTTTACCATTCAAACGTTTGATAAATTCCGTGGCACCATAATTCTCTCCGAGAGATTTATTGCCTTCCCAATAAACGATATTGGAAACAGCATCCACACGAATTCCGTCAAAATGGAAATAAGCGAGATAATAATTCATCGCGCTCATTAAGAAAGAACGAACAGGGTCTTTTCCTAAATCAAAATAGCAAGAGCCCCATGGGGAGAAGGTATGTTTCATATCGCCATATTCGTATAAACAAGAGCCATCGAATTCTCTTAAGGCGAATTGATCGTTAGCGAAATGAACAGGAGCAAAATCTAAAATAACAGAAAAGCCAGCTTGATGCATGCGGTCGATAAAAGACATCAATTGGAAAGGGTTGCCATATCGTGAGTCAACCGAGAAAAAACCAGTCGCTTGATATCCCCACGAGCCATCGAAAGGATATTGGCAAATAGGCATGATTTCTACATGCGTGAAGCCATTTTCTTTAAGATATGGGATTAAATAATCCGCGACCTCTTCATAAGAAGGATACCTTCCATCAATAAGGCCTTTCCACGAACCAAGATGAATTTCATAAATAGAAACCGGTTTATCGAAGCCTCTATCTCTCTTTTTTAAGAATGTTTCGTCATGCCAAATGAAATTCTCAATATCAAAAAGACGGGAACAAGTGTTCGGTCTAAGTTCTGAGAAGAAAGCAAAAGGGTCCGCTTTATCGACATATTCTCCCTTAGCGTTTAGGAAATGATATTTATAGGATTGGTAATTATGAAGGCCAGGAACAAAGGCTTCGAACACTCCAGAAGGATCAATTTTCTCCATCTTATTTCGCGTAACGTCCCAATTATTCCACTCACCGATTACCGACACATCGTTTGCAAGAGGGGCATATAAACGGAAAACAACTCCGGAGACTTTTTTCCCATCAATTTCTTTGTCTAAAAAATGGGCGCCAAAGTAACGATACGCCTCAATGCTTTGACCCATCAAAAAGTCATAGAGAATGCCGTAAGCCATAATAACCCTCCCTGTTTTGTTTTATCTTCTACATTATATCGTATCTATACGTGCGCACGCAAAAGGAAATGAGGTACGTAATTGGCATTTTATGGTTCTTTTCCCTTTTAGAAAGGAGAAAGTTAGATTAGAATGTTTAGCGATAAAAAGAGGTAAGAAAAATTATGGTAAAATGTATGGCCGTTAACGCTGGCTCTTCTTCAATCAAATATAAACTCTTTGAGATGCCAGAAGAAAAAGTTATTTGCGAAGGCTTAGTTGAAAGAATTGGGCACGAAGATGCTCATTTCCGTTTGAAATACAAAGGAGAAAAACACGACGAATATCTTCCAATTATGGATCATAACGTTGGTGTTGAATTAATTTTAAAAGCATTGAAGGACTACGAAATCGTTAAAGATTTCGAGGAAATCAAAGCCATTGGTCACCGTGTTGTCCAAGGTGGTAAGTATTTCTCTAAATCCGCCTATTTTAATGAGGATACAGAAGAGAAGATCACCAAACTTGTTCCGCTTGATCCTTTACACGCTCCAGCTCATTTAATTGGTTATCACGCTTTCAAAAAGGTGTTGCCTAACGCTGTCACCATCGCTGTTTTTGATACTGCTTTCCATCAAAGCATGCAGCCTGAGGATTATTTATACCCAATCCCATACGAATACACTGAAAAATATGATTGCAGAAGATATGGTGCACATGGTACTTCCCACCACTATTTAGCTGATAAAGCCATCAAAGATTATTTCCATGGCGATAAAAGCAAACGTATTATCACTCTCCATTTAGGAAGTGGCGCTTCTATTTGCGCCATTAAAGATGGCAAGTGCGTAGCAACCTCTATGGGCCTTACTCCATTAGGTGGCGTTATGATGGGAACACGTTGTGGCGATATCGACCCATCCGTCTATTATTATCTTGGCACTTGCACAGGAAAAAGCTCCGAAGAAATCTACGATATTTTGAATAAAAAGTCCGGTTTCTTAGGTGTCTCTGGCCTTTCGAATGATACACGTGATATCTTAGCGGCCGCAGAAAAAGGCGATGAGAGATGTATCAACGCTTTAAAACTTTGGGCAAGAAGAGTTGCTGATTTCGTTGGCTCTTATTATGTTCGTTTAGGCGGAGCAGACATGCTCATTTTCTCTGCCGGTATTACCGAGAACAACCCAATTTGCCGCAAAATGATCTTAGACGATATTTCTGAGGCTTTAGATATCCATATTGATTGGGCAAAGAACGACGAATTAATTGGCAAAGAAGGAGAAATCTCCACCCCCGATAGCAAGATTAGAGTGGCTGTCATCCCAACCGATGAGGAAGTTATGATTGCCCGCGATTGCTATAGTGCATTAGAGGGAACTTTATAATATGGCCAAATTACCAAAAGAAATCACGAATTACGGATTAGATTTAAAAAAGAATTATTCATATTTCTATTCTTGTGTTAAAAAGTACGATCACATCGTTATTTTCCGCCACATTAAACCAGATTTTGACGCAATGGGCACCCAGATGGGTCTTTATACCTTTATTAAAGATAATTTCCCAAATAAAGACGTCCATTTTGTTGGTGATAATCATGTGACTTTCACTCCAAGGCTTTTTCCAGAAACAGAAAGACTCAACGATTCCTATTTCGATGAGCCTTTCTTAGCCATCATTTGTGATGTTGGCGATCATGAAAGAATTGCTGACCCTCGCTATACAAAGGCTAAAAAGATTTTGAAAGTAGATCACCACCCATGTAAGGTTGAGATTGCTTCTCATCCTATATTAGATACAGAATCAGCGGCTTCGGCCGAAATTATGACCGACATCCTCTTAAAGTGGAAGGGAACTACTCTTTCTAAGGAAGCAGCTTCCTACCTTTATATCGGCATTGTCGGAGATTCTGGAAGATTTCAATATTCTTCCACAAACGCTCACACATTCGCTTGTGCCAGTGCTCTTATCGAAACAGGAATTTCCATTCGCGATATCTATTTAAAAATGTATGAGAAAAATATCGATGATTTGAAAGTAACGGCATACGTACTTAATCATTTCTCGGTATCCCCGCATGGAGTCGCTTATTATCTATTACCAGATTCCGTTCAAAAAGAGCTTAAGATTACCTCCGAACAAGGGAAGAACAATGTCAATCTCTTCGCGAACATCGAAGGAATCAATGCTTGGTGTTCTATTACCGAAGACCCAAATCCAAAAGATTACTGCTGGAGAATTTCCATTCGAAGCAAAGGAAAAGATATTTCCGGAGTTGCGAATATGTGGGAAGGTGGCGGACATGCTCAGGCAAGCGGTTGCAAAATCAAATCTCTTGATCAATTAGACGCCTTCGTTAAATCTCTTGATGACCTCTTCCTTTCTTAATAGGAAGGGGTTTTCTTTAAAAGAGGGCGTTTCGTATTCTTTCTCTTAAAAAAGAGACGCTTTCTTACGATAGAAAGGATTGTTTTTCATCCTTTCTTTTTCTTTAGAAAAAGAGGTCAACCATCCTATCATATTGAAAACTTCTCTTGCTTCGTTTAAGAAAAATGAACGTTCTATGTTATACTTACTAAGATTTATGGCAAACGTATTTGAAATTAGTAAAACTTATTTGACGCAAATTGAAAATTATCAAGACGAAACTTCCCCTTTAAGCAAGATTCTTGAAAATTCCCAAAATGTCCTCTTCCGTGCTTATTTAGCTAGAAGGAAAAACAACAAAGTCGGTTATTTCGACGAAGAAATCTTTCCTTTTGTTCTTCTTCGTTATTATGTAGGCGATGGCAGATTTATCCTTTTTGATTTAAACGCTTATAAAAACGGCTGGCATGCTAAGGAGCAGGAAAAACCTGAACCAAACGAGATTTCTTCCCCTGTTTTAGATTTGCTTGATGAGACCTCTTCTTTTACTCATCAAGATGTTTTGGCCAACCGTCTTGAAAGCTATCCAACCTTAACCGATTGGTTTAAAAAACTTCTAGATAAAATTCCTGAGGAAGACAGAGAAAAGATTTCTTTAGATGGTGTTAAGGTTAAGAAGTATCAAGAAGTCTTAGAGGAAGAAAAGAAAAAGCTTGTTATAGAAGAAAAAGACGCTTCCCCTGCTATCTCTCCTCAGAAAATTGAATCGAAACCCCTTCAAAAAGAAAAGAAAGTATTTAAGAAAAAACAAGAAACCAAGAAAGTTCAAGTTAAGACCGTTTCCTTTAATAAGAGTGATGATTTGGAAGAAAAGAAACTTATCGCTCTTCAAAATCGTGCCACCGAGCTTAATAATCGCATCAAGAAAAGAGTCGGCATTCATTTTGGTTGGGACGAATTGTTTGTCTATGCCCAAAATGGCGATGCGATGCTTACGATGATTGATAAAAAGGTACGTAAAAAAGGCCTTAAGAGTCAAGACAAAGACTGGATTATCGTTGCTACATACACCGTTGAAGATGAGGATTTCTTGCTCATTAAGGAACATTATCCTGATCATACCTTTAGAAGCGATGATATCCTTCATAAGCCGAGTGCAGAATTCGTTTCTTTAGCCATCGTTGTCTCTCCCGTGAAAAAAATGACGCCAAAGGTGGAGGATGGGGTGAAGAAGGTTTCGCAAAAAGCCGTTTCTTTCGTTAATATTGTCCCAGAAACTGGATTTAGCGCTTCCGATGACCCTCTTTTGAACGATGACGAAGAGGAAGAAGAAATCATTAAACGTCCAATAAATGATGGCATTATTCGCAAAGTGAAATACAAAGGGGCGAATATCAATCATTATGAGGAACCAAAATCCTACTCGGTTCCTAATCAGGAAGATGATGAAGACATAGAAGAAAGTGGCACGTATTCTAATCCAAACGGAGAATACGGAATCGACAATTATTCTGAAGATGAAGACGAAGTCGAAATTCCTAAGCATTGGAAATGTCCTTTCTGCCCTTCCAAAAATCCTTGGCATACAGAAGAACCTGCAAGAATCGCTAAAAACCCTGATGGAAGCTATACATTCCTTTGCAAGAAACATAAAAACAATTCGTTAAATTGAGGAGACAATATGAAAAAAACGAACTATACAAAAGAACAAAAGAAAACCATTTTAATTTATTGTGGAGAATTAGTCATTTTCTCAGTGGTATTCTTTACTATCGGCCTTCTTATCCTCTTAGAAGTAATTGGCATCAAAGACTGGAAAAGATATGTGTTTACCTATCTGACATTAATTGGCGGAATCTGGCCTATCGCTGATTTCATCTGGATGTTAGCAAGTCCTAAACATCGTTCACATAATTCCATGGTCGATAAATGCCTTCTTCTTCCCGTCCCATTAGCGTTAATTCCATTCGATATTTGGGTTTTAACACAAGGCATTAACAATGTTGAAGACGTTGTTTTCCGTTTCGGAATTAGCATTCCATTGATGTATATTTCCATTGTTTATCTCTTTGAATGCGTTTACCACTACTTCAAACCAATTCCGATGCTTCTTGAAGAAGACGAAGAAGAAAAAGAAAAGAAAACAGAGGAGAAATAAATCTCCTCTTTTTTATAAATCGATATCTAATTCAACTGGACAATGATCCGAGCCAAGAATTTCCGTATGGATTTTGCTGTCTTTCACCTTATCCATAAGACGTTTTGAGACAAGGAAATAGTCAATTCTCCAACCGGCGTTCTTTTCTCTTGCGTGGAAACGATAACTCCACCAAGAATAAGTGACTGCATTTGGATATAACTCGCGGAAAGTATCGACAAAGCCTTTACTTAGAAGATTAGAAAACGCATTTCTTTCTTCATCGGTGAAACCGGCGTTATGGTGGTTTGTTGAAGGATTTTTCAAATCGATCTCATTATGAGCCACATTCAAATCTCCGGTATAAATAACTGGTTTCTTCTGGTCTAATTCCGTTAGATATTCCACAAGATCTTTCTCATATTGCATACGGAAAGAAAGACGTTTTAATTCTTCTCCGGAATTAGGGACGTACGCCCCAACGAAATAAAAATTATCAAACTCGAGCGTAATCACACGCCCTTCTTCATCATATTTATGCTCTTTAAGACCATAATGAACGCTCAAGGGAGCCAATTTGCTATAGCAAGCAACCCCCGAATATCCTTTTTTCACTTGGCTGGTTCTTTGATAAAGATGATAGCCTTCTTTCTCGAATGGAAAAGGATCTTTGCCGTTTTCCGTGAACTTACTTTCTTCAATAAAGAAGATATCCGCGTTTAAGGAATCAAAGCTTTCTTCAAATCCTTTTTTAAGAATGGCACGGATTCCATTGACGTTAAATGACACTAGTTTCATACGAATATTCTACATTTTCTCTCTCCCTTTCTCCATAGGAGAAGAGAATCTAGTATAATGGGAGTATGGCATTTATCCCTTTGCATGTATATAGTGGTTTCTCTTATCTTCAAAGCGCTTTAGAAGTAAACAAGCTTCCTTTTTTGGCAAAGAAATACGGCTATTCTTCGATTGCCTTAACGGATAAGGGAACAATGTCAGGGTATGCGCCTTTCGCCCATCGTTCTTTAGAAGCAGGCATCACCCCTATCTTTGGAATGGATATTGCCTATGGCGAAGAAACTTTTTCACTTTATGTAAAAAACGAAGAAGGATATCGAAACCTTCTTCCCCTTACCTTGCTTATCTCGGAAGAGAAACTTTCTTTGGAAGATATTCAAAAACATACAGATGGTCTTCTTCTCGTTTATTCTCCAAATCCTCTCGTCTTCGCTAAACTAAATCCTGAAGAGGAGAAAAAATACGCTTTCGATTTGGCTCATAAAATAAAGAATTTCTCTGAGGTATATCTTGCTCTCCCTTATTGGACGGAAAATAAAGAATATGTCGATAAAATAAGGAATTTTTCTAAAAAATATTCTTATAAAACGGTCGCTTTCCCTTTTCTTCGATACGAAAAGAAAGCCGATGCGATTGCCTTAGAGATACTCTCCGCCGTGCAAAAGAATATCAACCTCGTTATCAAAGAAAAAAGCGGAAACGAATGCTTTTTAAGTAACGAAGAAATCTCATCCTTCTATAGCGAAGAAGAAATCGATAGAACAGAAGAAATCAAAGACGCGTGCAAAGATTTCATCTTCTTTCAAAAACGAGGTGGCTTGCTTCATTTCCCTAATTCTTTAGGACTTTCTAGCGAGGAATATCTTGCTAAATGCGCTAAAAAAGGACTCGCTAAAAGACTCCCTAATTACGATGAAAACTACGAAAAACGATTGAATTATGAACTTGATGTCATAAACCGTATGGGTTATGCAGACTATTTCTTATTGGTTTCGGATTATGTTAATTACGCTAAAAATAATGGCATCACAGTCGGTCCAGGAAGAGGCTCTGGAGCAGGATCATTAGTATCTTATTCTTTAGGAATTGTCGAATTAGATCCTATCCGTTATAACCTCATCTTTGAAAGATTCTTAAATCCGGAAAGACAGTCTATGCCAGACATCGACGTTGATTTTGCGGATATTTCTCGTGAAAGAGTTGTTACCTATCTTCAAAAGAAATGGGGAAAAGATAGAATCGGCCATGTCTTGACAACCCAAACCATCTTAGCCAAACAAGCTTTACGTGATGTTGGAAGAATCTATGGATACGATGATAAAAAAGAGGTCTCTTTGTTAATCGATGCGATGCTTTATCCTTATCATTCGTTACGTTTTAATTATGTCCACTCCCCCAAATTCAAATCCATCATCGATGGAGACAAATATTTTTTAACTTTAGTTTCTTTAGCTTCTAAAATCGAAGGTCTTCCTCGCCAAGCGGGTTTGCATGCCGCAGGAATTGTGATTAACGATAAGCCTTTATACGAAGTTTTACCGACCACAAACAATAACGAAGTAGGCTTTGTTGCTTGCTTAGAAAAAGATTTTCTGGAAGAACAAGGTTTCTTAAAGATGGACCTTTTGGGATTAAGGAATCTTACAATTATCGATGAATGCCTTGCTTTGATTCGAAAATATGAGGGCGTTGCCTTATCGCCTTACACTTTGCCTTACACCGATCCGAAAGCCATTCAAATCATTCGAGATGGCAAAGAAATGGGTCTTTTCCAGTTAGAAAGTTTAGGGATGAAACGAGCAATTAAAGAAGTTCAGCCTACTTCTTTTGAAGATGTAGCCGCTCTTTTAGCTCTCTTTAGACCAGGCCCAATGGATTCCATTCCCTCCTACGCTCGAAGAAAGGCAGGATTAGAAAGAATCACTTACTTATCGAAAGAACTTGAACCAATCTTAAAAGATACATACGGCATTATTGTTTATCAGGAACAAATCATGCAAATCGTCAGAGAAATGGCTGGTTTCTCTTTTGGACAAGCGGATTTATTCCGTCGTGCGATTTCGAAGAAAAATGTTGATAAATTGGAGTCTTTAAAAGGTTCCTTTATTCAAGGATGCATTCAAAATGGCAAGGATGAGGCGCTTGCAAGGAAGGTCTACGATTTGATTCTTCGTTTTGCCAATTATGGATTCAATAAATCACACGCTTTCTCCTATGCCGTTTTAACTTGCCAAATGGCTTATTTAAAGGTTCATTATCCTAAAGAATTCTTCTGCTCGATTCTCGATTCTCTTTCTCCAGGAGACAGTAAGTTTGCAAACACCCTGAGTGAATTAAAAGAGATACATATTTCTCTTTCCGTCCCGGATATTAATTTTTCTGAGATGGGTTTTGTAATTGATAAAAACAACCTTCGTTTCCCTTTGTCTTTAATTAAGGGTCTTCAAAGCAAATTTCTCTCTTCCATCATCGACGAAAGAATGATGAATGGAAAATACGAAGATATCTTTGATTTTGCTGCACGCACAAAAAAATACGGCCTCAATCTTCAAACCCTCGTCAAGCTGATTGATGCGGGCTGTTTTGACTCCTTATGCTCGTCAAGAGAATCTTTAAGAGCAAGTGCCTATGCCGCGATGGAATATGCAGAAATGCTTTTTGGAACCGATGGGCAGCAATTCTTGATGGAAATTGGCATTTCTAAACCTGTTTTAGAAAATGTCTTAGACGATAAAGGCATCAACTTGCAAAGAGAATACGATGCCTTAGGTATGATGGTAAGTGACTCCCCTCTTTCTCTTTACGAAGATGTTTTGAAAAAAGAAAACGCCATCTCTTTAGCGGATATGGAGGAGAAAAACGGACCCATTATCAGTGCAGGCGTGATTAAATCCATTCGAGCGATTAATACAAAAAGAGGTAAAAAGATGGCGTTTATGCAACTATATGACGCCAATTCTGAAAGGGAATTCGTTCTTTTCTCTGATGCGTTCGAAAAGAATTATCCAATCTTAAAGAACGATGCGGTAATCCTTTTTCGTGCCCATAAAGACACAAGGAAAAACGGTTCCTTTATCATCGATGATGTTAGATTATTAGGAGGCAACATATGAAAAAACTATTCGTAATAGACGGGAACAGTCTTTTATTCCGTGCTTATTATGCAACTTCTTATGGCGGAGGAGCGGTTATGTCCACAAAGAGCGGAATACCGACAAACGCGATCTTCGCTTTTGGAAATATGCTCACAAAGCTTCTTTCTTCTTTCAAAGGGGGAGAATCTATTTTCATTGGTTTCGATGCGGATTCACACACCTTCCGCAAAGAAGAATACAAAGATTACAAAGCCAATAGAAAACCATGCCCAGAAGATTTAAAGAAACAATTCCCTATCTCACGAGAATTATGCAAAGCCTTGGGGATCATTTGTTATGAAGAACACGGCATCGAGGCCGATGATATTTGCGGAACAGTCGCAAAAATGGGTTCTAAAGCAGGATATGAGGTTGAAGTTTTTACTTCCGATAAGGATTATCTTCAATTAATCGATTCCCATATTTCGATCTCTCTTTTGAAAGTGGGTTTGTCCAATATGGACCTCGTCACGAAAGAGAACATGAAGGAAAAATACGGTTTTGATCCTCTCCAAATCATAGATTATAAGGGACTTAGAGGAGATTCTTCCGATAATCTTCCTGGTATTCCGGGGATCGGGGACAAAACGGCCGTTAAACTCATTCAAGACTACGGTTCTTTTGCTAAAATTCTTGAAGTTGCACCATCTCAAAAAGGAAAGGCTTGGCAAAATATCGTCACCTATGCCGAACAAGGCAAGCAATGTTATGAGCTTGCTACGATTTTAACCGATGTAAAGTTGCCTTTCTCTCTCGAAGAATTGGAATATAAAGGCTATTCTTTTTCTGAGGTTTCCGCGTTTGCGAATAAATATGAGTTAAAGCAATTGCTTTTCCGTTTACCTCAAAATTTAAAAGCCCAAGAAAAGACCAATAGTGAAATCGTCTCGAAACAAGTGACTTCTTTAGAGGGCATTTCTTTCGGAAAGAAAATCGGCGTAGCCTTGGATATGGATTATTCCTCTTATCACGATGGAGAAGTATATGGCATCGCCTTTGCTAATGAAGAGGGAAGTTATTACGAAACTTTAGACGTTTTCTTAAAAGATCCATTGGCTAAAAAGATGCTCGAAGATCCTGATATATCCAAAGATATCTACGATGGAAAGGCCTCTATTTACGCTTTATCTTTATTAGGCATTTCTTTGAAAGGGATTCAAAATGACCTTCTTTTGGCCGCTTATTTGCAAGATTCTTCCTTAAATAGCAACCCTAATCTCGTTTATTCCTCTTTCGGGGTAGACATTTCTTCTGAAGAGGAAGAAATTTCTCTCTTTAGCAAAGGACAAATGAAAAGCTGCATGAAAATGGCTTATTTCGCCTTGTCTTTAGAAGAAAAAGCGATAAAAAACCTTAAGAGTGTCGACGCTTATTCCCTTTATACGGATGTAGAAATGCCTCTTATGAAGGTGCTTGCCAAAATGGAATTAGAGGGTTTCCCAATTCATAAAGAAGTTCTCGAGGATTTTAAAGGCTCTTTTGAAAAGAAAAAGAAAGAATACCAAGAAAAAATCTATTCTTTGGCAGGGAAAGAATTCAATATCAACTCCTCGAAACAAGTCGCGGATGTTCTATATAAAGACCTCGCCCTTCCAGATACGAAGAAAGGCTCCACTTCCGTTGAAGCGTTAACGGAATTAGAGAATCTTCACCCCATTATTCCGATGATTTTAAATTATCGCAAATACGCTAAGCTCTTAAGTACTTACATCGATGGACTGGTTCCCTATATTAAAGAAGATAAGAAAATCCATTCTTATTTCAACCAAGCGCAAACCTCTACCGGACGTCTTTCTTCCTCTTCGCCAAACCTTCAAAATATCAGCGCAAGAGACGAAGAAGGAAGACAAATCCGTAAGGCTTTCTACTATGATGATCCAAATATCCTTCTTCTTTCTTTAGATTATCACCAAATCGAATTAAGAATCTTATCCGCTTTATCTTCTTGCCAAGCCTATATCGATGTTTTTAACAACAATCATGATGTTCATACAGAAACAGCCAAGAAGATTTTCCATGTTGATGAGGTCACACCTGCTTTAAGAAGACAGGCAAAAGCCATTAACTTTGCCATTATTTATGGCACGACTGTTTTTGGTTTAGCTCAGCAAATCGGTTCAACTTTCGAGGAAGCGAAACAAGTCATTAATAATTTCTACCAATCTTATCCAGAAGTAGGAACTTATCTAAATCAAATCATTCATGACGCCGAAACAAAAGGGTACGTTACGACGATGTTTGGAAGAAGAAGATATCTTAGAGAAATCAACGATCCGAATTTCGTAAAAAGAGAGGCCGCCAGAAGAGCTGCTTTAAACGCGCCAGTTCAAGGTTCAGCAGCCGATTTGATTAAAATCGCGATGGTTCGTATTGATCAATTCCTAGAAGAAAAGAAACTCAAAAGCAAAATGGTTCTTCAGATTCATGACGAACTGATTTTCGCCGTTCCGAAAGAAGAATTGGATTTTATGAAAGAAAACATTTCTAAAATCATGACTTCTGCCGTTTCTTTACCAGTTAAACTCACCGTCGAAGCGGGTATTGGCCATTCTTGGTATGATGCAAAGGATTAATTTATGCCAGAACTTCCTGAAGTAGAAACTATTGTTCGTTATTTAAATGAGTATCTTCCCGGAAAAAAGATAAAGGATATTCGTATATTTCGGGAAAAGAATGTCCTGAGTGGCGCTCTTTCTTTCCAAAAAGAACTTGTTGGCGAATCTTTTTTAAAGGTTACTCGCCGTGCAAAATTCCTTATTTTTCATCTTAGTAATGACAAAGTGGTCATTGCCCATCTTCGTATGGAAGGGAAATATTATTTTGAAGAAAAAGATCTTTCTCAAAAGAAACACGATATCTTGATTTATGATTTCGTGGATGGAAGCTCCTTGCATTATAACGATGTAAGAACTTTCGGAACCTTAGAGTTATCCAATGAAAAGGAATATCTTCAAGTTTCCTCTCTTTCTTCTTTAGGAAAAGAGCCTTTTTCCATATCTTCCGAAGAGTTTTTCTCTCTTCTTCAGAAAAAAGGAAAACATCCGATTAAACAAGCTCTATTAGATCAAAACTTAATCGTGGGAATCGGGAACATCTACGCTTCAGAAATACTTTTTGCCAGCAAGATGAATCCAAGAACCCCTTGCGAAGATATTTCTTTAGAAAAAAGTGGTCTTCTACTCAAAGAGACAAAACGTATCCTCTCGGAAGCAATCGCTCTAGGCGGTTCCACTATTCGAAGCTATCATCCAAAAGAAGGCGTCTCGGGAAAGATGCAAAATAAACTTCAGGTATATGGACAAGAAAATAAGCCATGCCCTCAATGTGGAACGCCTATTCGTAGAGTCTTTATGAATGGCAGAAGCACCTTTTATTGCCCTCTTTGTCAAAAAGAGGAGGGACATGGCATCATTATCGGTGTAACAGGTCCTATTGCAAGCGGTAAAAGCACGGTAACATCGTATCTTTTCGAAAAAGGTTTTATCGATTTAGATTCGGATAGATACGCCCATGAGTCTTATGAAGATAAGGATGTTAAAAAGAGATTAAAAGAAAGCTTCCCAAGGGCATTTTCTAAAGGGCACCTAGACCGTAAAAAATTGCTTCAAATCGTTTCAAAAGATGAAGAAAAGATGCATATCCTAAATTCCATCATTCATCCTTACGTTTATAAGCGTACGGAAGAGGAAATAAGAAGACATCCTGAAAAGAATTTCGTCATTGATATGCCTCTTCTTTTAACGTCGCCTTTCTTAAATCGTTGTGATTTCATCATTGGGGTGAACGCTCCTATCGAAATGAGGAAAGAAAGACTCCAAAAACGTGGAGTGGATGTAGAAAAAGCGTTGGAGCTGAATTCTTCTTTCCCTCTGAAAGAATTAAAAAAAGCTGCCACGGTTTATCTAGAAACCACCGGCAGCAAAGAAGAAAGTAGAAAAATACTTGATTCCTATCCTTTCTTAACGGGAAGCAAAATTCTCTAAACCTCTTTCAAGATGGTATTCCCCTTCTTCGGGTTTGAGATTATCACGAATAATATCCACTAATTTTCTAGCAAGGATATTTGCACCATAACGTATGTTATAGAGCTGCTCCACTTCAGAAAGAGAATAATCCGAAGCAAACAAGGTAATCTTGCGTTTTTTGGAGCGTTCCGTTAATAAAGGAATGACGATTTGGTCACGAACGTAATCAGATTTGAATTCAGAGCCGAAATCATCAATAGCTAAAAAGTCTAAAGAAGAGAGCTCTTGCATCGTTTGATCAAATTTCATTTTGTCTTTGATCGCCAAGCCTTTCAGTTCATCGAAACGTTTGTTTGCGTTTATGAATGCGACCTTTTTCCCTTTTCTAGCCTGATCATTCAAGAAGGCGGCTAAAGCAAAGCTTTTTCCCGCTCCTAAAGGACCATAGGCATAGAACCAGTTCTGATAGGCTCCTTTTAAAGAAAGAGCGATATGTTTCTTAAATTCTTTTTCTCTCACCGTGCGGAAAGATTTCAAAGAAGAAGCGAGCCAATCATCAGGAAAATCTCTAAGATAATAGTTTTCTAAGAGACGTCTTTCTTCTTTTGTGGTCTCCGTTTCTTCATAATGGCATGTAAGTTTTCCCGCGTCGGAGATTTCTAAAACCATTTTAAGGGTGTTAGGGTCTTTTTTAACTTCTTTTTGATTGTCTTGATAGGTTGCTAAAAGTGGCAAATAAGAAGGGATTTCTTCATCCTGAATGCCTAATTCATGAAGAATATCCATCAAAGATTTGTCGTTTGTGATGTCTTTTAAAAGAGAATTCACCCTATCTTGATCAGGGAGAAAGCCTAAAGCGTTCATTTTTTTAAGTTCTTCCATTTTGTTCTCCTTTATAAGTTATCTAATATAGCGTCATAATCTTCCTCTTCTTCTGAAACAGGTTTTTCTTCTTTTGGTGGAAGAGACTGTTTTGGAGGAAGAGATTTTTTTGGAAGAGAAGACGATTGTTTTTTAAAGGTTGGTTTATTGCTTGTTGTCGTTTGAGGATTCCGTGATTTTTTAACATTGCGTTCAAGATAATTCAACGCGTCTAAAGCCGTTTCCACTCCTTGACGGACCAAAGTGGCGGCAAGCCCTTCTACATAGGAAGGGACAAGAGCGTTGTCATTGATTTTTAGAACATGGAAAATGAGAGCGTTCGTTACATTCTCAGGCAAGCCCATTTCCACTACCAAAGTATTAATCAGTTTTAAATCATTCTGCGCTGGCTTGCCACCTTTTTGAAGAAGGGTAAGGAAATCAACGGAATTCATAGAATCCATGGCGCGAATAACGGTAGCCACTCCACTTTCGCCATGTATTTCGCTTGGCTTTCCCGCTTTTCTTCGAAGGTATTCATGAGTGTCATTATCCATGCAAAGTTTCTCTAAAGCGTGGAAATCCACTCTTGAGCCATACTCTTTGTTCATATCGAAAACATTTCTTGAAGAAAGAAGGAATGAAGCCATCGTTTCTTCGTCAAATGCATATAAGCTTGCGTAACGAGCAATCCTTACATATTCCGTCTTAGCAAGAATGTTCTCTTGGAAAGATGGACGTTCTTCTTTCATTTTGTTTAAGAATTTTCTCTTATCAAAATAAAGACTGATGGCCGGGCATCTCTTTCCCGCCAAAGAATTTTTCGAAGACAAAGATAAATATAGTTTTCCACTCATATCCAATTGGAATTGGTCCATGAACTTCTTAGAAAAATCCTTATATCCTTCAGGCAAAGGAGATAAAGCGTATTTCTTTTGAAGAGAGAGAACGTATTCTTCATTTGTAAAACGAATTAAAGTCCCGCTTAAAAGCTCATTCGACAGGAATTCTTCTGGAGAACGAGGAGAATAAAGAGCGAAACTAAAGGAATTGGATTCACTCTTTTCGAGGAAATAAGTCTTAATAAGGCCTATGGCTTCTAAACCTTCTAAGGAAGAAAAGAAATCTCCTTCAGAAACTTGATAATGAAGGTAGAAAGAAGAGAAAGGTTTGTTTTCTTCCCCTGCTTCATTTCTTAAAGCAAGATAAACTCCGATTGCCTTTAAAGAAAGAATCGGCGCATAAAAATCCAATAAATAAGCATCGTCCTCAAAGGAGTAGGAGCTCTCTTTCAATACGTTGTAACTATCTGTTGGCTTTGCTTCTTTCATAATATTCCTATTTTAGCATTTCTTTTTGTTTGATTATACATTTTCCTTCGATAAAATCTAATCTTTTTAAGATTTTCCACAATAAGAAATCAATAAAAAGATGCGATACGATGTGGAAAAAAAGAGTTTTCTTCACACTAGAAATAAAGTTTTCCACATCTTTTGAAAGCCTTTTCTTAGAAGAAAAAGACGATTTTTATTATCCATTGTGCAGGGTAAGTTTATAATCTAAGCGTTGAAGGTTGGCAAAATGATTAAAAAAATCGGAATACTAACATCAGGCGGCGACGCTCCAGGAATGAACCCCGCCATCCGTTCTGTCGTCAGAACTGGACTCTCTTATGGCTTGGAGGTTTATGGAATCTACAATGGCTATAAAGGGTTAATTAACGAAGAAATTGTCCCTATGGATCGTTCTTCGGTTTCGGATATCGTCAATCTTGGCGGTACGATTCTTAAAACGGCTAGATTGCCTGAGTTTAAGAATCTCGAAGTCCAAAAGAAGGCGGTCGAGATTCTTCGAAAAAGAGGAATTGAAGCCTTGGTCGTCATTGGTGGAGACGGCTCCTATCGTGGAGCGCTAGATCTTACGAAATTAGGAATCAATTGCATCGGTCTTCCAGGAACCATCGATAACGACATTGCTTCAACGGATTTCACCATTGGCTTCGATACGGCACTAAATACCATTATTGATGCCGTTGACAAAATCCGTGATACGACCGAATCTCATTCTCGTTGTTCCATTATTGAAGTAATGGGCAACCACTGTGGCGATCTTGCTTTGTATTCAGGCATAGCTGAAGGTGCAGAAATCATCATTACTCCTGACTTTAGGATGAGTAACGAAGAGGTCTTCTCCGCATTACGAAAGATGAGGGAGAAAGATTCCAACAAACGTGCCATCATGATTGTTTCGGAAAAGATTTATCCTGACGTTCATGAATTCGCCAAAGAGATTGAAGCAAATACTGGCTTCAATACGAGAGCCACTGTTCTTGGTTACATTCAAAGAGGTGGCGCGCCTTCTGCAAATGACCGTGTCTTAGCGGGAAGAATGGGCTCTTATGCCGTTGACCTTCTCGTTAATGGAAAAGGTGGCAGATGCGTAGGAATTCGTGGCATCAATTTGGTCGATTACGATATTAATGAAGCTTTGAAAATGGAACGCAATCCTCATAAAAACATGATTGAGCTCATCAAGAAAACGAATAAATAACAAGGAGATAGAAATATGTTTAATATGAAAAAAACAAAAATCGTTTGTACGATTGGACCAGCCTCCGATAACGAAGAGATGATGTATAAGCTCTTCCAAGCCGGAATGAACGTTGTGAGAACAAATTTCTCCCATGGCACCCACGAAGAACAATTAAGGAAATTAGAAATCGCCCGTTCTTTTGAAAAGAAATATGGCATCTATATTCCTGTGGCACTTGATACAAAAGGACCAGAAATCCGTACCGGTATGATGGAAGGAGGAAAAGTCATTGTCAAAAAAGGACAAATCCTTCGTATTACCGCCGAAAAAATTCTTGGCACTGCCGAAAAATTCACCTGTTCCTATGCAGGCTTATATGATGATGTTGCAGTCGGCCACACCATTCTTGTCGATGATGGAAACCTTCTTTTGAAAGTTATCGAAAAAGACGAAAAGAATCGCGAACTTGTCGTTGAAGCTCAAAATAATCACTGGATTGCCGATCAAAAAGGCATGAATATTCCAGATGATGATTTGTCTATCCCATTTATTTCTGAACAAGATGAAAAAGATTTAAAGTTTGGTGTCGAAAACGATGTCGATGCAATCTTTGCCTCTTTCGTTCGCCGTCCTGAAGATATTCGTGATATGCGTAAAGTTCTTGCTAAATATGGCAATCCAAACATCCCTATCTTTGCAAAAATCGAAAACCCAGAAGGTGTTAGAAAGATTGAAGAAATCGTCAAAGAAGCCGATGGCGTTATGGTTGCTAGAGGCGATTTAGGCGATGAAATTCCACCAGAGCAAGTACCACTCGTCCAACGTCGAATCATCAAACTTTGCCGTCAAGCTGGTAAACCAGTTATCACCGCGACCCAAATGCTTGATTCTATGACCACTCACCCACGTCCGACACGTGCTGAAGTTTCTGACGTCGCCACCGCCATCGATGAATCTAGCGATTGCGTCATGCTTTCAGGAGAATCCGCTTCTGGACAATATCCAGTTGAAGCCGTTTCTATGCAAACTGCTATCGCCCGTGCTATGGAAAGTGAACTTCCATACGAAAATATGGCTAAGGAAGCATACGATTGCTCCGATCATACGGTTAATGACGCTATTGCAAACTCCATTGCCAATACCGCTTTGCTTATCAACGCTCAATTAATTTTCAATTTCACCCAAACAGGAAAGAGCACCAAGCGTATTTCTAAAGCTCGTCCATGCTGCCCAATCATTTCAATCACCAACAACCGTAAAGTTGCCTTGGAAAGTGGCTGGCTTTGGGGCGTTTATGCTCACTTAATTTCCACCACTATGCCTGATTTCATCGAAGAAATGGAAGCAATCGCCTTAAAGATCGCCCGTGACCTCGGTGTAAAGGAAGGAAGCCGTATTATCATCGCTGGTGGCACTCCTACAGGCGCTGGAAAAACAAACTTCATGCGTATTGTGACCACCCCTGTTATTTCTAACATTGACTAATCATTAACAAGCAAAAGCTCGCTTCGGCGGGCTTTTTTCTTTGCTTTTTTATATTTGCTATTTTTTTCCGTGAATTCTTAAACTAAATTCCGTTTTTTCTAATTTCATCCTTTTTATCGAACTAAATTCCACATTTTTCCATAAAAAC
>UQFY01000003.1 GCA_900540385.1 uncultured Mollicutes bacterium
AGACTAAAAGCAGGATTTTGAGAAAAACCGGAATTTAGTTTAAGAATTCACATTTGCTATTTTTTTCAAAAAGAAAGCCTTGCATTTCCTAACAATCGTCTTAGAATTTAGGGGCGTTGACGGAGACATGCTTAAATGTCTATAGGCATATGAAGTACCACTCCTGAGCTCCTGGCGATGAGTCAGGCGAAACCAAGCTACGTTACAGCAGGAGAGTGCATTTGCCTAGCAAATGAAACAAGGTGGTACCACGCGGAAGCGTCCTTCAATTAGGGCGTTTTTATTTTTCGCCCGGAAAGAGAAAAAGGATAAATATGAAAATCATTTATCAGGACAAAGAGATTGAATGCCAAGATAAGATGAATGGCTTTGATCTCGCCAAACTTGTTGACAACGAAAACAAGAAAGAAGACATCGCCGTTATTATTAACGAGAAAATCTCCGACATGAGAAGCGAATTAAAGGAAGGAGATAAGGTTTCCTTTGTTAAAATCGGAACCCCTGAAGCCTTTGAGATTTTAAATCACTCCACTTCTCACTTAATGGCCCAAGCTTTGAAACATCTCTATCCAGATTGCAAATTTGGATTTGGACCAGCCATTGAAGAAGGCTACTACTATGACGTGGATTTCGGAGATAAGACCATCACCGAAGCGGATTTCCCAGCTATCGAAGCCGAAATGAAGAAATGTGCTAAAGAAAATAACGCCTTCATTCGTCAAGATTTAGATGCCGATGAAGCTCGTAAAATCTTCCATGATAATCCATATAAGATGGAATTGATCGCGGAACATGAAAACGAAAAATTATCTTGCTATACCCAAGGTGATTTCACCGATTTCTGCCGTGGACCACATCTTCCAAGCACTTCCTTAATCAAGCATTTTAAGCTTCTTTCTGTCGCAGGCGCTTATTGGAGAGGCGATTCCAAGAATAAACAATTAACCAGAATCTATGGCACTTCTTGGTGGAGCGAAGAAGAATTAAAAGAGCATCTTGACATCTTGGAAAGAAGAAAGGCGAATGACCACCGTAAATTAGGACGTGACCTTGGCTTATTCTTCATTTCTGATTATGGTCCAGGTTTCCCATTCTTCTTACCTAATGGCATGATCGTTAAGAATGCTTTACTTGAATATTGGCGTGAAGTCCATCGTCGTTATGGATATCTTGAAATCGAAACCCCAACAATCCTTTCCCGTGAATTATGGGAAATTTCCGGACACTGGGATCATTATAAAGAGAACATGTATACGACAAAGATTGATGGTAAAGACTTCGCCATTAAGCCTATGAATTGCCCTGGCGCTATTCTTTCTTATCAATCCAGCATTCGTTCTTATCGTGATTTGCCTTTGCGCTTTGCTGAATTAGGACATGTCCATCGTCACGAAGCCTCTGGCGCTTTAAACGGTCTCTTCCGTGTACGTGCCTTTACACAAGATGATACGCACATCTTTGTTAGACCTGATCAAATCGAAGACGAAGTAAAGAACATCATGAAACTCTTCGACGAGGTCTATGATGTCTTCGGCTTAAGCTACAAGATTGTTCTTTCTACGAGACCTGAATCCTATATCGGTACCCCTGAATTCTGGGATAAGGCCGAAAAAGCCCTTGCTCAAGCTTGCACCGATTCTGGGCATGAATATTCCGTTAATCCTGGAGATGGCGCTTTCTATGGACCAAAGCTTGACTTCAAGCTTCGTGATTCCATGGGCCGTACTTGGCAATGTGGCACCATCCAACTTGATTTGAACCTTCCTCATCGTTTTGGCTGCACCTATGTAGACAAAGATGGCGAAAAGAAAGAGCCAGTCATGTTACACCGTGTTGTCTTTGGATCCATCGAAAGATTCTTAGGCATCATCATTGAAAACTATGGCGGAGCCTTCCCAACCTGGTTAGCACCAGTCCAAGTGAACGTTCTTCCTGTTTCGAATCTTCATCATGGTCAATATGCTCATGAAGTTGAAAAGGAATTATTTGATATGGGCATCCGTGTCAAAGTGGACGATTCTGAAGACAAGTTAGGCTATCGTTTACGTAATTCCCAAGTGAATAAGATTCCATTCACCTTGGTTGTTGGCGATAACGAAATGAAAGATCATAGCGTCACTTACCGTGTCTTTGGTAATGAAAAGCAAATCACTGTTAGCTTAGAAGAATTCAAGAAGATTATTAAAAAATCTATTGATACCAAGGCTAGATATTAATTTTAGGTAAAGAAAAAGTTCCGAGAAATCGGAACTTTTTTATTTTCAATGATTATCTATCGCGATATTTCTTCTCAAGTTCAAGGAAGAATTTCTTGAATTCAATGGAAGAGGAGCAAGGATTCAAAGAACCATCTTTTCCAACCACACGATGATCCGGAATAAAGATAGGAATTGGATTATGCGCTAAAGCGTTTGCAACAGCCTTCGAAGAATTCGGCTCGCCAATTGCTTCCGCCACTTCTTCAAACGTTCTTGTTTCCCCATAAGGAATAGTACGAATATAGTCAAACAGTTTCATTTCAAATGGAGAACCGTTATAAACAAGTTTGATATCAAATTTCTTTCTTTGACCAAAGAAATATTGGTTCAACTCACAAATGGCATCATAAAGGAGAACATTCTCTTCATTCAAAGAATCAATAGGATCAACAGCACCAAAAAGAAGGCCTGTTAGTCCCACCCCATCCGAAATCATCGTGATGTCGTCGATTAAAGTGTCATAAATAGCGTATTGTGAAGCCAATTTTTTTACCCCTGTTGCGAGTATTATCTATAATTTTCAAAAAAAATGCAAATTTCATTGATGTTTTCTAAGCAAAATGCAAAGATTTGTTCCTTTGTTTCAGAAAATATTTTCTTGTTGTTTTATTCAATATTTATCGTATCTTTTTGTTACCTTTTATTGAATGAAAAGGGGATAGGTTTCTTTTTTTGAAAAAATGTCCTTGCAAGTAAAAGAAAAAAGGGGATAATAATTGTCGTTAATAAAGTAGAAAGCAGTTCCCACGAACTCGCCGGACTTCCTAAGGAAATCGGCCCTACCGCTACAACAAAGGTAAGCGTGCGTGGAAATTGTCCACGCTATTTTATTACTTGAAGGAGGAAGATCTTATACCTTACAACAACAATAACAATCGTCGTCCAGAAAAAAGACGCGATCCAATCAATGAGAACGTGCGTTATCCGCAAGTTCGCGTAATCGGTCCTGAAGGAGAACAACTTGGCGTTATGTCTTCTCGTGAAGCCAATAGCTTAGCGATGAGTTACCAACTTGATCTCTATTGTGTGGCACCAACGGCTGTTCCGCCTGTCTGCCGCATCTGCAACTATGGAAAGGTTCGCTTCGAAAAGCAAAAACAAGACAAGCTTAAGAAGAAGAACCAAAAAGTCCAAGAGCTTAAACAAATTCAGCTCACCCCTCAGATTGGTCAACACGATTTGGAAACCAAAGCCCGCAAAGGACGTGAGTTCTTTGAAAAAGGCGACCGTGTTGAGGTTTGCGTTGTCTTCCGTGGAAGGCAAATGACACATACCGAAATTGGTGAAGATGTCATGAAGAAATTCAATGAAGTCTGCGCTGATGTCGCATCTGTCGAAAAAGCCCCCTACTGGGAAGGAAAATGGTATAAGGAAATCCTCATGCCGATTAAGAAAAAGTAAAGGAGAAACATTCATGCCAAAAATGAAGACAAGCCGTACCATGGCAAAGCGTGTCAAATTCACTGGTACCGGAAAAGTTAAAGTTCACCACGCTGGAATGGGTCATTTAGCCCCACGTAAAACAAGAAAGCAAAGAAAGCATCTCGCAACCGCTTACTACCTCCACAAGAAGGATGAAAAGACGGTCCAGGAATGGGTTTCTAAATAAGGAAGGAGAATAATCAACTATGGCAAGAGTTAAAGGTAGTGTCGCAACTCGCGCACGTCGTAAGAAAATTTTAAAGAAGGCAGAAGGATATTTTGGTTCCAAACACCTTCTCTTCAAGACCGCCAAAGAACAAGTTCTCCACGGATATAACTACGCTTATGCATCCCGTCGTGATCGTAAGAGCGACTTCCGTAAGCTTTGGATTAAGCGTATTAACGCTGGCTGCCGTCTTAATGGCATCTCCTATTCTAAGTTCATCAATGGCTTAACAAAAGCTGGTGTTCTTTCTAAGGAAAACGGCGGACTCAACAGAAAGATGTTAAGCGAAATGGCCATCAATGATGCAACCGGATTCGCCAATCTCTGCGATATCGCCAAAAAAGCTTTAGAGAAATAAATTTTCTTAAAAGGTTAAGCGTCCCAAGTCGGGGCGCTTTTTCTTTTGGTTAAAAAAAGGCTGATTTACTCAGCCTCACTCTTATTTTCTTCGTCATCATCTTGCATATCATCATGCTGATAGAAGGTAGAAACCCCATCTTTAACAATGATGACAGAAACGTTTTTGACCGCCTCATCAACCAAGCTTTCCCACTCGAAGTGCTTTTCATAATATTCGCATTCCGAAATCTTTGGTTTGGTTTTCGGACGTTTTGGTTTGAAGATGGTGCAACAATCTTCAAATGGTCGAACAGAAATTTCGTAGGTTCCAATCTTTTCCGCCATGGCAATAGAGGCAATTTTATCCACGACTGCTAAAGGGCGAAGAATTGGATAATTTGTCACATCATTGATAGCAATCATGCTATCGAGAGTTTGGGAAGCAACCTGGCCTACGGACTCTCCTGTTGCAAGGCCTAAGCAATGATGGGATTTTGCTAGTTTATCGGCAATACGGAACATCATTCTTCGCATAATGGTGATGCAATAAGGTTCCTCGACATTCTGATAAATCGCCAGTTGAAGTTTGGTGAAAGGAACGATGTTCAAACGAATATCCGCTTGATAAATATTGAGTTTGGCAAGGATATCTTTTAATTTGTCTAAGACGGCATCGGAAGTATAAGGCGGAGCGGCAAAGTGGATGCATTCAATACGAATTCCTCTTCTTAGAAGAAGATAAGCTGCAACCGGGGAATCAATGCCACCTGATAGTAACATCATAACCTTCCCATTCATTCCAAGAGGATAACCTCCGGCCCCTCTATAAGAATGAGCGTAAAGATAAGCCGCTTCAGCACGAATTTCAACGTGAAGAGAAATATCGGGCTTATGCACATCAACGCTTAAATCGGTGTTTTTAAGAATGTATCCGCCTAAATCACAGGCGATATCAAAAGAGTGTTTTGGATAGGTTTTATCAATACGTTTGGCAATGACTTTAAAGGTTTTTCCTTCTTCGTTTTGAATGAGCCCCAAAGCATTTTTGGATAACGTCTCAAAGTCTTTCTCGCTTTTATAAACGAGAGAAATTCTTTGAATGCCAGCCACTTCTTCTAAAAGAGAAATGATGGGTTTAGGATCTTCTCCGTTTAAAGTGATATAGGTATGGTCATGGTCAGAATGATATTCTAACGAAGAATATCCTTTTAAAGCGTGACGAATGTTTTTGCCTAATTCTTTAATGAAGGCACGTTTATTGTTTCCTTTGGTGCTTAATTCACCATAATGAATCATGATATGGTCGTAGTTCATCGATTAATTGTCCTTTCTAGGATGTTTTGGAGGGTGTTTAAGAAGGTTTTCGCTTCCTCTAAGGTATTTTCTCGAGAGAAAGAAAGACGGATAGAATTCATGGCTCTTTCTTTAGAAAAGCCCATTGCTTCAAGAACATAGGAGATCGGTTCTCCTTTGCTATTACAAGCCGAGACGCTTGAGACGTATATTCCTTCGTGGGAAAGGGCTTCTGTAACAACGGATGCTTTCTTTCTTTTTAAGGAGAAATTGAGAATAAATGGGCTGCCATCCAATGGGGAATTCATAAGAATTTCATCGTTTTTTTCAAGTCCTTCACGAAGGAAGGAGGAAATCTCTTTGGCGTGAGCGATATTGTCTTGGAGATTTTTTGTAGCCTCTTCTAGAGCCACGGCAAGTGCTTCATCTCCTGGAAGATTATCCGTTCCAGCTCGGAAGAAATATTCTTGATCACCACCGTCTATTTGACGCAAAAGAGTAATATTTTTCTTCAAAATAAGGGCTCCCGTCCCTTTTAAACCATGGATTTTATGTCCAGAAAAGGAGAATAGATCGATGGAGGAGTAAGGCAAGTCTCTTTTTCCGATGGCTTGGGTAACGTCAACGTGGAAGAAGGCCTTCGGGAAGGAATGAACAATCTTTGAAAGAGCAAGAATATCGTTATTGGACCCCGTTTCGTTGTTTGTTGCCATAATCGAAACGAGAATCGTTTCTTTATTCATGTTTTCTTTCAAGGTTTCAGGATCCACTGTCCCATCTTCTTTTGTAGGAAGGTAAATGACTTCGAAGCCTTCTTTTTCTAAAGAGCGGAAGGCCTCTAAAACGCTAGGATGTTCTACTTGGGTGGTAATGATTCTCTTGCCTCTACGGAGGTATTCCTTAGCAATTCCCTTAATTGCAAGATTATTGCTTTCGGAAGCCCCACTGGTGAATAAAACACGGTAATCGTTAGAAAGAGAAAGACTTTTTAAGATAGAAAGACGAGCGTTTTCTAATTTACGATATGCTTCTCTTCCATAAGCGTGACGCGAAGAAGGGTTCGCAAAACATTGTTCGTTTTCTTTTTCAAAACATTTTAAAACAGCAAGGGATGGCCTTGTGGTTGCGGCATTATCAAAATATATCATTCTTTTTCCTTTATTCTAATCCATGCATATCTTTCAATGCATTGTGGGCTTCTTTATAAGAAGTATTGGCGAACATTGCTTCCGCTTGTGAAACAAGTTGGTCCATAGCGGTATCATCATTTCGATAACGATTGGCGTTAAGGATGGATTTTTCAGCGTTTTGGAGATCCGTTTTTGTAGCTTCCACCTCCGTTAACAAGGAGTCGCCTTTTGTCTTTAAGTCTGCCATTTCGCTTTGGACTTTTTTGACATTGATTGGCATTTTCATCAAATCAGCATACAAAGCGTCGATAATTCCGTAAATTTCTTGGAAACGAGGAGAATAACGCTTATTCAAAGCATCGACATTTAAAAGACGTAGCTCGCTTTCTTTTTCACGGATTTTGTTGAAATATTCACGAATAAGCTTAGACGCTTCTTGAGAATCCGCTTTTAAAGATTGCAAATAGTTTTCGAATGAATCCAATTCCCCTTTGGCTTTTTGAACCATTTCATTAAGAGAATTCATCTTTTCAACAAGAACAGTGAAAAGCTGAGCAGAATTCGAATGAACGTAATTATCCAAAAGAGTTTTTGAGGAGGAGACGCTGTTAATGCTTTGACTGATTTCTTTGAATTTCTCTAAGTCTTCTGCTC
Source organism: uncultured Mollicutes bacterium (assembly GCA_900540385.1). Classification (GTDB taxonomy): domain Bacteria; phylum Bacillota_I; class Bacilli_A; order RFN20; family CAG-826; genus UBA4951. The sequence continues at coordinate 7,323 of UQFY01000003.1, forward strand.
CTAAAAGGTAATAAGTCTTGATGGTATCTAAACTATTGGAGAGATTGACAAAATTCTGATGCACTTGGTTTTCTTCACGATAAATGCCTTCGTATTGGCTTTCAAACACCTTTCGAGCTTCTTCTTCTTTGTCGAATTGCTCGTTATAAGCATCAATACGGTTACGAATTGTTTCGATGTTTTTGCTAACGCCGTTATTGTTTAGCACTTTGACGTTTTCAATCATCTTTTGAAGAGTTTCGTCCATATCATCAATCTCACGTGAAGGAAGAATGTGATTTAACGGATAGCCATTGGCCACCATTTGTTGATAACGGTTTTTTAAGGAAGAGATTTTATCTGGCAAAACGGTTGTTAATTCAAGACAGGTTTTTTGAAGGCTTCCTAAAAGGAGGTCGATTTTATTCAAAAGATCATCCACACGACTCATATAAATGTCTTTTGCTTCTTGATAACAAGCTTTTTCTTTTTGCTCATCGGCTCTTAAAATGTCGCTATCAATCATTTTGAAAAGGGAATTCATCGAGTCTGCGACAAGTGAAAGATCATCTTGCTCATTAAAGAATTTTTGTTTGATGGTGCGGTATTTCTCTTTTTCTTGCAAAGCAAGAGAAACCACTTCATCTTCAATTTTAAAAACGCCTTCCAAATCACTTTTTAATTGTTCGACGTTATTAGCGTATTCCTGAATGTCCTTTTTGGCTTTTGGGATAAAGCTTTTTAATTCTCCCCAATGTCTAGCTTCCAAAGCGTCGTTTAGGGAATTAACGATTCCTTGAGCATTGGCATCGTTTCCATCGCGGACGTCTTTGAATTTCATTTGCCACTTGGTAAATCGATCAACATAAAGCAAATTTAATTCGGAAATGGCCTTTAAACGAGAGATATAACGTTGAATATCACCGAAAAGAATGGCGTGTTCTCTTTCAAAAATTCCGATAATATCACGTGTTTGTTTCTTTAAAACCCCGCGGGAAATAATGGTGAAATATAAAAGCAAGGCAATGCCGATAACGGCAATAGCAGAGAGAATAATTACGGCAATTAAAACAGGCTGTGGCATGAGGAATCCTCCAATCTTTAATACTATAACACGCCTACCCCTGCGCGCGGATAAAAAGAAATAGAAAAAGAAAGATAATTCCCTCACGTTTTTCCTTGACGATGTGTTCTTTGAAACCTAGAATATTTCGTGCGTGAAGGCTAGCAGGCTTCTACGTTTCCGTCTGACGTTATCTCAAAAACAAGTAAGACCAGCTAACGGTACCGAACAGAGATAACACCCGGGAAATGGGAAAAGCCCTCTATACTTTGTTAACGCAAAGAAAGGAGACATCAACATGTCTAAATTTACTGGATCCAAATGGAAGAAATCCCGTCGTCTTGGTTTTAGCGTTCTCGAAACCGGCGATGAACTCAAAAAGAGAGCATATGGCCCTGGACAACATGGCCAAGATCGTAAGAGAAAACCATCCGAATATGGTGCTCAGTTGGTCGAAAAACAAAAATTAAAGGAACTCTATGGCATGAACGAAAGACAATTCCGTCGTCTCTTCGTCATCGCTAAGGCTGATAAGACAACCGTTACCGGTCTTGCCTTCTTCCGCATCTTAGAGAGCCGTCTTGACAACCTTGTCTATCGTATGGGTTTCGCCCGTACAAGAGCCGCTGCTCGTCAATTAGTTAACCATGGCCACGTCACCGTCAATGGCAAGAAAGTCGATATCGCTTCTTACCTTTGCAACGTTGGTGATGTGATTGGCTTCAAAGAGGAATCCCCTCTTGCAGTCGTCAAAGCTTCCGTGGAGGGAAAACCAGCCACCCCTGCTTATGTCACTGTTGATGCTGAGAAATTCCAAGGAACCCTTGCTCGTCTCCCAGAAAGAAACGAACTTCCAAAAGAAATCAACGAAGCTCAAATCATCGAATACTACAACAGAAAGTTATAATCTTCGAATGGAAAATAGCGTCCCTTTGTGGGGCGCTTTTTTGTTAGGAATTCTATTTCATTGCCTAAATAAAAAACGCGACTCGTGTTTGAGCCGCATTTTTAGTCTTTGATGATTTAGTTTGTCGTTACTTCTTTCTTCGGTGGAAGTTTTTGTTCTGGATAGACGCTTGGGTTGGACAAATCTTCTTTTGAAGGAAGAGCTGCATAAGTCCAAAGATGTTTTTTCAAGACTTCTTGGTCGATATCATCCATCGAAAGTTGATAGATGGAGTAATTCATTTTTTGATTGAGCTTAATTTGTGTTAATCCAATCATCGTTCCATCCGTCTTTGGATCATAATTAGGATCATTCTTTCTTTCATCAAATATATCTTTGTAGATAGATTGATTAATGGTTAAATCCATATTGAGAGCGCCATTCAAAAGAACTTTATCATTGTAAGTAAGTTCGTAATGGAATCTTTCTAAATGGGTAGCGTCTTTCAATTTATCGGAAAGAGCTTGAAGTTCATCCTTAGTGATAACAATTTGAGTGGTTTGATTTTCTCCAATAGGAAGATCGATTGTGTAAGACCAATCATCCTCTAAGGAATTTAGAAACTCTTGAATGGCTTTTTCAACATCTTTCCCACTAAAATCGATAGTAAGCGTGTACGTATCGGCAGTTTTGGAGGAAACGATATTGTCTGGGAACTTATCTTTCATCGCGTCTAAGAAACCGATTAAGATATCTTCCCATTCGTTTCCAATAAGAGGGGAATCCGTTGGAATGCTTGGATTATCCGTACTTGGATTGTTTCCTTGGTTTAAAGAAACATAGGCTTTGGTTTGGATTTCGTAGGTAGGAATGTTTTTCGGATTATCATTCTTATAAACGGAATACCCAGCATTATCGAGCATTGGAAGAATAAACGGGGTGATTCCTTTTAATAATTGCCCAGCCATGGATGTCTTCCCACTAGGGTCATCGAAATCATAATAAAGACGGTCTGGATAAAGTTCACCAGCATAGTATGCGTTTGCGTACATATTTTTCCCTAAAGCGGAAATAAGACGATTAATTGTCTCAGCATTTCCCTCTTCATCCGAAACAAGATGTCCAAGGCCGTATTTGCTCTTAGAAAGAGAGCCGTTAATAACCTTAATGGATTGGTTAACGTTATCTGGAGAGGAAATATTTCCGGTGTGGGTTGATGTTTCAATGACCTTAGAGGCTTTCAAGAGAACGTCCCAATTTGTTGTTTTGACACTATCATCGTCATTGCGAACATAACGAATTCCACCAAGGGTGGCATTAAAAGGCGTGATTTCTGTTTTGAAACCATTTGCATCCGTCATTTTTTCCATCGTTCCTTTAAGAATGGCAAAATTTTCATCCGCGGAATGAGGAACATCTGGTGTTGGCTTACTAGATTCGCTGCTATTGACGGGATTTTCAGAAGAGTTCTCCTTACTCTCTTGAGAGGAATCTCTCGAATTGCCTGAAGAGGTGCTTTGTTGCTCAACGCACGAAGCCAAAAGGAAGGATGCGCTAAGAAGAGGCAACATTATTATTTTTGAAGATTTCATAGTTTTTTACCTCCAATTAATATTTAAAAGACTTTTTCACTAATTTCAATGAAATTAAGAACAAATTAAGCTCCGTATCCACTAGGATAGTCAACCTTATCGTTAATATGGGCTTGAATATAGTTTGTATAAAGGTCATTAATTTCTATCCAATTGTCTTTTTTATCAAGATCAATATTCTTAATTGTTCCGGAAATGCTGATGATGCTAATCAGTTTTAAAGAAATATCGAACTCACTCAAAAGATAGCAATTATTAGCTTCAGAGTAAGAGGAAGATATTTTGGCGGTCAAGTCTTTTAAAGTGTTGCTATTTAAAAGAACTTGAACGGCAAGACCCATATCCCACTTTCTATTTGTTTCATCGTAGGTAAAGGCAGAAATGAGTTTTTCGTAATTAATTGCCTTTCCAGATGTATCTTCTTTTGCGATATTGCTTTCTATCTGGTTATAAATGAGGTCAGTAACGTTAATGATGTCTTTGAAAATAAAATGGATAATTCCTTCCGTTTCTTGGAAATAAGAGGAATGGTATTTGTAATGGCCACCATTCACGTTTTCGGAAAAGTCGTTTTTATTCTTAGCCAAGCCATAGCTTAAATAGGCATATCCCGAGTTGTCTTCGAACGCTTTTCCGCTTTCGGGATTGATATCATCGAAATAAAACACGGAATTTCTATAACTGTATCCAACTTTAAAGCCTGAGGTGATTGCAAGTTTTGAAGGAGCGTTGATTTTTCCATATACTTTTACGATGTTACCGTCGACAAAAAGATGGAAATCCAAATCCAATTTGATTTTTGGAAAACTTAAACCAACATCCTTTGCGGTTAAATGGTACGTCTTCAATTTTGCTGTGTTATAAAGATCGGAAATTAGTGGGGATAACCCAGTAAAGTCCATTTTGATTTTGTCTTTTTCAACAATGGAAGTCTTATTTGGATCGTATTCACTTAACGTAATGGTAAGATTGAGCGTTTTGCCATTTGTCACAAGATTTCCAATAGAGAGCGATTTCACCTTATTGTTTTCATATTGCAAAGAAAGGGAGAAATCATTGTTATTCTTTTCATCGTTAAAGCCAAAAGCTTTTCCAGAGAGAACGATTGTTGAAGAATTTGTCGTGAAAGAGGAAGAAATCACAAGATTTGTTCCAAGCAATGGAGAGTATCTGCCTGTTTTTAAGGCATCAACGACGTTCGATGAAGCCGCTCCTGCTACAACTTGGAACCATTTGCTGAAACGAGGATCGTTGGAGTTATAAATGTTTTTTACGATGTCGATTACGTCTTTAAAGGGACCAATGGACATTTTTCCATAAGTGCCCTCTTCTTTTTTCTTACCAGCAAAAAGATCTTCGTCGTAATAATGGAAATAAGCCGTCTCCAGTTTTTCTAAATCCAAAGAAATATGATGGTTCTTTTTATCACCAAGTTTAGAGAAAGCGCCATCAGTGTTATTAACACCGATTTGTTGAGCGAGCTTTAAATCAAGATAACCACCATCAAATGTGTAAATGGCGTCTTTGCTCGAACGTCCAAGAAGATTGGCTTCTCCTTTAATCTCGGTAAAACCAACGCCATTGGAATCGATATAGTTTCCTTCTAAAGCCAAATGGAACTGAGGAGCGGAATAAATGTCATACAATTGGCTATAAATATCAGGAATTCTATCAACAAAATAATATCCATCCGTATCAAAAGTTGGGGCATGATAATCGGTTACGGTGATTGTTGTATCTTGGAAGGTGAAGCCTTGAAGTCCGATATTGTCCAAATAAATGGTTGCAAGATTGCCATTTGCATTAAGTTGGAAATCTAATTTGGAATCTTCCCCTAGCCCTAAACCCCCTAAATTAAGCGATACCTTAATCATATTGTCTTGATTAGAGAGGGAGTTTATCATGCCTAAGAAGGCTTCATAACGTCCTTTTTTGAAAGAGGAAACAAAGTTTTCATCGAGTAAAGAGAGCACTTTGTCAAGAAGATCAAACCCCGTTCCAAAATCCGCTTTCACACGTGCAAGGAAGTCATTAAGCATTGAATCGGACAATCCGATTTTCATTACATCATTGTAATTGAGGTATGTTTTTTGTTCCTCTTCTTGGCGAGTGAGGAAGGAGACACGATTTGGGGTTTCCTTTAAATCGCTTGGGAATGCAGCAATATCTCCAGCATAAATTTTTGAAGAAATATCAAAGGAAAGATTGGAGTTTAAAGAAATGTCTTCCTCTGAAGCCGTATGGTGATTATTTTCCTTCACATCATGGTGAAGAATTCCGTTTAAAGAGACGTCGAACTTTGGTGTTTTTACCAAATCGTGGATTTTTCTAACCAGATCCATCGAATCGTATACCTCTTTATAAGAAACAATATCCGATGGCTTTAATCCTTTAATAACGGTCAATTCATCATCTTTTCTAAGAGTGTCAAATTGAAATGAAAGAATAGAATCTCCAAACGTCAATTCATTGGCGTATATTTTCGAGAGATTATAATTAGAATCTTCTTCAAGGTGGATGAAATTACGATTCCCTAAATCGATTTTATAAGCATATGGAGAAGAGGTCTTTTCTTCTTCAAAAGTGACTTTTTTGCCATCCGTATCTTTCTTAAAAAGAACGTCCATGAAATCGTAAACAGAATCTGGCACTTTTAAAACATCCACTCCAAAGATAGAAATGATTTTGCCGATTAAGCTCTTGTAAGTCGTATCAGAGTATTTATAAGTAAGGCCTGCAAGGTTCATATAAGCCACATCATCCGCGTAATTCAGGTGAACGTCTTTGGAGACATCGTTATAAGAGACACTGGCGTTTAAGTCTAGCCCGAAAGTATTTTGATCAGGGCGAGAAAGACGTAAGGAAGCGTTTTTCGTTTCAACTAAAGAATAGGAATTGGCCGCTTTATCTTTTATTTTCAAAGACATATTGAGTTGGCCCTCTACGCCAGTCGTCTTTTCTAAAGAGTCCCGGAACTTCTCTTCTTTGGTTTTTCCTTCCGGAAGAAGAGAAACAACAGGAGTATCTTCTTCCACGACTTTTGTCGTTTCCTTTTGCATTCTATTTCCCAAACTTCCGAGAGTTAAAACTATGCCAAAAAGAGGGACAGCCCCCTTTTTGCATAAGTTTTTAAGGTTAAATTTTGGGAAATTCATATATATGGGTCGCTTATTTTGCACTCACAGCATCATTTTGATGAGCAGAAATATAACTATTGAAAGCGTCTGTTGGGAAACTATTTTGGCCAATGCTTTCTAAAGAGACGTCGGCTAAGAGTTGAATCTTAACGCCAGCAAAGATAGTTAAAGCCATATCCATGCTCTTAATGTATTTGTCTTTTGTTCCAGTCACATTCAATTCTAAGTCTTTCAAGAAATCATTCCCTAAGAGACCACCTAAATCGAGCTTGACGTTCCAAGCAATATTCTCTTTATCAAAGGAGAAAGACTTAAAGAGTTTCTCAGTTGCTAAAGCAGATTTGCTTTCTGGAAGAGAAATACCATTGGTGTTCACCTTCTTTAAGAGACGATCTTGCATATTGATGACATCTTTTAATAAGAAATGGATGATGTTATCCGTTTTCTTAAAATAGGACGTGTCATATTTATAATCTTGAATTTCGGTTAAATCGTATGATTGTTTCACGCCATTTTCATCTTCCGCTTCAAAGATCCCAAATGGGTTAACGCCATGAGCATAGATGTTCTTCCCATCATAATAGAAATCAACGCTACGATAGAAAGAAGCGTCATCCCCATGATGCCCAAATAACCAGGTATCGTTATTGACTGCTGGAATAAGAGGAATGTTGCTTAACGTGCCATAAATCTTCGTTCCATCTTCTTGAATAGAAATGTATAAATCAGCATCAATTGTGATGATATCAGCTGTCCAAAGAATAACGGAAACACTGCTCTTTAAATGATATGTATCAAGTTTTGTTGCGGTGTTAAGCATATATTCTGCTAAATCAGTGACACCAGAGAAATCCGTATAAGTAGCATTCTTATCTAAGGTAGAAAGAATGCTGTTAAATTTTTTCAAAGTGAGGGTAAGATTAATCTTTTGTCCAGAAACAACGAAATCCTTCAAAGAAACAGATTTGATGTTTCTAACAATTTCATCGGTGGTTTCACCATTTTCGTTTGTTTGGGCTCTATTTGTGTCAGCAAAAGCGACAACAATATCAAGATCGCTTTCAAGAGCAAATAATTCACCATTGATAACCAATTCAACTTGGCTAGAAGAAATGTGGCAGGATTTTAAAATCTTAGCCGAGAGTAAGACAGCGTATTTCCCAGCAAGAACATCATTAACGATTCCTGTTGTAGCGTCTTGCTGCAAGGAAGAGAAAATTCCACCAAAACGATTTTTGAAAGAAGCCTCACCAGTAAGTCCTTTAATGAAATCAATTAAATCAGAAACGCTAGAAAGAGTAATGGATCCGTTTAATCCAGGATATTCTTCTTTCTTATCATTGTCATTGTAGTTAAAGAAAGCTTGTTTCTCATCTATATCAAGGGCAAAGAGATGATTCTTTGTGTAGTTAGAATTGATTTGAGAAAGAACAACGGAACCAGTTCCATTCTTAAGGTTAGCATCGAAGCTTGTTTCGCCATTTAAGCGAACCCCGTATTGATTTTCGTCCAAAACAGAGCCCTCTAATCCTAAAGTAGCTTGTTTAGAAGAAACCAAATCGCTCACTTGGTCAAAGACATCTGGCAAATGATCCATACGGTAATAGCCTTGGGTATCCATTTCTTGGTAGAAATAGGTATTCACTTTAATAGTGCCGTCTAAGGCGAAGTTCTTTGCTTTAATGGCAGATAAAGTGATTTCGGAAATAGGAGCGTCTTTCTTTCCATCAAAAACGATGTCGATTCTTGAAGAGGAACCAAATCCTAATTTATCAAGTTTTAAACCTAAAACAATTTTATTGGCAGAGACGTTAATCTTTTCGATTTCGTCCGCAACGATTTCATAGCGTCCTTTTTGAACGGCTTTGACTATTTCACTATCAAAAACAAAGTCAAAAATCTTCGCTAAATAAGACAGGTCTTGACTGTTTTCATTATTTCCGTCCTTTTGCATTCTTGATAGAAGGGCTTCCATCGTCAAAAGGTTCATGGACGCTTTGGCAACGTCATTGTAGTTTAAATAAGCCGTCGCATCTTCTTTCGATTTTGCATCGATATACGCCAAATTAAGTTTTTGAGAGTAAGTCTTATCAGCTTTATTTACTAATTCGAGGCCAGCCACGAAGTTCTTCTCGCCAAAATCAAGATTGCCATCAAGATTGATGCCAATGTTTTCATCGACTTTTTCTTCAGTGTGGTTGATATTAAGATCTACATCTAAACCGAAGCGTTCTTTTGCGATTGCTGTACCAACTTTACGGATAATTCCGTTTAACTGATAAAGAGAGGTGTAGTTCTTTGCATCCGCAGGAGTCATAGAACGGATGCTTTCTAGTTCGTTGTCGTTAATGTTGGTCTTGAAATCAAGATTCATTGTCGCATTACCGAAAGTAAGATTTTCAGCAAGAACACGGGTAAGGTTGTAATCCGCATCACTCCAAAGATTGAGAGTAATGGTCATATTGGAAATGCCTAAATCTAATTTATATTGTTTGCTTTGAGCACCATCATCTACTAGGGTCCAATTCATGGATGTATCCGCTAAAGAGGAGCCACCCTCTTCTTCGGAAGAAGTCGTTCCCTCCTCAGAAGGTTCATCTGTTGCTCCGGAGTCGCCATTTCCAAGAATCTTATCCAAGAAATCATAAAGCTCATCTGGAACTTTCACGATAGAATCGCTGAAGATACTGATGAATTCACCGATTAAATCCCTATATTCAGTATCTAAGTAAGCGACTTTGCCACCCCAGAAGTCGATATACGCATTTCCGTCTACAAAATTAATGTGCGTAGAAGCTTTTTCGAGACTTTCGGAATTCCAATCGTTATAGTTAATGTTTCCTCTGAAATCAAAGCCAATGTTTTTCGTCGAAGGAATGGAAAGTTTTAATTCCGCATCTTTGACGCTAATGACATTCATCGTTGTCGGATCGTCGTCTTTGTCAGGAAAAGAAACGCTGAAATTTAAATTTCCGTCAATTCCGGTCGTTTCCGTAAGTTTTGAAGCAAATTTATCAACCGAACTTTCTTGATAACTGTTACCACCATCATCAATGATGATATCGTTTCCTCCGGCATCACCTTTTATGATGTTTGGGAACGCAAAATAAGTGATAGTCCCAGAGATTCCAGCTACCAAAGAAAATACCAAAGCAGCACGCACGCTACGCTTTTCGAAGAATTTTGAGATGGATTGTTTTTTCATAAATACTCTCCTTATCGAGTTATTTCTCTTTTGATGTATCGTATTTCGTTTGCTCATTTATTTTCGGGATAGAAAAGTTGCCATTTGTTTCGAAGTATGTGGTGACTTTTGCTGTCATATTTGAGCCAGCCCCGCTAGAGGTTTTAGCGTAATACTTTTCGTAATTAGTCATAGAAATCAAGTTCAGTTTTGCATCGGTTTTGAATGTAAGATGAACGAATTTAAACGATGGGGGTCCTGCTAAATCAGCGGTCGCTTGCATTTGAACAACGTAGTTCTTAACAGTGATTTTTGGATCAAGTTCAATATCTATTGTGTAACCAGTAGAGGTTTTCTCAACTTTTGTTGGAATTCTCGATGTAACTTCTTGGTCATCTTTGCTTAAGCATTTATCAGAAATAAGGTAGATGCAAGGAATACTATCGAGATATCTTCCGGACTGCGTCTTATAATCTTCCCTACTGTATTCAACCATTTCCATTTCTTTGAATTGGGAATCATAAATGTTTTTGTTAACTTTACCTGGGAAACGTTTTACAACAGAATTGTCGCCAGAATCGTACTTTTCATACATTCTCCAAGCGGCTTGAACAATGTCCGACTTAGAAAGAGATTCTTCAAAATACTCATTCCCTACTTTCATGAAAGTCGAACGAATTTGTTGATCTCCTGAAACGCCAAACACGTTATAGGACGTTTTCCCATAACCTTGAGTCATCCAGGAATCTGAGCGATACATGAGGCTAAGAGATAAGTTTGCCATTTCGCATGGGGTAAATTCTTTGGAGTAATCAGTTGTTTTCAAAGAGTTATATTTATTGACCAGTGCATCATAATCGACAGCATACAAAGAGGCGTTAACGTTGTTATAATTGCCAATTCCGCCTGAGTTAAAAACGGTTCCTAAAATAAAACCAGCACCAACGCCTATTACAAGAGAGATGGCGCCCCCAACGCTCCAAAAAATGATGTTTTTCTTACGAGACCAATGTTTTTTCTCTTTTTTGGTTTCTTTCTCAACTAAAAGCCCTTCAGAAGCAATAGGCTCTTCTAAAGAAGAAATCGACGTGGGGTTATTTTCCTCACTTATTTCAGTTTCGTTTTCTTTTAGTTTATCCATAATTATTCGCACCTGGACACATAAATTTTAAAACCTGACAATTTCAAGACACCCTACTGGACTATTTATAAATAGTAGATACTTATTCTACGATTTGTAGATACGTTTTTTATTAGTGTTCATCGTACTTTTTATCTTTTGTTATTGATTAATTCTACAAAGATATTTTTTCGCAATAGAATTCTTTTTTATGATAGTTTTTACGATAAAAGCGAAATCTAAAAAATATAAACAGTACTTATTACCTATTCTTTTTATTACCTTTTTCTAAGGTATATTTATTTTTTGCCGAAAATAACTATTTGTAACTGTTTTGAACTTGTTTTAGACTAATTTCATGGACGAATTAGCAACCATTGTAGCCGAAAATTTAGCCTCCTTAAGAAAAGAAAAGCATCTTACCCAACAAGAATTAGCTGAGAAGATTGGTTATTCCGATAAGTTGGTTTCCAAATGGGAATTAGGCAAAGCCATTCCTTCCGTTGATAAGTTAATGCAACTATCCACTTTTTACGGCGTCTCTTTAGATGCAATTGTTACTAAAGACGGTTGCAAGAAGATAGTTCAAAACAAGCAAAAAGATAAAAACATGGCGAATAAAGTCGTCATCATGGCGATGGTCGGAGCATTCTTTCTCTTTGTCGCTGTAGCTATCTTCATTAATTCCTTGTTCACAGGCTCTAAACCAAATTGGATTGCTTTCCTCTATATAATACCTGCTATTTGTTTAATTGATGGCGTACTAGATTTCCGTTTTTATGGAAAGAATTTAGCCCTTTGGATCCTGTTATCAATTTTTATTTGGGGCTTACTTTTTTCCGTCGCAATCCACTTCTACTATTACTATGAACAAAATATTTTCTATATTCTCTTAATCGGAATTCCTCTTCAAATTGTCGTTGCATTATTTAGTCAATTTAAATAAAGCATTTTGTTTTTTAATTTCTAAAATTTTGTTTTTTACTATTTAGTCAATTTATTTTATTTCGTTTAGACGGATTCTTTTGTAATTGTAACCAGATATCCATTAAAAGCATGGAAACATTCTCTTTTTTAAAAGAGCCCTAAATAAAAAACGACATTTTTTGTCGTTTTTTATCGATAACATCTATATTTTAAGGAATTTGTTCTAATTATTAGTCTGCTAAAGTCCCCATTGGATCCCATGGATGTAAGTGAATTGGCTCTTTTGAGGAGGCTTCTAATTCTTCTTTTGTGAGGTATTTCTTCAAAACAACGGCCTGGTAAGCGAAGTGATCGAAGAAAGAAGAGCTCATAACGTAATAGCCCTTATCGCCATTATCAGCTCCCCAACTATTTTCAATCTTCCATTTTGTTGGTATGCTATCAGCGAGATTCACACCGGTTAAAACCATAGCATGGTTCATCGCCGACGCTTTAAAATCAAGCATTTCAGCTTTATCGAATTGGATATCAAAGCCAAAAGAATTTGCATAATCGAAGGCCTTATCATTCCAGGCTGGGGTATTTCTATCACGGTAGAAAGAAACGTCGCTTCCAAACCAAACCACTTCATTGTCGGATAATTGTTGAACGATGATTTCTTTAATACGTTCCATTGGTAAATTTAAGTGATTGATTTTCTTTCCTTCGATAACATTTCCAAGATAATCAATCGTATAGTTCTTTAAATATGGCTTATCCAAGGTTGGTGAATGAATCAAAGACTGATATTCATCAATTTTATTTCCGATATATTTTTCAAAGAACGCTTTTGGAGTGAGATTTCTCTCAACATGATATCCATCTTTATTGCAGTATTCGAAATCAAAGGTTTTTGGAGGGAGGCCAAAACAATTTAAAAAGAAGAAATAGATCTTTTGGATAGTCTCTTCTTTTAATTCTCTGGCTTCTGTTTCTTTTCCATCAACTAAAAGAGTGTGGGCTTTGGCAGCAAAATTACGGATTACAGCATTAACGATAGCGTCCGATTCCCTTGTGTTTTCAGATTGGCAGGTTTCAGGAAAGGCCGCTTTAGGCATAACGCCGTATTTCTTAACGAGGTTAACAAACATATCCCATTGTCCTCCATCAGAAACTGGTTCTTGAAGAATATAGGCAAGCTCTCTATCGTCATGGTCTCTTTTGGCCAATTGAAGAAGGCTTTCTAAGGCAAAGTTTGCTTTTTCAATCTTATCAAATAAGGATATATAGTTTTGAGACAATTCAAAATTGCTTAAACCACATTCCTTTGCAATGATCTCTCTTAAAACATTCAAACCAGCGAAAATCCAGCAACGACCAGATTGTCTTTGATCGGCTACTGGCAAGGTTTTGATGTCGATGGAGAATTTGGTGTCCACGTCTTTTAAAGAAGCACTATCGAAAATTACATTCGAGATAGAGTTTCTCGCTAAAGCGTGGCGCATTAGGAGATTGGTCTTATCTTTATCGTATTCATTACGAATTTCTTCGGTGCGTCTGAGATCTAATGCACCAATTTGTTTTTCATTCATAGTTTTATCCTTTCCTAGTTAGAAATAACTTACTTATTGTCTTCTAAACTGTTCTTATTTTCAATAAGATACATTGTTAGAGTATGCCTTTAAGGGTAGAATATCCATGGAAAAGAGGTTTATTTATGGAAATTGATGAGAATTTAGAAAGATTTCTAACTTACGTAAAGATTGATACTCAATCAGACGATACATCAAATAGCACGCCAAGTGCGACGAAGGAATTAGATTTAGCACGTCAGCTTATGAAAGAGCTTGATGAACTAGGAATTCCTAATGAACTAGATGAATATGGTCGTGTTTATGCCCATTTAGACGGTGAGAAAAATCTTCAAACCATCGGCTTAAATTCTCATATGGATACGGCTTTGGAGTGTTCCGGAAAGAACGTAAAACCACAAATCCATGAGAATTATGATGGAAAAGATATTGCTTTAAACGATGAATACACTCTTTCTCCAAAAGATTTCCCTGAACTTTTAAACCATATTGGTGATACTCTTGTCACAACCTCTGGCGACACCTTATTAGGTGGAGATGATAAAGCGGGAGTCGCTATTATCATGTCTGTCTTAGCTTATTATGTGAAACATCCTGAGGTGAAGCATCACCCAATTGCCATTCTTTTTACCCCTGATGAAGAAATTGGCCGCGGGCCAGAACATTTTGACGCCAAGAAGTTCGGTGCCGAATTTGCCTATACCATTGATGGAGATTTCCCAACTCATATCGATATCGATAATTTCAACGCTTCCCATGCAGATTTATCTTTCTATGGGGTTGGAATTCATCCAGGAGAGGCAAAAGGCAAAATGATTAACGCCATCCGTTTAGCTGAAGAATTTGACTCTCTTCTTGATGCTAATGAAAAGCCTGAATACACCGATGGATATAATGGTTTTAATCACATTCTCTCTTTCCAAGGAGATGCAACCGAAGCGCACCTTCATTACATCATCCGCAATCACGATAGAAATTTGCTCACAAAACAAAAATATGAATTTGTCATTGCCAAGGAATTTTTGGATAAGAAATACCCAAACGCCAAGATTGAATTAGAAATTCATGACGATTATCGAAACATGAAAGAAATCCTCGATAAAGACCCACGTGCTGTTGAACATGCTAAAAAGGTCTTCCGTTCTTTAGGGATTGAGCCTGTTTCTCTCCCTGTAAGAGGAGGAACCGATGGAGCGACATTCTCTTTCTTAGGTTGTCCGACACCAAACTTGGGAACTGGATCCTATAATCATCATGGACGTTTCGAATATCTCTCCGTCCGCGATTTCAATCAAATGTTTGAGATTGTTAAAGCCATCGTTAAAGCATAAAGAAAAGGTCAGCTCGGCTGACCTTTATTCACGTTTTGGCTGGGGTGACTGGGATCGGACCAGTGTATCTCGGATTCAGAGTCCGATGCCTTACCACTTGGCTACACCCCAAAGCGCTTAACTATTTTACTCGATATCCCCTACTTAACAAGAAGAAAAACGAAAAGGAAAGAAAGAAAATATGGAACAGAAAAAAGAAAAAGCGACGATGATTGCGCTCGGTGGAGGTTCAGGGAGTGGCAAAACCACGATTGTGAAACGTCTTTTGAAAGAATTTCCTGAGGCCTCTTTCTTCTCTTATGATTCCTACTACAAATCCTTCCCCGAAATGCCATTCGAGAAACGTTGTGAGCTTAATTTCGATGATCCCGCCATTCTTGATGAAGAACTCTTTAAAAAACATCTTCGCATGATTCGTGAAGGAAACGAAATTCATGTTCCAGTTTATGATTTTCCTCTTCATTTAAGGAAAGAAGGAGTTTTCACGACCATAAAGCCTTCCAAACTCGTCTTCGTTGATGGTGTTCTTATCTATACTTTACCTGACGCAAAGAGCTTCTTTGATTATTGCATCTACGTTGATTGCGATGCAGATATCCGTCTTGCTCGAAGAATTCTCCGTGATAGTGAAGAAAGGGGAAGAACCCCTCGTTCGGTTATCGAGCAATATTTGAGCACTGTTAAGCCGATGCACCAAAAATATGTCGAAAAAGGTCGTTATTTAGCAGATTACATCTATTTGAATTCCTCTAACGACGGTTTAGAGGAAAAAGAGGTCCAAGTCCTCCTCAACAAATTAAAAGAGGTGATTGGAAATGATCATTGATACTCATGCCCATCTAGCATCTTGGCCAAGCGTTTCTCTTTGCAAGAAGAATCTTCTTTCAAGCATGGAGAAATATCATATTAACTATGCCCTCGTAAGCCATTGCGATTGTAGTGAATTCCCTTCGATTGAGGAACGTTACCCCATCCGAAAAATCACGCAGAGAGCAGGTTTGAAAGAGTGCCTTGATTTCGCAAAAAGACACCCTGGAAAAATTGGCGTCCTTGTTTGGGTTAATCCTCATAGAGAGAAGCTTTCCCCTGCTTTTAAAAGATTGATCGAGAACAATCTAAAATACATCCACGGTTTTAAATTTCACCCCTTCGAAAGCAAACTTCAAATAAGCGACATAAAAATGAAACCTTATCTCGATTACATTGAGAAGCTAGGTCTTCCTTTGTTAGTTCATACGGCTAAAGATGAATACTCTTCGATTACGGAACTAGGGAAAGTTGCAAAAGAGTATCCTTCTATTTCTTTTATAGCCGCTCACCTTCAATTATGTACAGATAACAAAAAAGAGGCCATGCGTGTGTTAAAAGAAAACCCAAATGTCTTTGCGGATACCGCCTGGGTTAAAGGAAAAGACACCAAGAAAGTTCTACGCGATATTGGAATAGACCGCATGTGTTTTGGAACGGATAATCCTATCGATGGAGAAGACACCTTACAAAATCCGATCTATCAAGAATATTTCGCGAATGCCCTTCGTCTTACCAAAAAAGAAAAAGAGCATTTGATGTGTTCCAATGCTCTTAAGATTTTCCATATCGATCCAAAGATGATTCATTAATCATTTCTTTTCGATTTGTTTGATTTCAGGATTATCAATGGCTTTGACGTCTTCCTTCTTAGGAAGCGAAGAAACGTTTTTCTTTTCTTCTTTAGCCTTCTTTTTGGAAGGTTCTTTTTCTTCTTTAGAAGGAATGGTGTTTTTAATTAAACCAGGGGCATAGCGTTCAGGATTCTCTTTTCTCCAAGCCAATTTCCACAGGGAATAAAGAGACATCGTTCCTTCAAGAACAAGTAAAACGATGGCGAAGCATTTTAAGAAATTGCCCCATGGCTCATTTCCAACATCGAAACCAACCTTGCCTAAGAAGGAAGCAAGTAGTAACACCAAAGAAGTGATCATGTTAAAAACACGAAGGAAAAGTTTCAAAGCAAACACCACATTCACGCGAAGATAACTAAAGCCATCTTCATTACGAATAAAAGCAAGGCAAAGCACCACGATAGAAACAATCAAGGAAACAACGCCAAAACCAAGCGTCACATATAAATAGGGAACCGATGCAGAGCCATTTTCCACAATGATTCCAATTCCAGACAAAGCAAGTAAAAGCAAGCCAAACAGTCCTAAAAAGATATAAGAGAGCAAATAAAAGGTCTTTGTAATCTTGTTCTTATAGAATAGTCTTGCTTCTTTTTCTTCCATCTTTATGCACCATCCTCATGATCTTTGTATTTATCCGAGCCACTTTTTCCTGCTTCAGGATCCATTTCATTCTCATGAAGCATATCGTAATCTTCGCCCGTTTGATTCATGCCTTTCTTTCGACGATAAGGCTTGTATCCTTTTTCTCTTCTTGTTCCAAAATAAGGCATATCTAAATCCTAACCCAAATAAAAGAATAACCCAATATTAAAGCGAAAAAGAAAGAGAGACCAAGAATCATAAATGCTTTACCAATATGTTTCTTATTTTTCAAAAGATAAAGAGGGCCTAAACCCGCAGATGCACTTAATCCGGCTAAAAGGGCGCCGAAAGGCAAAAAGCCATCCAAATAAAGGTTGGAAATTATAACGGATGCTGCACAGTTTGGAATTAAGCCAATCAAAGTGGAAAATAAAGGAGACAGGTAGTAGTTTTGGCTCAAAAAAGAAGAAATGTTCTCTTCCCCGATTCCAAGAATCAATAAGCCAAAAACAAAGGAAATGACATAGGTATAGATGAAGATTTTGAAAGAATGGAGCAAAGGATGAAGAAGATGCTCATGCCATGGATTTTCATCTCTTTCTTTTTCGATTGGATGGTGACAACAACCGATATGAATCGTTGTTTCTCCTTCGCAAACTTCAAGATGTTTTTCAACGTTATTGCGGCTTTTCGTGGCTAGAAGGTCGACAAGGAAACCCACAAGGGCAGCAAAAACAATCTTAATTCCCACCACAAGGAATCCAACATACCATCTTCCTTGCCAATTTCCAAAAAGGATCGGCAAAGCTTCATCTGAGCAAGCAATGAAGATAGCAATCAAGGTTCCGATTGTTAAATGCCCTTTGCAATATAAATCCGCGCCAACAACAGAGATGCCACATTGAGGAATAGCCCCTGCAAGAGAGCCAAAGAAAGGAGCAATCCCCTTCTTACTTTCCAAAAGACGAGCAATCTTATCTTCAAAGAAAGAAAGAATGAGATACAAAACAAAAGCAACGGCAAACACCTTCAAAGAGTCTAAGAGTGTATCAAGTGCTAATTCGCCAACAGTTTCCCAATTCATAACAAAACAATTATAACGTATCTTAAAGAAAGGTCATTGAGAAAGGCTTTTCAATCTTTTCTTTTTCCTTTGTTTATCGCCTTCCATTAGCATTAAATGGGCGTTTTGACTATAATGAAGAAGAGGAAAAAATATGGAAGAAAACGACGCAAAATATGACCCTAGAATTCGTAGGGCCAAATTAAAACCGCACAAAGATTCTTCTTTTCAGAAAATCGTTGCTGTGGTCTCTGGAAAAGGTGGAGTTGGAAAATCTTTCGTGACTTCCTTATTGGCTGTTTCTTTGATGAATGAAGGCCATAAGGTTTCGATCATGGATGCTGATATTACAGGTCCTTCCATCTCGAAAACCTTTGGGGAAGATAGTTACACCTGCATGGGCGATAAAGAAGGAATTTTTCCAGCTAAAACCTCTCGTGGATTAACTTTAATCAGCTCCAATAACTTATTAGACGACCCAACGACTCCTATCGTTTGGAGAGGAAGCTTGATTTCTTCTTTGGTGGCTCAAATGTTCACGGAAGTTGTTTATGGCGAGAAAGAATTCTTGTTAATCGATATGCCACCAGGAACAGGAGATGTTCCTCTTACCGTTTTTCAACAATTGCCAATCGATGGAATCGTCATTGTCACCTCTCCCCAAGATTTGGTCTCTGAAGTAGTTACTAAATCCATTAAGATGGCGAAGATGATGAACGTAAAAATCTTAGGCGTCGTCGAAAATATGGCCTACGTTAAATGCCCTCATTGTGGGGAAGAAATCCCTCTCTTTGGAAAAGATAACGTCCAGGATTTATTAAAGAACATGAATGTTTCTCTCCTTGACCGCTTAGGAATCGATCCGGCTCTTACTTCTCTTATCGATGAAGGGAAGATCGAAGAATATAAGGGAAACGATTTGAAAAATACCGTCCAAGCCGTTACCAATCTTCTAAAATGAGCTCTTCGGAGCTCTTTTTTTGCTCTTTAAGGGAAGAAAAAAACCTAGCGGTAGGCCAGGTTCCTTTCAAAAAGAGTCTTTTTTATTTATACATTCCAAGATAGAGATAATGAACTTTCGTTCCATCATCTTTGGTTTGTTTTCCAATTTGAACGTAGATAGTGACTCCATCGGAATTTTGATAGAAGACAGTTCCTGAAGAATTGGTTCCAACCTTCTTCCAATGCGTCGTATCTTCATCCAATTTTGCAAGAAGAGCCGTCTTTTGAGCGGTTGCATTTTCTTCTGTGGTGTTTAAACCATAGATGAGATAACGTTGATAGGTTCCGTCGAATACACTCATTGTGGTGAGTTCTACTTTTTCTTCCCCTAACCACTCACTTAACCCTGGGATGGCAATGTTTTCAACTCCTAAACGGATTTGCGCTTCTTTTAAGATCGCGGAAACGTTTCTAGATGTGGAACTATAGCAATTGTAATAAAGGAAGACATAGAGGGTTGTATGCGCTTCATCGAAATAGACAGCAAGATCATAGAAACCATCTTTCGTGTGGTAATAATGGTATCCGTCTTTTACTTCGCCCTTCACAAATCCTGCTTTAAGGAGACTTTCTCCATAAGTGGTCACATCTTCTGCTGTAGCATCGCTTCCAGAGAAGCCGAAGACATATGGGAGAGAAGAGTTCCTATTTCCCGTGACTTTCTTATTTGGAAGAGCAGGTATAGAAGTAAGGCTTCCACCACCGACATTTTGCTTTTCTAACCATTCAGATAATTTTTCGTAAGCACTCTTCGCACGGATGATAACCACTTTGCAAAGATCACTCATTAAGCCTTTGATCTTCGTGGAATCATAATAGGTGAATTGCATGACGTGCTCACCCGTTGGTGAAGAAAGAGTGAACGTCCAATAATAGCTGGATGTTGATTTTGTATAAGAATAGCCTTGGGCATAAAGCTCATTTAAGACTTCATCGAAGGCAATCTTGTTGCAAGCGGACACAACAAATCCTGGACCAACGTTTTCTCCAGAGGAGTATCCGTTAATTAAAGAATAAGCTTTGCCAATCTTTGCAAAATCAGGGAAAGAATCCGGATAAGCTGCACTGGTGATGCTTTCGTAATCCTTAGCAAGTTCTTCTTTGGTTAAGCTTGTTTTATATGCGCTATAGAAAGAGGCCATGACCATGCCTTCTTTAGCGCCTGCTGCCTTTAAAGAAGAATCGAGCATTAAGGTCATCTTTTTAACCGTAGAAACGCTGACAATACTGCTCATGAATGGATCAACATAAAGAAGAGATGTGTTAGAAGCAAGGCTATATCCGACACCTTTTAGATAATTACCAAAGGATTTGGCGGCATCTTCATCGGCTTCTTTTGGGGTGTAGCAAAGAACTTTGACATCAGAAATAAGACCATTGACGATTTTTCCACGTTTTTGAGTGACAATGAATTTCTTGCTAAGGTCTTGATCTTTGTCGTTTTTTGCAAGCGTAAACCCCTCATCCTTCAAATAAAGGGAGGCGTCTAACGCACTAGAAATTGTTCCTAAAGCATTGGATGGGAGTTTTCCTTCTTCATCATTAAAGGACAAAGTGTATTTGAGTTCTTTATTCGCATAAGTAAGAGAAACGAAATAACGGCCTAGCTTATCTAAATAAAGACCATTTCCTTGAGAAAGAAAGCCATTTTCAGTTAGAAGATCACCCGCTTTATTTAAGGAGTCTTCCTCTACGTCCACTGCTTTAAAGGAATAGATTTCTTTTGATAAGTCCTCATATGGCGTCCCTTCTAAAAGAGGCAATGGGGAATAGCCAAGTTTTTGATAAGCTCCGAGAGTGAGCTCAATTTTATTCGTGACCCCTTTATCGATGAAGCTAACTTCATATCCGGCATAGAGAGTCAAAGAAGAAGTAACGGTATCTTCGAAATGAAAGATATTTTCGTTATTTTCTCCAGCGTCTAGCGTTTTAGCGGCTTCCTCTGTTTTAAACCAATTCACAAAGGAATGGTACTTATAGTTCGTCGTTAGAGCGGTAATTTCATCGCTAGGAGCGACTTTCTTATCCTCTCCAACCTCCACTTGGAGGGAGGAAACTCCCTCACGAAGTGGATTGAAAGTAACAAGAACTCCGTTTGCTTTGCTAGAAGTCTCTCCTCCTTCGCAAGAAGAAAGAAGAAGCATGCTTGATAAGAGCAAAAGAATAGATTTTTTCATATTTCTGCCCCCCTTTTTAAGCGATGGTGACATCCGCTTCACCATCACCGCAAACAACATGAATAACACTGCCTTTTGTTAAGCCAGTCTTAGCATTGGTTAAGAGAGCTTTGGCTTTCGCAAGGGTGCCATTTTGCCAATTCAAGGTGCTTAAAGCTGTTCCGTAGAAAACCCCGTAAGAAACTATTTTGTTAGATGTGTCGAGTTCCGCTCCTTCAATGGTAATTGTTGTTAATTTAGAGCAGTTCTTAAACGCTTTTTGACCAAGCAAGGTGACATTTTCAGGAATTGTAACGGTTGTTAAGCTTGTTGCACCTTCGAATGTGCTAGTAAGAATCTGCGTATATTCAGCAGTCGTTGGAATATAAGCAGTCGTTAAGGAAGCACAGTTTAAGAAGGTACTCGAACCCATAGCGGTGATCTTGCTCACATCCAAATCTAACGAGGTCAAGAGAGAGCAACCACTAAATGTATTCGTGTCCATAGAAATAACACCACTTAAACCGGTAACGGTTGTTAAGGCTTTATCTCCTTCAAAGAAGTACGATCCTAAAGCAGTGATGCTGCTATTTAATTGAGCGGTCTTTAAGGAGGTGCAATTCCTCAATAAACTACCAGAGTTGGCTTTATCGAAGGTTGCATTAGAAGGAAGCACGAAGTTTTCAATTCCTGTTCCTTGGAAGGCAGAATAGCCAACCATTGTAATCTTCTCAGTAAGAACGAATTCTTTCAAAGAAACACAACCTTTAAACATCGAGGAAGCAATTTCTGTTAATTCTGGAGAGAAAGAAGCGCTTGTTAAGGAAGTGCAGTTTTCAAAAGCGTTTGCACCAACGCTTGTAACACCACTGCCAACGAAGCTAACTAAGCTCTTGGAATTTGCAAAAACGTGATCGGCCATTGTTGTAACGGTGGCTGGTAAGGTAATTGTTTCTAAGCCTGAACCAGAGAAAGCATATCTCTCAATTCCTGTCATACCTTCAGGCAAGGTGACGCTCTTTAATTTAGAACAACCCTCGAATGTGCTGTCTGGTAAAGCGGTTAATGGATTATGTAAGACGACGTTTGCTAAAGCCGAACACCCACTAAACATATCCGTGCCAAATTTCCTAACGCTTGCTGGCACTTCAACGCTTGTTAAGGCAGTCATATTTTCAAAAGCAGCATCCGCTAAAGTGGTTAAGGCGGAAGGCAAATTTAAGCTTGTTAAGGCAGCGTTTCCTTTGAAAGCATCTCCTTCAATAGTAGTTAAAGCTGCTGGAAGATTGATTTCTTTTAAAGCGCTTGTGCCACTGAAGCAATTTTCTGGGATAGTTGTAATCTCATTGCTTAAAGTAACTTTTGCTAATTTGGCGCATTTTTGGAAAAGAGATGTTGCTAACTCTTTCGCTTGGTAGTCCACTTCTTCAAGAAGAGAAAGGCCATAGAAAGCAGAGGCACCTACAACAGCGTCAGCCGGAATGGTGATCTTTTTAATAGCGGCTTTGCTTAAGTTATAGAAGGCTTTTTCACCAACCTTTGATAGGGTGTCATTTAAGGTAAGGGAAGTAAGATAAGAGTTACTTGTGAAAGCGGAAGGGCCGACTTCTTTAACCGTGCTAGGAAGGGTAAGAGAAGTGATCTTTGTGGAATAGAATGCGGAAGCGCCAATCTTTTGAAGGCCTTCGTTTAAGGTAAGGGAGGTAATCTTAACATTCTTTAAGAAACCATCTGCAATTTCAGTAACAGTCGAAGGAATGACGACTTCTTTCACTTTTGGATTGCTCTTAGTGCCATTGAAGTAAAGAGCTTTCGTGACATCTTTGTTATAGATCATTTCCCCATCAATGTGGTAATCCGCGTCTTCTGGGAAGGAGACAACAACATTTTTAGAGGAACTAAACATATCATCGCCAAAATGCGTCATGGCTTTTCCTAAACGGACGTTAACAAGTTTGTCACAGCTTGCAAAGGCTCTATCACCAACAAAGGTAAGGGATTCAGGTAAGATGGCCTCAGTCATTTCGGAATAAAGGAAGGCTTGATAACCGATATAGTCCAAAACGGTGTTTTTGCTCCAATCGAATTCGCAGCTTTTTCTTCCTTTAAATGCTTCGCCTTGAATGGTCTTAACATCTTTGCCAATCACGATTTTCTTGATATAGCGGGTAGCGCTATTGTTCGCATTTAATGCACGTTTGTCAATGGTTTCAACGCCATCTTTAACCGTGAAGGTTTCAGACTTTTCTAGGTCGGCTTCCCCTGCTTCGTTTTCAACGCACCACTCCATTGGAACAGAAACAAGTGTCTTCATGTCTTTAGAATAAAGAATTCCATCGACAGCCGTGAAATATGGGCTATTTTCCGAAACGGTCCATCTTTGAAGACCTGTTAAGGTAGCGTTAAAGTCACCTTCATTGATGTCTTTTAAACCCGCACCAATATGAACTTCAGTCAAGAGTTTACAAGATTGGAATGGAGAGGAACCGTAGTAGTTTTGATCTTCACGGAAAGAGCTATTTTTCGTACCAATGATTTGAACGACACTATCCGGAATATCAAGTTTGGTGATTTGCATGCCATAGAATGCGGTCGCACAAATTGTCTTAATGCCTTCATTAAGTTTGAGACTAGAGCAAGCGATCATGCCATTAAAGGCGTCTTTGCTAACAACCTCAAGGCTTCCTGGAACTTCCAAGGAAGTAACGGCCTTCATCGCTCTACAAGCAGCCTCCCCAATAGTCTTTAAGCTCGTGCTTAAATGAATGGAAGTAGCCAATTTCACACCATAGAACGCCTCTTTTCCGATGCTTTCGACATGGTCACCCATCGTAACAGAAACAGCGGTTGTATTGTTTTTAAAGACATTAGCCGCAATATCAACGACAGGTTGGTTGTTAATCATATCTGGGATAGCGATTTCTGTTGGAACTTCGATACCGGTATGGAAACCGACACAAGAGTAGCCCTTTCCTTCGACAACAACGAAATCATAGGTTCCATCAGTTGCTTCATCGCTTCCTTCAACGTAATGAGCAACGAAAGTAACGTCTTTCGTAACGACATAGGTGTCGATATCAACGAGAGCTTTGCTTTCATCACCTTCAACATACCATCCATCAAAGAAGTAAGAGGTTCCATTTTCAGAAGCTCTTGTTGGATATTCACCTTCATAGGTAATTCCACGGTTTTCTTTGACGGAATCGGAATAAAGGGTATTTCCATCATAGTTCTTAAAGAGAACGGCAAAGGTAGAAAGATCTTTGACAACGACCGTTAATTTTGTCATTGCAACCGTTGCATCATCATTGTAAGTAATGGTGATTTCTAAAGCGTTGGTGATATCTTCTTGCGAGAAGACCTTGCCTTCTGGCACAGAAAGAGTGTAAGAACCATCGCTAACGGTGATGCCTTCATCTTCCACTCCATCGGTAGAGGTAACAAGTTTTACCACCATGCCAGTTAAATCAAGCGCTTCCCCGACTTTGAAGATTGTTTTGTTAGGGGCGTGGGTGATTTTAAGGGCTTTTGTGACCACTGGTTCTTTGGATTCTTCTACTTGAGAAGTTGTGGTAGTTTCTGAAGAGGAAACTTCAGGGGTGTTTTCTTTACATGCGCTAGCTAAAGACATAAGAAGAAAAGAGCTAGCGAATAAGAGTAATGTTTTCTTTGTTTTATTCTTTTGCATAATTGGAGGTCTCCTTTATTTAGGCAGCAGCCGGAGAAGAAATCACGGTAGTGTTTATCTTTGTAATACTGAAACTGATGTGGTAAACGTAATATTCCTTAGTGGAAAGGTTCATTAAACGGGTATAGACATCGCCTGAGATATCATCCGTTAATTTCTTTCCAAGGTTGATTTTCATCATATCGTAAGCGCCAAAATAAGCGAATGCTGAGCTATCCCCGAAATATTTATAGGCGGATAAGCCAGCAACAACATAGCGAATTGTGCTCCTTCCGATAGCGTCATTGAAGCCGGATAAGAAATAAGTGTCATCACCTAAATCTTCAATCGCGGAATATTTCCAAGAAAGACTTGGGAAGGTAATACGTGGAAGATAATAGGAGAAAGTTTGTCCTTTTTGCCAATCATCCATCACATAGCCAGAGGTTGGATCGTGCTCTAAGACTTCTTTTTTCGTATATTTTCCTTCGTTATTCAAGACATAACGATTCACCACTTTGGAACCATTTGCTGTGCCATTTTCAAGAAGAACATTATCTTCTTCTCCTCCATCCACAGCGCTCATCCAAGTGGAATGGAAATAATTGGTGTTCCATTCGATGCTGGAATTGATTTCAGGCAAGGAATCCTTGAAGTAATCAGGCGCTTCAATTCGATTGCCCTCTAAATCTTCATAGACACCCTTCAGGGTGGACGTATATCCGCTAATGCCATCTAAACGGGTTGCTAAGGCATCGTTATTGGCATAATTCATAGCAACTTCGGAATTTATCCAGCTTTCAACTGCTTCAATCTTAGTAGTACCAATATCACTTAAGACATAAGGTCCTTCTAAGAAGGCATATCCGGAGGTACTAGCAGAAATACCATAGAAACAAAGTTTATCATTTACGAACTTTGGAACGATGGCAATGGTGTAATAGGTTTTGCCATTGACGACATGTTGATAAGACATTCCAAGATTCGTCAAAGCAGAATTGAAGAGATCTTTTGTGGCGGTTTCATAAGCCAAACAATAAGAAGAATCTTCACCAAGAAGTTCACCTGCGGCAGCGAAGTAACGCATCGTATCAGAGGTGAAATAGGAACTTAAATTGCCAAATGTTGCTTTGAATGATGCTTCTGAAAGTGCCGTTTTATCGGCATTTGTCATCACGTGGAAGGAAGATTGATATTTCTCTTCCACACCGTTAATTTGGTAATAATAGCCAAGATGCGTGCCTTGATGAATGGCGATGCCGTAATAAGAATTAGGGAGATAGACATACTTATCATTGTGATAGAGAGTAGGAACTCCTTCTTTGCTAACAGGCTCATAGTTTTCATTCATTTCAAAAGCTTTGCTAACGGTGTAATTGGAAAGTTGAAGTTTAGCGATTTTGCTTGTGAGATCTTTTAATGCAAGATTCTCGGTAATGTCAAAGTAGCCAAATTCGCTTTCGTTATCGTAATCAACACGAAAATTGACTCGTCCACTTCTTAAGCAAAGAAGCTTGGTTGAAGCAAACACGGATGGTACATCTGAAGCAACTTCGCTAACCAAGGAAGCGTGGGCAGAATCCACAAGGATGGTATATGTCCAGTGTTTGGAAGAATCTCCGTTTTCAATATGAACATAATCGGAAAGATCAATGGTTTTTCCTTGCTCCACTTCTGGGATATCATCCAAAACGATTTTCGCACTTTCTGGAGTGACGATTGTCTCAGAAGAAGGAAGAGAGTTCTCCGCGCTTGAGGAAGCGGATGAAGTTTCATTTCCTGCACAAGCTCCTAAAAGGAGAGAGGAAGATAAGAGTAACAAGAGGTTTTGTTTTTTCATTTTCTTTTTTCTCCTTATAAGTTTTCTGGCACAGAAAGGGTGCTAATAATTGGATCGAGGGTGGATGTGCCAATATTGGTGTATTTGCAATCCATCACCCATGTATAGTCTTGATCAAAAGCTGAAATGCTCTCTTTAGGAAGAGTGACAGAAACAACAATATTCATACCAGTTAACGTTGTTCTTTCTGCATCCGCATAAGTAAGGCCCCAAGTCATCTTGCCATATTTTGGTAAGAGGTAAGACATGAATGGATTGCTATATTGCGTGATATCCGGGTGATAACACATAGCAATCACGGACGTAATCAAGCTTAAGCCTGCAGATGTTGTGGCCGTAAAGCTATAGGTATTGTTTTCTTCGTCATAGGTTGGGAAGGAAGCGGCTACTTGGGAGGAAGAAATGCTTAAGCCAATGACATGGCGTTGCATAAAAGTGTAGCTCCACCAGTTTGGATAGCTCTTTGCTTCACCGTTAGAAGAGGATTTCTCAAGGGTTTCTTGTTCCACTTTGAAAACATTAGAGCCCTCGGATGTCTCGTAGTAGTTATAGGTGGAATTATTGGTGCTCCAAAGTCCGCCTTGACGATATCCGGTCGAATCACTTCCGCCAAAGCGAGATCCGAAATAGGCTTCTTTGGTAATGACCTTGTTACCTGCATAACGGGTTAAGTTAGGAAGAGATCCACTTACGCCAGATAAGGACACGCCGTTTTTGAAGATGTTCATATATGGGCTTCTAGAAGAGAGCTTCTTGCCATCTGCACCAATATAAGAAAGTTTAGCATCCAAGGAATAGTTAAGAAGGTTACTTAAATATTTGACCGCGGAGGTAATTTGTTTAACATCCGCCGGTGTTGGAGCTTTGTAAGCAAGAACATAGTCTTCCACGGCTTTGACTTTGGTCGTATTCACATCGCTTAATGTGAACTCATAGAAACAGGAAAGACCTGTACCCGAAGAATTCACCAAAACCGGAAGAAGGGAAATCTGGTTATTTTGATAGCTTGCCAAAACAAGGTAAGGAGAATAGTTACCAAAACTAGAAGACATTAAAAATAAGGATTTAAAAATTCTCTTTGTTAAAGATGAGGAGGCGGTAAAAGCATATTTGAAACGTTTGAATTGGGCATTTTTCGCAAAGATAGTGCTGTATTGCCAATAAGTAGAGTTGGCTAACGTATCAAGCGATAAGAAAGTGCCATTATAATCGGCTTTATCTCCTGCTGGAGACATGTTTACTTTCAAAGCGGAATCCTCGGCATCAACACCATCAAGGGTGAAAGAATAGATATTGTCATCCTTTTTCGAGAGAAGATATCCTTGCTTGGCGGCATCCCCATAAATGTAATTATCCGAACGATAGACACGTTGAATAATTTGTTTGTTTCCATCCTCATCGTATTTGCTTTGGATGGCGGTGTAATTATTTTTCGTGTTTGCTAAAGCGTTCATCAAATCTTGGCATTCTTTGTTTTCTTCTACCTCAAGAGTGATGGTTTTATATACGCCATTAGCAAGAAGATTCAAAACAACCGTGCCTGGGCGAGCTAAAACAAGGTTAAGGCTATCGCCATCCCCTCCATCAAGATAGCCAACATAGGCTTCGCTACTGCCCTTTACCACATAGGCTTGGAAGGTGGTTGCATTTTGGTCTTCATTTTTTCCTGGAACGACAGCAAAAAATTCATCCAGTTGAATCGAAGCACCTCTTTTCAGAGTTGGGAGAGCCCTCTTCTGATAAATGATGCTTTTTTCCTGTGCTTCAGGCTTTTCATAGGTTTCTTTTGTTTCTGAGGAAGGTTGATTAGCAGACGAGGTTCCTTCTTCACTCATTTTTGAATCGGAAGAAGTTACAACGTCATTTCCACAAGAAACAAGTAGACTTAAAGCACTGATTGACAGGATTAAGAGACTTTTTTTCATAAAGAATAATGTTTTTCTAAAGGAGATTAACCGAAGAATTTCCCTTTAGAAAATAGATTTTCTCCTTTCATGCGTTCTAAATTATTCTTGTTTGGTAAACTGTCAATTATTTTTTACAAATCTCACTTTTTATTTTTAACGATGGGGTTTTCTGATCATTTATTAATTCGTATACGAACTAAAAATAGAGTCATTTCATCGTTAAGAAAAGGACATCTTAAATGAAAGACGTCCCTGAATGTTTGAAATATTCGAGCAAGAGCGCTTACCAATCTAGGGATTTCTAAGCAAGCTAGAAATGCCGAGGATTGCTCAAACATTTTTATTTTCAAGTCAATAAATCGGAATGACTCCCAGTTGCAACCAATATTAAGATCAGCTTGTCTTCCGAAATGCGATAAATCAGCAGCCAATCTGGCTCAATATGGCATTCTCTGTTGCCAAAATAATTTCCAACAAGAGCGTGATCTTTGTATCTAGCTTCCAAAGGAATCCTATTCGAAAGGCGCTCAACAATCATTTGAAGCTTTTTTAAATCCTTATGTCTCTTTTTCATCATCTTATAACAAGATTTAAACTCTGATGTATAGACGATTAATAATGTTTTGCTCATTCTTTATCAAGTTCTTCAAAAAGAGATTTGGAGTCTTTAAAAATTTTGGGAGTTGCTCTACCATTTTCGATTTCGTCTGCTTCTTGAATGGCTTTCTCCACTTTCGAGTTAAATTTTTGCGATTTGATGGCGAAAGGAATTTGGCCTTCACGAAGAGTTGCTTTGACAAACATATTAAGAGCAGCGCTAGCAGTTAAGCCCACCGAAGAGCAAAAATCCTCAAATGCTTTTTTGTCATCAGAATCAACTCTCGTAGTTAATGTTTGCGTCATATTGTATCCTCCCTAAACACATTATATGTCAATTAGCATTATATTGTATTCAAAAAACATAACAAATATTGGATTGAAGGCAAAGCAAAATGGATGCCCCTTCAAAATCCGGGGAAGCATCCATCTAAGCTTATGATATGATCCAGCCAACTTGTCCAGTTTATTGGGTGCACATCAAAAAAGTGCATAATTAAGATTCCAACGTTCCATAAAACAACGTGTTCTTGAGTCGATATATTTTTTGTGAATTTAAATAACCCAAGAATAGGCATCTAAAAATAAGGAGACCTCTCATACATTCTAAATATTCATCCAGGTCTAAACTGGAATACTCATAAAATTCTCTAAATATTCCTTCAATATCAATGAAAAAGCGATCGGCATATTGAAAAGTCATTTCAGACAATAGTCCGTTTATGACGGCTTCAAAAAGCATTTTCGAAAAGGGAGCAGCCTTAGCAGTATAGAGGCCTTCATTCCATGTCCCTAATATATGGTTACAATTGTCCCATGAATATCGGGATTCAGTTTGCAAATCATCCATGCATATTGGCTCATTAGAGTCCTTGCTTACAGAATTTACGTAATCAGTAACGTCTGCGTCATACTTAATCAAAGAGCGAATGAATTCTAATTGTTCATCACTTATGGAATGATGTTTGGCTATGGAGATTTTAAGGAGGCAATAGCTGATAAGAATATCAAATTCTTCCTTATGTTCTTCTTCGCTTTCCTCGTCCTTAGCGTATTCTTCTGTGATTTCTTCGATCATTTCCATGATATCTACATAGGCTTCATCAGCAGAAGGATAGGCATAAACCTCATCCAAATGTAGAATCTTTTCATATTCTTTTATGAAATTAGGTATTGTCTCTAGGAGCTCATCGATCCCTTTCTGACTATCAAATAAAGTCAAAAGACGGACGTGTTGTTGATCATTAAAGCCATCGCCCGCCATATCTAACCATTTTTTGGCCTTTTCGATGTCGTAGGTTTTGTTATAACCGAATAATTCTTGGCAAGCAAGATTGTAATAAGCTACTTTTAAGCCTAAATCCGCAGCCTTTTGAAACCAATCAGTGGATTCTTTTCCGTAAGTAAGGAGAAGGCCAAGACAATTTGCTGCATCTGCACTATTAAAGATATCGTAGGCTTCTTCGAATAGCTCTTTGGCTTTTTCTCTATCATGATGGGAATATTTTTCGTTTTGATATATTTTCCCAAGCAAGATATAGCCGTCTTCCAACAAATCATATGTTTTTTGAACATAATTCAATATCTTAGCGGCATTGTCGAAATCGTTATTTCGGAATAAAAAGTTTGCCGCTTTTACAAAAGAATGTTCATCAATGTCATCCTTATCTTGGGAATCTGGCACACTTAAAAGTTCTAACGCATGATCAATGTTTTGCTCACATTGTTCACCTCTAACGTAAAACAAGGCAAGTTTATGAGCACATGGGGCATCTCCGCGTTTTGCTCCCGCTTGATACATCTTGAAAGCTTTAGCAGGATCCGATTCAGCATAAATGTCCCCCAACCCCCTTAAAGCCAAAGTGGAATCATTCATGGCAGCGTTATTGAGACAATCTAACGCTTTGTTGACGTCTTTTTCAAAATAGACGCCATTGAAATAGGCTCTCCCTATCCAATATTCTGCGTCTACATCGCCTAATTCATCTAATTTTTTATATAAGGAAATGCCTAGTTTTGGATCTAAGCGAACAGGAGAAAGCGAAACGGTTTCAAAAGTGAGACCGCATGCTATTTGCCTCAATAAGCCAAAATCTCCTTTTTTAGCGTCCGCGATGCCTTCATCGATTGCATTTTTATACAAATCGTAGTTCATATCAGCGGTTGTTCTTAATTCTCTAATATCTAAACCGCAATATGGGCAAGTATCTAAGTCTAATCCGACCGAATTATAGCATTTGGGGCACAGCGTATGTTGCATATTCTTCCTTCTTTAGCACTCATATCTATTAGACGTAGGCAAATGTTTGATTCCTTTCATTCCTTAGATACGAAAGGCATGAAAAGTCCTTAAATTCCAAAAAATAATTTATCGACACTTTATTTTTTTGATTTCATCAAGCGTATGAAGAATGAGACAATCCGAGTCCATTTCAGTGGAGGTTATTTCTCCATCCATTGCGGCTAAGCCTACAATGATGCAATTAATGTTTCTAGTAAGATCGGCTAAATAATTATGCTCTGTAGCAAGGTCGCAGGTTGCAAAAACCACAATAAATTCTTCGCTTAACTTCTTAATCTTATCTTTGATGGAATCAAGTATTCCTCGTAAATCAAAGATGTCTCCCTGATAGATGTTATCCCATGAAATTTGAGAATCACTTAAGGTATTTAAATAATTGACAAGATCGCCTTTTTTCGTTAAGTCTCTAATGAATATTAATTCGTTTCTATCAATCTCGTAGTCAGCGCTCGCGATTTGAAGGAGCGAGTATTGTAAAAGAATATCAAATTTAATAAGGGTGACTTCTGGATTATAGTTCACTCCCTTTGATTCCATGACTTCTTTGATGCCAGTAGACATTCTATCTAGTATGTCATAGCAGTCATCATAAAAGTGAATGCAAGAATCATATACTTTTTGTAAATCAGCCATTTTATTTCTCCTTTATTTTTTCTGATTCTTTTTATTTTTGCCGAAAATGAAATTCAAAATCCCCAACATTGTCTATGAACGCCAGTGACTTCGCGAATTCCGAAAGCACCTTTTTCAACCTTTTCAACAGCTTCAAGAATGCTTTTTGAAACCAATTCTTTTTCGAAGTCTTTCTCTTTTATGCTTACATCCATGCAGACAAAGATGAGTCCATTTATGATTTGAAGATAGAGTTTCTTATACGTTTCTTTCGACATCATAAAGCACATGCCTCGGCTGTCTGGGTCTTTCAAAGTATCTTCAGCCCATTGTGCCTCAAGATGTTCGCCCTTTTTTAACTCGTCTAAAGTATCAAACATCCTATTTGCAAAAGGATCGTAGGGATCGCTTATTTTATAAGAATTTTCTGCTGCAATCGGGGTGTTTACTGTTACCGTGCCATCCTCTTTAATCTCAATTCCATGCCGGTAGCCAATATTTCCTAAACAACAGGCGTTTGCTAATGCTGGGGTGTTGTTTAGAAGAATCACGTCGGTTACTTCTCTTTCCCCGTGTGGGCCACCTCTCGTTATGGTTTCATTAGAAAGTATCGTAAAAGGATACTTGTCCAAAGCATTTAAGATTTTTTCGGTTTTCTTATACATAGTTTGTTCTCTTTTTTGTGTTCTCTCTTAGATATTTATGAAAAGTCTTTGAGATAAACGTTTTATTTAGTTTAAAGAATCTTCATATCATTTTTTGATAAACGTTTTATGCTTATTTTTCTTTAGAGGCTTTATATTCCAAATAATCTTCTCTCGTAATTAAACTATTAGAATCGATCGGACACGTTTCTTTGCCATATTTAAATTGAATAGTTAAGGAATGATTGTCTTCCACGCTTAAAACCATACCTATTCCGTACTGGGCGTGAAGCACAATATCGCCCACTTGATAATGGGAAGGATATTTCTTTTTTGCCTCTCTAATCTTTTCGGCACTAACTTGAACGCTTAATGCGTCTTTATCGACGATGTTGATTAGTTTGTCGAAGGAAATGTCTTCTTTTGGATAAGAATAATCAATGAATTTCACTGTGCAGGTTCTATCTTTGTAATTCACCGATTGAACAACCCCTCTCCCATAGAAAGGGCTTTTTACAAAGGAGCCGTATTGAATGGTTGGCAAATCATCTGGATTGTCCTTGGAGACATACTTTATCTCTTCGAAATGTTCTTTATTGAAGGAATCCGCAAAGCTGGAAAGCTCCAAACGCGATTCACCACATTTGGACTCAAGGATATATAGTTTTTCCATCGCCCTTGTGAAAGCGACATAGGCGATTCTTCTCTCTTCTTGCAAATCCGCTTTGTTTTCCGCTTTCGAAGAAGGCATGATATTCTCATTGAAATCGATGACAAAGACATATTTAAACTGAAGGCCTTTAGAACAATGAATGGTCATCATTTGAACTCGGTCTTTGTTGTTTTTGCAATCCCCTTCTTGCAATAAGGCGGTATAACCTAAGAATTGCTCTGCAATATCGCCTAAAGGATTATCCGGTTCATAATTACGAATCATCTCCATCAGTTGGGTCATATTGGACGCTTTATCAGGATCGCCCGATTCCATGACGTTATCCATTAATTTCGACTTATAGAAGAGATTGATGCACCAGTCAAGGAAGTCATCCGTGTGTTCCACATCATCCATCTCTTGAACAAATTGAATGAAATCGTCGAATCTCCCCTTATATTCATAATTCCTATAATCCTCTAAAAGAATTTGCCAATAGGTCTTTTTCTTCGATTGGGCTTTTTCTTTTAAGGTGTTCAGCATGTAGTTGCTGATGTATTGATTAAATTTTCTGACGATGAGGTCAAAAGACGCGTTGTCCTTATAAAGCATAAAACGAATATAAGCTAAGGCGGTTTTTATCTCATCGGCTTTAAAGAAGGCGTTTCGAGAATAAACTATATAAGGTATTTTCTTGATAAGGAAATGTTCCTCTACCTCTAGAGCTTGTTGGTTGGTTCTAAATAAGACGCCAAAGTCTTTATAATGAGCGCCTTTTTTCACGAGTTCTTCAATGGTTTTCGCCATGAAACACACCTCATCATGTCGAATGTTGGTATGAACAAGGATTGGCTTATCACCACTCCCTTTAACACAAGAAAGTCTGACATCGACATCACCACGATTGTCGTTATAGGAAATCATATCATGGCTTAAATCGATGATTTCTTGCTTAGAACGGTAGTTCGTTTTAAAAGAGAAGCGTGCGTCTGCTTTACTATAAAAATCATAGAAAATTTCTGGTTTTGATCCGCGGAAGGAATAGATGCTTTGGTCAGGATCACCAACGCCAAATATTCTTCCATGGCAACTTGCAAGATGATTGATGAGTTCCATTTCAGGGTAGGTTAAATCTTGAAACTCATCGACTAAAATGTAGTGAAATCTTTTTGCCCACTTTTCACAAATGTTTGGAAATGTCCTAAAAAGGTAATTGGTAACGTGAACCAAATCACTATAATCCAAATAAGCATTGATGGTTTGATAGGAAAGATAGGTTTCAAAAACGTTCCTTAATATACTTTCTTTTTCGCTATCCCCCCTATTCTTAACTTCAAAAGCCTTATTCCTATCTAAAAGGCATGCTATATATCTATCCGGTTTATCGGCTTTGGCCAAAGAGAAGAATTCTTTTGCATCAGCAAAGGTGATTCCTTTTTCTTTCCAATTAATTTTTAAGGAATTAAAAATGTCATAAAGGATAGAATCCATCATATCATCATCGAGAATGCTGTAATTATTTGGGAAGGATAGATGATATACCTCTTGTTTAAGAATTTTATTCCCCAACCCATGGATGGTTCCGATGTATTTAGACATGTTGTCTTTGCAGACACTCGAGATTTTGTGGCTCATCTCTTCCGCAGCTTTTCTTGTGAAAGTGAGACAAAGGATGTTTTTTGGGTCAACGTTGAGTTCATTTATAAGATATACGTATCTTCCAACTAACGTTTTTGTTTTTCCTGTACCAGGGCCAGCATATACGCATATCTTGTTCTTATCAGAGCTAATTGCATCAAGTTGTTCTTGATTATAATCATCGAAATTGAAATCCATATTTATCACCTACTTATCAATATATTTACAATACGTGCATATCATTTTTTGAGACTCAAAATAAAAGATTCCCC
This sequence comes from uncultured Mollicutes bacterium, assembly GCA_900540385.1. GTDB lineage: Bacteria > Bacillota_I > Bacilli_A > RFN20 > CAG-826 > UBA4951. Next base: position 42,711 of record UQFY01000003.1, read on the forward strand.
ATTAATTCATCCGCTCATTCTTGAGTTTCATTTTGTTTTACAAGGTAGTCCTTTAATTTGTAATTCGTATATTGACAAACACACCCACCCCCACAATGAACTAATTTATTGCAATGAAGACAGTTTTCATCAGGCACGCCACATAGTTTTTGGTAGGTTTTTTGCACCACTTCAGAGTTTAAATATCGTTTAAATGAACTTGGATCACGGAAATCTTCCCCAAATCGGCCTAGTTTTAGCGCATACATAGCATTACAAGGAATATGGTATCCTTCACTGTCAAAAATAAGGCCTTTTCTAGTTAATAGCTGGCAAACAGTCGATATTTGTCTTCTCTTAATCATCTTTCGTAAAAGTGTTTTATCCCAATAGCAAAGAGGAAGACCGTTTTGAAGTGTAAAATGTCCGTTTGTCAAAGAGTTGAGTTTTTCATATATGTTTCCAAACATTTCTAATAGAGATATTGGACTAAAGATGTCTTTTTTGACTCCACAAAGATTAAAGTCATAACAAAAAGAGAAATGAAAACGCCTTACGCCAGCATTCAACAAAGTCGGTATGACATCGGTGAAAAAATTCATATTATTTTCGGTAAGAACCATAGAAACGGAGACGGAAATATCGGAGGAAACCAGTTTTTTGATGATGTCGATAGTTTCTTGAAAACCATCAAATCCCGTTATTTCTTCATACGTTTTTTCGTTTTCCCCTTTAAGAGAAAGTGAAACGCTATTCATGCCCATAGATTTGTATTTATCAATGAATTCATCATTTTTAAACATCAGTCCGTTTGTCACTAAAGCGCATTTAATTTTCTTTTCTTTAGCGTATTTTAATATTTCAAAGAAATCAGGATGAATCGTTGGTTCCCCTCCGATTAAGATTATGTGTTTAACGTTAATTGAATCAAAAAAGTCAATCAGCTCAAAAGCCAAGTCTTTGCTCATCGTCAATGAAGATTTGTATTCGGTGTCACGGGCATAACACCATTTGCATCTCAAATTACAGGTTCTATTTAATGTTAGCCACCCCGTTTTAAAGTCAAAATCAATCATCGGAGCATCCATCCCAGTCGTAGCAATTGTCGCCATCCGGACAATCGCAATTGTAATCATTGCAAACGCAATCAGCACAATCACAATCAGGCTCGGGGCAATCGCCGCAATCCGGACAATCACAGTCATCGCAATCGCGGCAATCCTGACAATCCTCGCAGTCATAGCAATCACAATTGCAATCGCAAACACAGTTGCAATCGCCAACACCACTAATGGGATCTTTTGTGTTCAAATGGCAAAAAGCAGTTTTTGGTTTCAACCTTTGTAGTCCTACCAATTCCATTTTTGGGAGAATAGTTAGCTTGTTTATAAAACTTAAATCGATAATTTCCATACTGATGTAGGTCTCCTCTTTGAATTTAGTTTAGATGAAAGAGAAGATTTTCACGTTTAACAAAAAGCATTTGTTTTAAACAAACTTAATAAATCGTTTCATTTTTGTTTAAAAACGGAAAAACAAGCGAGACATGTATGTGTTTTCGCTTTGCTTTCTAGAATTATCACCTTATATAGTTCCAGTTTTTCTTAAATGAAGGCAAAGGCAAAGTCGACATTTTTCTCAGTACTGAGGATTTTTCCAACTTTAAAAGAAATAAACATAGAAAGATTCGAATATTTCCTATAGATTGTAAACGCTTTCTAAGGTTAAAAGTTTACAATCTTTGACGTCGCCCGCATGATCGACCTTCTGATAAAATTTAAAAAATATTTTTGATCTAGCCTTCTCCCTGTCGTTTTTATTCAAAACAATTTGATTCAAAATGATTTGAATTAAAATTATTGCTCGAGATAAAGAGCAGCAAAATCCATAAACTCTCTAACACTTTTTTAAATGTTAAAGAGAATGTTTGATCATCCACATTTATATAGCAATTTTTGATAAATGTTTTCGCTAAAATCATTTTAAAGCTTGTCATAAAGCAGCTTTGAGATCATTTAGTAAAAAACTGATTTCAAATTTTTCGTGCCAAGCATTGGAGAAAAAACATGAAAAAACCAACCGCCTTTTTATGGCCTATTCCTTCTAAGCTTTCAATTGCAGATGGTATCACCGGCAAGTATTCCATAACGATTATGTCAACGGAAGAAAAACCTTCTACAAATGAATGCGTAACTACCAAAATGAAGCCTTCTTTATTGAAAACCTACCCGAATGCTTTTGAAATTTTAAAACAGGAAGCCACAGGGCATCCAAACGGCCTATGGAATCAAGCCGTCTGTTTTGATATAGGCATCGGAACAAAACAAGACCTGGATTTAGCAAACGCATACTATATTTTGTCTTATGTCCAAAAAATGTTAGACAACCATGAGGCGCCACAAGACCTTTATACATCCAATAATCTGCAAACCCTCCTTCTGAAGCCGCCAACGGTAGAATGTTATAAAGAGGCAGCGGGTTTAGGTTGCCCTTCTGCTGCTTACCAAACTGGTTTGTGTTATTTAAACGGAATTGGAACGGAAGAAAATAACGAACTCGCCGCCAGTTTCTTCGCTCTTGCCTCCAAACTGGAGGTTGCAGATGCGTATGCAGCTTTGGGAAATTGTTTTCTCCATGGCTATGGGGTTCCTAAAAATACAACAAATGCCACCACGCTTTTTTGCGAAGCCGCAAAAAGGGGAAGCCCTTATGGAATGTGCAATTTAGGGATTATCTATTATAATGGTGGCGATATTTCTGAAGCAATGAAATGGCTTGAAAAATCCGCAAGCAAAGGATTTAAACAAGCAATCGACATTCTTAATGAATTAAAGAGTTAGGCCATGAGGGATTTTCGTCATGCAAAATGGCCGTGCATCAGCATGCGTTTGTCGATATTAGACTACTTCAATTGCAAAACGGGCTAGAGAAACACTTTGATGCATTTGAGACTGCAAACAGTATATAAATAAATTAATTAAGGAGTTACCAAAATATGAAATATGACTACATAGTCGACACTAATCCTAACGCCAAAAAGCCTGTCGATCTTTCAAAGATCAATTTATCCGAAATGATGCAACAAATTTTTGAGGACGCCCAAAAAGGCGACGCTTCAGCACAATTCATCGTCGGAATGTATTACGATACGAATAAAAACTTTAATGAGGCACTCTATTACTATCGTGAAGCTGCATACCAAAGATATCCGATGGCTGAGTATTTCCTTGGGGATTTATACTTTAGTAAATTTAATGACGACAATGGAGATGGCGAGCTTGCATGCAAGAAAGAGATGGCTTCCGCATTTGATGATGGCTTGGCTGCTGCTTGTGTTTATATGGCTCAACACTATGATCCGGAATTAGGCAATGTATCATTTAAACAATTCAAACAGCGTAGTTTAGATACCTGTATTTTTTGGTATGGCATGAGTGCATATTTAGGAAACTATATATGCATGTATAATTACGCCGTTAGCTTATCATGTTTTTCCGATATTTATTCTCGTGATAAATTGATTTCGACTGCAAAATACTTTTTGCACGAATCACGTAATCATTACGATTGCGCCAAGGATTTCCTTAATTCCCATCCGAATTATAAAATTAAATCTGATGATGAATTCACAAAGCTGAAACGAGATTTAATCCTACAAAAAGACCGTATCACCTTTGGAAAATATTATGACAAAGATAAGAACTCGATGGTTCCTCTAAGATGGATTGTCTGTGACCACAACACGGAAGATGATAGTTTGACGCTTATCTGTGAGAGAAGCGTGAGAACAATGATTTTTTCTAAAAATCAAGATTGTTCTTGGGATGAGAGCGATATTCATGACTTTTTGAATGGTGAATTTTACGAAAAGGCCTTCACGGATGCCGAAAAAGATATGATCTTAAGCCAAGATGATGATTTGGGCGACCGCAATCCTGTCTATAATGGCGAGTATGGCGAAATATACCTTGATGATGTCACAATCCCATCTATAAAAGACGTCTTAATTTTGCTTAGTAAAAATAACTGGAAATGCCGTTCATCTGAATATGATGGAGTCACTTTTGCAAGCAACAACGATTATGGCGATTGGTGGTTAAGAAACGAGGGCGAAACCGACAGCGATAGATGCATCATGACTTCGAAGGGGAAATTTGATTTCGACGGAAATTGCTGCCGCAACTACGCTGGCGTAAGACCGATGATAAAAATAGAATGTGATGAGAGCTTTATTTCACGCATCAAAGATTAATTTATGCATGATAATCCTAAATAAATATTTGGCTCTTTTTAAAAACAATACGAACGGAATGATTGTTTTTTAAAAACCAAAAACCTGATATTGGTTTGGCGGTTTTGTGTTTCCGTAAACGTTTTTCGTTTATCAGTGAAAAACCTAAAATTTAGTTTTTTCACATCTCATTATTCATTTTTTCATCCCTTAGTCAAAGATTCGTACCCTTCTTTAGAAGAGAGGACCACTCTCTCGGATTTATTTTCTAAGTATAGGTACAAATGCTAAAAAATAACGTCGTGATATAACCATTTTATCTAACGATCGGAGGGCTTTGGTCTAGTTTTTGGACAACCATCTCCCCTGAAGCGTTTCCTAATGGCTGGAAGGGGCTTTTGGCTAATTTCTTAATAAATTCCGAGGGAGTTTTCTCTTTGCTTTATGAAATTGTCGCATTTAAGGCCACATTTTTCTTAATCGAATACAAAGTCATAGTCGACATTTTTCTCAGTACTGAGGATTTTGTCGACTTTAAAAAATGAACATAGGAAAATCGAATATTTCCTATAGATTGTAAACGCTATGGCTTAGAGCTTCCTCACACTTGGATAAGCATTTCTAAGTTTCTTTAAAAATCGTAATGCGTTTTTCCGAGCAAGAAGGCCAAATAATGAGGGATTGTTATGATATCCCCTTCTTGGCCTATATTATATTCACCGATTTTGATTAGTTTTGTTTTGCCGTAATGTTCCGGATGTTTCATGATTGTTCTACTGGATTTGACGTTTCCGGAAGTCGTTTTTGTTTCAACGAGGGTTGGATTGCCTAAATAAGCGATGACAAAATCCACTTCTAAGCCCGTGTCTTTTGAAAAATAATACGGTTCAATACCCGCTTTAGATAAAGAATCAAAAACAGCGGCTTCATAAATGGCTCCTTTCCCTTGCCCCATATTCCCTCTATAGATTGAAGCCATGGTTTCTATTCCATACATCGAAGTAACAATTCCAATGTCTTCGGGAAAAAGTTTGAATTGAGATTCAATTTTTTGACCAGCCAAAGGCAAAGAAGGCACTTCCAGATTAAAGACTTTCGAAACAATATGGGCTTGGCAGAGATATTCGATTGCATCCTTTTTTTCATATTGACTTCCCGTGGATATTTTAGAAACAATAAATCTTTTATTTTCTTTCGCTAAAAACGTAGGAATCAAATCGAAAACATTCTGAATCCTTGCTACTTCTTGAGCCTTAAAAATTGGTTTTCCATCTTTACCCTTTCTTCTTCCGAAGTCTCCTTTCATATCAAAAATGGTATTTTGAAGTTCTTTAAATGCTTCAACAATTCGTTTTGTTTCAACGAATTTTTTTACCACTTTTGGAAAACCGCCTATCGAAATATATTTTAAAAAGAGGTTTTCATACAATTCATGAACGTTTTGAGGAATGGGCTCTTTCTTCTCAAAATAAACAGAAAGTAAAGAGATTTGCTCTTCCTTATATCCTAAAGCCCATAAGAATTCTTCAAAATCCATGGTTTTCATTTGAAAGACATCATCATAGCCTATTGGAGTGGGTGTCGTATCACCATAGTTATACCCATTGATGCCTAGGTAAGAACCACTGCCGATAACGTTGAATCTGCCATCGCTTTTAAAGTTTTTAAAAGAGAGACGTGCCCGAGGACAATCCTGAATTTCATCAAAAAAGATAAGGGTTTCCTTAGGGTTAAAGGAGGCCTCAGGAAAACGCAGAGAAAGATTAGAGATAAGAACGTCGACATCCAAAGATGATTCAAAATCGGAGCAATATTCTGGATGAGTCCAAAAATTAAGCTCAATGAGTTTTAACCCGTTTCTTTTGGCAAATTCTCTAATAGTTTCTGTTTTGCCGCATTGACGGATTCCAATGATAAGAGCCGGAGTTTTGTCTTTTTCTTTTAGCCATGAATCCAGCTGTTTATCCATCTTTCTTTTAAAGTACATAAATTTATCCTTTATAAATTCCGAGGGAGTTTTCATATATTTTATAATAAATTCCGAGGGAGTTTTCAATGTTTTTTATATAAAAACCAAGGGAGTTTTTGATTCTTTTTTAACAAATTCCGAGGGAGTTTTCACTTTGTTTTATAGAATTGTCGCATTTAAGGCAACGTTTTCTTAATCGAAGACGAAGTCAAAATCGACATTTTTCTCAGTACTGAGGATTTTGTCGACTTTGATATAAATATATGTCCCAAGGTGAGATAGATTGTGTGGATACAACTTATATTTTTTCCTTCATGGCCTAATTTTGGGATTAAGGATATGGCAAAAAAGATAAATGTTTTTCAAGCACTAGTTTTTATTGGAAAACATATCAAGAGGGAAAAAGAAAAGCAAAGACGTAAATTTTTCTCCAACAGATGCTTCCTTTAACGATTTTTCGAAGCCTGCTTTCTACCAGTCTAATGAATCCAAATGTGTTAAAAAGTCCAAAAGGCTAATCCTTAAAAAGCCTTCCTTGGTTCGATAATGCAATCCTTCGTTTTTGACGACAATCACTTTTTTGAAGGAATCCGGAATATTTCTAAGAGATTCATATTCTTGGTCTTTCTTTTTTTCGGTGTCTATAGTTAAAGCGACTTGAATGTAATAAGTCTTATCCCCTTTATTAGCGACAAAATCACATTCCGTATCTGTATCCACGTATATCCAATTGTTATTTTTGTCTTTTCGCTCTGTCTTCTTTTTAACGTGAACGAGGCCGATATCCACATTAAATCCTCGATATCTAAGCTCATTATAAACAATATTTTCAATCAGATCGGTTTCATCAACATCTCGAAAGTTAAGCGCCGCGTTTCGAATGCCGACGTCTTCAAAATATATTTTGTAGGGCGTTCCAATATATTGACGGCCCTTAACATCATATCGAAGAGCCTTATTCAACAAATACGCTTCTTCAAACCACGATATATAGTTTCCTATGGCGTCATTGGTTAAATCAATGTTATACACGCCTTTGAAAGTCTTTTCGATTTTCGAAGGATTTATCAGAGTCGATATCATCGAGGCAATGACGTTTAAAGTATCGTTTAAATTATTGACATTCACGTTAGGATGTCTATCCTTAACATCCTTAATATACGTTTCGTTTAAGATGGAGATGGTCTGTTTTGCTTTTTCCGTATCGTTTTTTTGTAGTTGAATCAACGGTATCCCCCCATATCTCTCATACATTTTTAAGCCTGTGTTCGCATCATAGTCGGTCCCATTTAAAAATTCAGAGAAAGTTAGAGGCAAAAGATGGATTCTATCTCCTCTGCCTCCAAATTCCGTATCCACCTCACTAGATAGGAATCTTGAGTTACTGCCTGTAACGTAAACATCATAATTCTCATGTCTTAAAAAGGCATTTAAAGTTCTTACAAACTCGTCCAGATTTTGTATTTCATCGAGCAAAAAGTAATACGGATCATTATCCCTTACCAAATCTTTTATGTAGCAAAGAAATTTTCTGCTATTCACTAATTTTTGGTTGTTTTTTTCTATTATTGTTGGTTGATCCATTAAGTATTTGTCGAGTAAAAAAATATCTTCGTCGTTATCAAACGCAAAACGAATGATATGATCGTCTGGAACATTCTCTTCCTTGACTAGATAATTATAAAAAATGGTATTTAAAAGATAGGATTTTCCACTTCTTCGAATTCCCGTTATAACTTTAACGAGATGGTTCTGTTTCTTGTCTATCAGCTCTTTCAAATATAAATCACGTTTGAACATTCCATGTCTCCAATTTTCTTAATACCCTAGGTTTTGCTACTACATTATAGCATTCATTTAGTAATCAAAGTCGACATTTTTCTCAGTACTGAGGATTTTGTCGACTTTGACACAAATAAAAAATGAAACTGCAACATGAAACTTAAGAAAGACAGCCCAATATCGTTCTATGTTATAAAAACTACAAATATTTTTTAAGACGAGGAGATAAAAGGGAAAGAGCATCCACATTCAAAGCGAAGAGTTTGCTCTTAGAATTGCTTTCAGAAGGGATCAATAAACCATAACTCACAAAACGATTCAAGATTTTTAGCGCACCTTGCTTACTAACATCGATTTTAGCCATCTTTTCAAAATCGTTATAAGTGAATTTTCCTTTGTAGGAAAGCAAGATCTTACGGAGGTAGTTCTTTTCTGTTTCAGTTAGAAGAATATCTTTGTCTTGTAAGCTTTGAGAGACATGTTCCACGTTTTCGTAGCAAAGAAGAGATTCAGAGAGGGTAACATAGACGTATTTGAGGAAATACGTTAAATCGTTTCTAGCATCACGAGTGTTTTCTAAGGCAAGGTAATATTCGTTTTTCCTTTGATTGATGGCTTCAGAAAGCACGGCTGGCGTATCTTCTTCCCCTATTAACTGCTCTACCCAAAACGAGCACATCCTAGCCGTCCTTCCGTTGTAATCAAAATAAGGATGAACATATAGCAAATAATAATGGACGATATGAGGCAAGAAACATTTCATTTTAGGATTATGGAGATTCTTTTCGACAAAAGAGAACAAAGAGTCCATGGCTAAATGAATCTTTTCTACAGGACAACCGAGGTAGTTATCCACCTCCACTCCATCATAACGGTAGAGTTGCCCATCTTTGAGCCTGTCCTCTTCTGAAAGGCAACCATCACTAAGGATGTTATAAAGAATATGAAGATTTGTTTCATTGAAGTTTGGCTTACTTAAAACAAAACGAATGCCTTCACCCATATTTTTAATGATGACATCGTTTCCGTTTTCCGGTTTTCTTTTCCCGGAGGTGATTTCGCTTATCTTTCTTCTTGTAGTAGGAACTTTTTCGATAGAAAGGCTTCCTTCTATTTCAGAATAAATACGGGATTTTAAGATTTCATCATTCCAGGAAGAAGAGAGATTTTCTCGTAATATATGTTCCAAAAAATGATAAGAGGATTCTAAATCGTTTGATTTAGCAAAGAAAAGAGGTTTATCGTCCCAAGCATATAGATCTAGTTTTTCTAAACTAGGATGATTTCGATCTAAAAGGGTCTTTTTGTAATCTAAAAAACAACGGTAGGCATAGTTTGAAAGAAAAAGCCCTGCATTTTTGCCATAACACAGCTCTTTTTCCGTGTAATATTCCTTATTTAACATCAAATGAAAGATTTCTTGAAGATTTTCCATATGATTATTGTAAACCGAATCGTAAACCTTTAAAAGAGAATCCATAAACCGAATCATAAACTAATTACAATATGTCTTTCTATCAGGAATCGTCTTAAAAAGAGAATAGGTCCAAGCCGACAATTACTTATTTTGTCGGCTTTGAAAATAGACACGTTAGATTGCTTCTATAGGTTATACATATCTTCTAGTGTGATGAGCTTGCTGTCCTTGGCATTCTCAATCATCCATGGGCTGAAACCTGATAAAGAGAAGAAAAGATATGGAGGTATTTTTTGATATTTCAGAGGAATTAAGGATGATCTTCTAACAAGAGTTTCATAGACGTTTCGATCCATTTTTTCGTTTTTGAATTTGCATTCCCCCACAAGATATTTCTTCTCTAAAGACGAAAATGCGACCACGTCAATATCCGCGGATTGATTGGCTTTTGCTCCATCCTTGTCGATTCTTTCGTTTCCCCACCAGGACCCTACCTGATTGATGAAAGGACCGAAGTCTCCCAATAGACCTTTTCTAAGAGTATAGTATCGACACATGTTTTCAAACACCGGGCCCATGAAGGAATGCAAGTTAGGTTTCACGATTTTCTCGTAATAGAGTTCGCCTTGCCCCATCTCGATAGCACTGACGGCATTAGGGATAAATTTATACCAAAATTGAAACATACTATCCTTAAGGACGTATTGGGTTTTCTTTTTGTTTTTCTCCTCCCCCATGCATTTCTTTTTTTCCACTAAGCCGACTTGCATGAGTTTTTCTAAGGAATAGAGCACGGTTGTTTCTCTTTCTTTGACTTTGTTAGCAATGTCGTTAATGGTGTTCTCTCCGTTAGCAATTTGCTCGATGATGTTGTTTACGAGAGAAACATCAGAGAATTCTTGGATCAAAAGGTTTCTCGTCTCATCGTAGAGATATCCGCTTGGAGTAAAGAATAGAGAAACAATATTTTGATCGAGGCTCAAATTAGAATCAAGAAGAGACAGATACTTAGGAACCCCGCCTGTTATGCCGTAGCATATAGCCTTTTCCTCATAAGAATAATTTGGAACGAATTTAGCAGAATCAAGATAAGAGAACGCTTCCAATTTGATTTGAGAGTCTCTTCTTCCGAAGAGAGGGCTTTTTTCACTTAAAACCTTATTTTCCATAAAGCTTAAGGAAGAGCCGCAAAGAATTAGTTTGATGTTGCTCTCTTTCCATGAAGTGTCGATGTATTTTTGAAGGATGGATAGCAAGGATTCATCTTTTTCTGCCCAATAAGGGAGTTCGTCAATTACAAGAATGGTTTTTTCTTTTTTCACGTTTAGGGCAATAAAATCAAGGATTCCCTCAAGGGATTCAAATTTCATTTGCTTTATTTCAGGAGTAAGAAGAGAAAGCACCTGTTTTCCAAAGAGTTCAACGTTTCTATCTTTTCCTACCTTTGTAGCGGTATAAAAAATCGCCTTCTTCCCTCTAACGAATTCGTTTATCAAAGTGGATTTCCCAATACGTCTTCTGCCGTAGATGGTCATCATCCCCACACCGTCTTTAGCATAGAAATTCTCCATGGCTTTGAGTTCTTTTTCTCTTCCGACAAACATAGTTGCCTCCTCCAATCTCTTTATTCAAAATGATTTGATTCAAATTGTTTTGAATTATTTTAGCATGTTTTATTTGTGTATGGAAATATTATTCAGATTGATTTGATTCAAATTGATTTGAACTAGATTTATTTTGCATTGCGTTTGAAAAAAATGAAGAGAGTACAACGTTTTCTTTATTTGGAAAAAAATTACGTTCTTTTTGTTAATTTGTTCGCGAAAAGTCGTAATCGATAAAGACTTCTAAAACCTATTTATTCTTTCCTATTTTCTGAGTTAATGCTTCATCCGTAATTCCTTTCCAAAATCTTGCAATCTCGATGATTTCCTCAATATCTCTGTCAATCATGAAGATGGCTGCAGCAATCGCTTCAACACAGGTTGCAATACGTTTATGATTCATATCTCTTTTATGCATGATGTAAGTCTTAGGCATGTAGTCATCTTCCGAATCATATTTCATACGTCGTAGAATGTCATATCTTTTGCCAATGACTTCGACATAGTTTTTATCACTTTCGTATTTCTCTTTCTCGATAGTTAGGTGATCCACTCCATATAAAACGTCACAAAAAGCGAGTTTCAAAACGGCATCTCCATAGGTTGCCATTTCAACGTTGTTGGGAACGGTGGGCAGATTGTGTTTTCGCAAATAATTGTTACGTGAACGATCCGTAAGAGCTCGTATCATTAAAGGATGGTCCTTTAATCTTTCTAAACAGTCGAGGAAAAGGTCATCTTCATCCCTGAAAGGTATCCTGTGCTGGTTGCATAGCTTCGTTAAAACCGATCTAGCTTTCGCATTTGGTTTGCTCTCCCCTTTTTCCCAACGGCCGATGCTCCTAGAGGAAACACCTAGTTTTCTAGCAAAGTCAGCTTGGCTTAGTTTCATCTCATTGCGGAGTTTCTTAATGGAAATGCTCCATTTCATAAAGTTAACCCTCTATTTATCTTGGATTTAAATATTATAAACGCAGTAAATCGATACGTGGGAACACGTTCTTATCTAAAAAGAGTTTGAACCGCTTCAAAAAACTAAAGATTTATCTTTTTCTTCACGAAAGCGGATAGTTTTTCGAATTGTTCTTTAAACCATTTTGTACTTAAATACAAAGTCTCATCATTCACTTTGTATTCCTTTGTAGATCAATGGCTTTTCTTGCAACATTCTGGTTTTCTATCGATGGTTAAAACTGCATAATAAGCCCCAAGGATTCTCTTCGACTCATCTTTATCTTTAAGAGGAGATATTTCCCTCTTAGGAAATGGTTTTGTATTTAGAATAGCCAAAATAAAGCAAAGGTAGTAGAACGGAGGTGTTAATAGGAAAAATAGAGTTTTCCATTTGGAGTTCTTTTATTTGTCGTTGATATACATTCATTCCGTATTCCTCAGACACCAATTCCTCATAAGGAAGTTTTTTGTCGAAGCTTCCATGAAAAAGGAAATTGGATTCCTTCAATGCTGTCAAAATGTACGTTTTATATTTCGAAAATGAAATGTTTTTACAGTTAATCCCTAAATTCCTTTCGGAAATTGAACGCTTGTAATTTGCAAATTCCAAACGATTGATTTTACTTTGCGTATACATCGTTTCTGAAGCGATTTTTTCCTGAAAAGATTCAAACATCGGATAATTGATAAACAACAAACCATTCTCTGTATCGTTATTAAAAATATCCAACATCTGTCTAACTGCGATTATTTTATCCTCATCGGACATTGTCTTTTCTTGAAAATCGAAATCAAAAACAAGATATTTTGTCCCAAATCGCATTCCTTTGATTTTTGCCTTTTGTTCCTTTGGAATAGAGGGGGAGAATTCGATTGCCTTTTCTAAATCAATTTCAAAATCATAGCCTTTCATTTCTTGAAAAAGGGAATAGATATTACAGCCAAAAGGCACAAGACGTATATCATCATTCAAACCGATATAATTACGATTGAAAGTCTCGAAAAAAGTTGTTTCTTTCTCGACGCCTTCCACCAAAACCAAGATTTTCTCAGACATGAAAATCATTACTCCTATAGATCTTCTCCAAGTTATGACCTTGACGAAGATCTTTTGAGGTGCAATCCGCCAAATTTGCAATATGATTATTTCCAATTAAGAACAAACAATCCGGTCGCATTAAATCGTTGTTCATCAAAGAAGTGTTATGAGTGGTCACAAAAGATTGAAAATGAGTGTCTTCATTTAATTTCCTAATAATTGCCGCACTCAACTCATAATGATAAAACGCATCAAATTCATCAATGAAAACGAAAGAATATTCATGGAAGTTAATGCTCCAATAGTAAAACAATTCCAAAGCCTGTGTTCCGGTGGAAAATATGGCATTCAAAGGCACAGAGCCATAAGCGAACTTTGCAAAAATCCTTTGGATCGATCTACCCGTTGAAGGATTGATTTGGGGTTTTAAAACCAAATCATAATGCAAACCAGCGTCTGCTAAAAAGTTCTTGAAATCTGCTAATTTATCTTCTTTGATGATTCTTTGCTCGATGTTCTCTCCTATACCCCTACCCTCAAATTCGTTTCCTTGATTCAAACAACGGAACCAAAGCATGCCAGACACAAAATGAAATAGTTTAGAAATGGGTGAGTTTTCATCAAATTTGAAAGTTCTATAAAGAAAAAGCAAAGCGGAAAGTCCCTCATTCATTGAGGCGAAGGACAGTTTTTCCGTTCCCGGGAAATTTGAAATAACTTTATTTTTATCTCCGTTATAAAGAAACATGAGTTCTCCATTAACGAATATTTTCTCTGAAGTGATGGAGAAAACGCTCTTTTTCGTATATTCATAAACGAGTTCATCATGTCCAAATACGAAGGTATAGGAGAAAAAAGCGTCTTCTTTGGAATCTAAGCAGCAAAACGTTGGATTAAGGTCAACCGCAAAAATATTCTGAGAATTGTTGATCATGAGATTTTTTTCAATATCAAATAACGCTCTTCCCAAATTGGATTTCCCAGAGCCATTTTTTCCATAGATAATCCCTTTATTGACAACCCCATTTTGAATGAGTTCTTTTTGAAAGTCATATTTTCCTTTTCGGCTTAAATCCAACGTGATAGTTTCTTTGAAATTTCGATAGCCTTTGACTGAAAACTTTTTAAGCATCTTTGTTTCTCCAAGTGTAATTTTTTTACACTTACTATTCTATTTTCTTTTTTAGAGAAAACAAGAAAAAGTTGGAGTATGCGAAAACGAATGAACCAAATAAATATAGAAGTATTTACCAAAGTGTGGATGGAAAACTAGCCTAATATCGGGTTCTGCTCTTGAAGGCTGCACTTGTTTGGTAGTATTCCCGCACCAACTCGTCTTCTGCGGTTACTAAAAGGCCAACTTCCATTTGGCTATTATTGCCAATATTCCAGCTGGCGAAGCCGACGCTAACAAGGGAAAGATTGCTTAGAAATAAAGCCCTCGCTCACGAGTCGCGAATCGATCTTTTTTTGTTAATGTCTTTAGATTCATAAAAGAATTTTGTACAAAAAGAGACAATATAAAGACAAAATGTCAATCGTGGGGCTATAAGTTATTTCGTTTTATCAACCACTAGCTTTCTTCTATTTCTTTTTCTAAGATGACTAAGCCTGTTTCTCTAGCGCGAACGGCTAATTGAGTTCTAGAACGGAAACCCGTTTTCATTAACATGTCGGCAACATGATTCTTAATTACTCCTGGAGAAACAGAGAGTTTCTTAGCAATTTCAATATTGCTATACCCTCCTGTCATAAAACGGAGGATTTCTAGTTCTTTTTCCGTGAATTCTTTGCTGGAAGAAAGACCTATTTGAACAGGAAGGGTTTCTTTCGGATAGACTCTTTCTCCTTGCATGACTTTTTCCATAATAGGAAGGATACCTTCCTTACTTTCTTTATACCAAAATCCTTCCACCCCTATTTCTTTAGCACGGCGAATATAGGAACATTCGGGCATGGAAGTCACGATAATGATTTTGATTTTAGGGAATTTGGATTTGATGAGTTTAGCCGCTTCAAGACCACTTTCACCATTTTCCGTGACCACGTCCATTAGAATTAAATCAATAGGCTTTGAGTAACAAACAATATCCGCTACAGAAGCGTTCTCGATAGCCATTTCCAAATGAAAATCCTTCGAGGATTCGATGTAATGAGAAAAAAGAGCTTTGGGCATTTGTTGATCTTCGACAAGTAAAACGGAATATTTCTTTTCTTTCATAAAATAATCCTCAAAAGAAAGGTGTCTTTGCTAACAATTTCCATCTTGCCTAGATTTTCTTCCACAAGTTTTCGTAAAGAGGAAAGCCCTCCACTTTCTAGAATCTCTTTTTTAGGCAAGATGCCATCGTTTCTGATTTCTATTATATCGTGTAGGTTCTCCTTTTTTAATGTCACAAATAGAGTTTTTGCCTGTGCATGTTTTACGGCATTGGTGAGACTTTCATGGATTGCTTGGAGAAGGATTTTCTCTTCTTGGCTGTCTTTTTCAAATTTTTCCCCTTGAAAAATAATCTCGATTCCGATTCGTTTGGCCGTTTCTTCAAGCACCTGAAGTCCATCTTTCTTTTCTTCTTTTTCGTTTGTTAAAAAATCGTTAATCCCTTTTTCCCAAAGGAGAAGAAGTTCCTCTTTCTCCGAATGGCTTAGGTTTTGTTTCATTTTTTCTTTTGTGATTAATAAGAGCTTCCCTAAATTCCCATGGATATGAATCTTTGTCTCAAGGATTTCTCTTTCAGTGATAAGCTCTTTCGCATTCTTCTCATAAGAAAGAAGACGTTTCTGCAAGCGTTGCAATTCCTTTGTTTTCTTTTCTAATTCTTTTGTTAGTTCGTAGGTCTTTGTGATATCACTTTCGTCAATTTCATGGATGGTTTTCTTCTCTATTTGGTGAAGATAATGACGGAAAAAAAGAACTTTTTCATCTTTTTGAAGAATGACTTCCTTAGGGGAAATAGAAAGATAAGTCACATCCGGAATTTCTTTCTTTTCCAGACGTTCATAGAATGTCGAACCATTTAATAACGCTTCCTTGTCTAACAAGAAAGACGCATCATCCATCTCCGTATTCGAAAGACGAATCAAACCGTTATCCTCATAGAAACATATGCCCATCGGTAAGGTGTCGAAGCTTTCTTTAATCGATAGAGGCGAGAGATTCTTTTTTCTCCAAAAGAAGAAATAAACGAATTCCAAGATCAGAAGAAGGAATAAGAACATTACAAATAGGAGAAACACCCATAAAGGCAATTTCAAGAAAGAATAGGAAGGTTCGAACACCTCTTCTTCCATTTGATAAAGGTAACATCCTCGCATACTAAGGAAAACCAAGATAAAGGAAAGAATAAGCGAGATGGAAGAAAGAGTAATGAGCCCTGCTTTCTTACAAAATAGAATACTAAGGAAAATAGAGAGGATAGAAAGAAATAAAGCAACGATGAAAAGAATGACAATAATTTGTTGAACATAGAAAGGGGAAGAAAGAAAACTCATACACGTCCCCCTTCTTTTGAAGAAAATGGCAAAGTGAAATATATGCTATCCCCTTCTTTTTGAATGTTCACATTCGGGAATTCTTTAGAAAGAGAAGGGAACGTATCCATTTTCCCATCCATCTCTAGAGAGAAAAGAAGGGTGTCCCCCTCCTTTTTTAAGGAAACGAAAAGGGAGGAAGGCATATCTTCTAAAGAAAAAAGACAAGTTTCAAAGAAATCATAAAGCAGACATACTTTCTCGCTCAGAAACTCTCCTTTTATTGAGGAATCATAATGACAATCGATATTCAATAAAGAGAGATAAGTGAAGGACTCTTGAAGGGAGAAAGAGAATTCTTGGATATTCATCATGGAAGCCTTCTTAGAAATTAAAAGAAGATTGTTCCTTCTTTTTAAGTAAGCCATCTTGACGCATGCAAGATACATCTCTTTTTGAAACGTTAAAGAATCCTCCTCTTTTTTAGCAAGAGAAAGGATTTCCTGTATTTTATTCAATTCTTCTTGGCTGTTTCTTTCGATTTCGGAATAGAGTTTATTTTCTTCTTCGAGCTGGAGTTTCTTTTCTTTTAATTTATTTTCATAAGCAAGAAGTTCGTTCTTTTCATGAAGAGATTCGTTGGTTTCCTCAAGAAGACGGTTCATCTCATGAATCTTTGAAAGGTTCTCTTTCCAAAAGACATATCCTCCATGGATTCTTTTAGAGGATAAACGGATATCTTTCGTGATTAATACGGGAGATAGGCTTGCTTGACGAATGCTTTCCTTATCTATTTCCGTACTCTTTTTTGAAAGATATTTCTCATTGAAGGATTCATCCACGATAAAAGGAGAACATTCTGAAATATGAAAATATTCCGCATAGAAAAGATTTGTTGGAATTAAACCGATGGAAATTGCACTTTCGATAAGAACAATGCAAGTAAAGCAAAGAAGTTCTGGTACTTTGAAGAAAGAAACGTCCAAAAGAAAGGCCGTCATGGAAAAGAGGATGCAGAAAAGAAGGCAAAAGAAAGGAAACCATATCCTTTTTCTACAAGCGGAAACCTTGCATTTTAGGAAAAGAGTTAAAAGAGCAAGCAAAGTAACAAGAAACTCCCAAGCAAAAGCTAAATAAAAGACAACACCATGCGTGTAGTTCATCTTTTCGTTAGCAAAATAAAAGGAGAAGGCCCAATTATGAAAATCATTCGTATAAATAAGAAGGACGAGCAAAATAGCGGGTAAATAAAGAAGATAGAAATAATTCTTAAGAGGCCTTCTTTCTAAGCTAAGAGCCACGCATAGTAATGTCGGAGGAATAAAACATTGAGGAACGTAGTAGGAATACCACATATATCGGTTTAAGGTATCCATGCTAGAGGTTAAACCGTATTTCACCATTCTCACAAAAAGAAAGAAAACAATCAGGGCATCCATAAAAAGAAAGAAAAGCTTAAGATCTTTACGAACCATCCTTAGAAGCAAAGAAACGCCCCACCCTATCGCTAAAAAGATAAGGATGAAATGGGCCAAAAGAGCAAATAAAACGTGATAGAACTCACTAAGATAAGAATCGAAGGCTTGGAAGATACCTGCCAAAAGGAAAAGGAAAAACGAAAAAGAATAAACGATAAGTGCCTTCTTCGAAAGGAGTTTATTCATCTTTTTCCACCACAGTTTCTAAAAGAAGTATAACATAAAGTCTTTTTAAAGAAAAAAGCGTCAACTGAGCGGAGCCTCCCCTCGAACATAGGGATTAAGAGATAAGACGGCTAGATGTTTCCTACAAAATAAAAAAATCTATTCGAAATTTTCCAAAGACTTTGGTTTTTTTCGACTAGATTATCTTTTGAGGCTATTTTCATCCAAAAGAAAATCAAAAACATCAACAATGAGGAATCCATTTTCATCCACACGAGGTGGAAGTCCATCTTTGACGACAATGATTTTTTTAAAGGAATCATTGATGTAATAAAGGGACTTTTTCTCTCTCGCTCTCGTTTTTTCCTCTTCCATATTTAGACAAACTTGAATGTAATACCTCTCCATATTGCGATAGGCGATAAAATCCACCTCGAGAGAGGATTCTTTATATATTTTTTTGCCATTCTTGTCTTTTCGATCCGTCATTTCATTGACATCGATTTCTCCCACATCAACAAAATATCCACGATAACGAAGTTCGTTATAGACAATGTTTTCCATTAGATGCCCCTCTTCGATTTGTTTGAATAAAAGCCTAGCGTTTCTTACGCCAATATCTTCAAAATAGACTTTATAGGGGGTGTTGATGTAGGCGTTTCCTTTGATGTTATATTTCTTAGCCTTAGAAACAAGGAAAGAATCTTGAAGATAATCAATATATTGATCAATAGTATCGTCAGTCACTTGGATATGTTTATTGGAACGAAATACGTCTTCTAACTTGCTAGGAGAGACTCCATTTCCAACGTTGGAAGAAAGAACGTCGAATAAATCAGAGAGAACATTCATATTTCTCACCCCTTTACGGTCTTTGATATCCTTAAGATAGATTTCATCGCAAAGAGAAACGAGCATGTCTTCTCTTTCTTTTTCTTCTTTCTGACGATAAACAATTGGCATGCCGCCCGTAAGAATGTATTGTCTCCACGCTTCACTTGGGGAAAGAGATAGGCCTTCAACAAGTTCCTTAAAGGTCAAAGGAAGGACATGAATGGAACTTTTTCTTCCTCTAAAAGTGGTCTCCACTTCGGAGGATAACATTTGAGAATTACTTCCTGTTACATACACATCAAAATTAGAATGGTGAAGGAAACCATTCAAGGTGCCGCTAAACGAATCCAATAACTGGATTTCATCTAAAAGAAGGAAAAAGGGATCGGAGTCATTCGTAATGGAAGCGATATAGGCACGGAACTTCTTCGAATTGACGGTGTAGAGATTTTTCCCTTGGCGAATTTTGGTCTCCTCGTTTGGGAAAAAAGCGTCAATTTTATCCAAATCTTCATCATTGTCGAAGGCAAAACGGATGATATGGTCCTCTTTAACGCCTTGAGATAATAAGGTGCGGTAAAAGAGTTGATTCAGAAGATAGGATTTTCCACATCTCCTGACGCCTGTTATGACCTTAATCAAAGAATTTCCTTCGTAGCTCTTAAGTTGATTAATGTAACGAGTTCTTTGAAATTCCATGATCTTTTTTCCTTTAAGCCTTTGTTTTTTTCGATTACATTATACTAAAAAAATAAATTTTATCCATTTCTATTCGAAATTTTCCAAAGACTTTGGATTTTTTCGACTAGATTATCTTTTTAAAATGATTTTTGTACAAAAGAAAAACCATTGTAATCGTATGGACAACGAATCAATGGTTTTAAAATAAATGAAATTTACGAGCGGATTCCGTTAGCGTTCCAAAATTGGTTCCGATATACCACCAAATCACGCTCGTTTTTGTTGCCACAAAATCACTGGCCTTCGGTTTTCTTTAAGCCATTCCTGACCATCGCAAAGAGATAAGCCCCATCTTTTTTCATTGGTATATGAACGCCAACATCTCTAATGATTTCTGGGCAAAGCTCTTTTTGGACTCTGTTAGAATTATAAAGGACTAAGATGTCCAAATTGTTATTTATTGCTGATTCGCATTCGTAATCAATGTAGCTTTTAGTAGAAATCGAATGACCCTTTGTGCACAAATCAAAGAATTTAATATAATTCCGACAATTTTGACAGCCGCCCTTAGTTATAGAGTTTGTGTGTTCGCCTACAATAAGAATAAAAGTTTTACACATGCTCATTCTTTTACTTAACGACCTTTTTATTGTGCAATAAAGGCTGTCGTCTTTCGCCTGAACGAAATCGTGGACGTTAACAAAATTAAAGGAGGAATAGTAATCATCGTCATTCCAGTCTAAGATTTGGGAGACGGCATCATAATCATGATCCCAGTCAGCAGCAATATAAGTTTTGGTTCTATAAACGCTCATTTATAAGCCTCCAATTCATCTACTAAGGAAAGTGGAACGACGATATTCAGACATCCAAAAAAGCCTTCTTTAGAGTTTGTAAAGGCGTTCTTTATTAGAGTGATTGACTCGGATAGATTTGCGTTAAGCCTAGATTTTCCCGTTCCGACGAGTGTGGTGTACATAGGAACGCTTTGCCCAAAAGCCCCATATTCTTCAGCAAGCGCATTCAGCGTTTTTTCTACGTCTCTAATATCAGAATGCGCCGTATTTCTTTCATTCAGCCTAGAAATCGGCAAAAGATAGAAAAGCGTCTTTTCAAATCTTATTTTCCCGATTTTGCATCCTTCTGAAGGAGT
Organism: uncultured Mollicutes bacterium; assembly: GCA_900540385.1. Classification (GTDB taxonomy): domain Bacteria; phylum Bacillota_I; class Bacilli_A; order RFN20; family CAG-826; genus UBA4951. The sequence continues at coordinate 63,468 of UQFY01000003.1, forward strand.
GACGAATGTAGTTTCTTTCAAAATTCGTTCTTTTGTATAACCTTGTTTTATCATTCTTTTTAGCCATTGTCCGTGAACACTCGTTTTGTCTATCGCAGGTAGGCCGTTTTCATCTACAAACTCCATCGTGAATTTTTCGTCGACGTTAATGACAACGATTTTATCGCCCACGACTCCTTTTTTATTAAAACCAAGAGCTATGATATCACCGCTAATTAATCTAATTACATTCCCGTTTTTTTCGTAAATGTCTTTATTTAACGTTTTTCTATTATCAGCTAATAAGGCAGCCTTTAGAAGGCGGCTTAAAGCATCTTTGCAATTTGTATCATTAATGATTTTTGTTTTAAAACGTTCTGACAAGTTTGAAGAAGATGCTATTTCTTTAATCTTTTGAAAAAGAGCGTCTTCTTTTGAGTCATCAATAATCGAATCGACGAAATACAAAATCCTTTTATCCTTTTCTTTTTCATCACATTCATTAAAAATTTTTCTTACAGCATGAGGCACATCATATTCATTGTTCATAATTCTTGAGGATGACGTGCTTTCAACAAAAAAGCTTGAATTATTGGTTAGTGTCGCAAATAAAAAGGTAAGTATTTCTTGAAAACTTCTTCTAGGGTCAATTGAGTTTTCTCTAATTATTCTAACCACTTTTGACAATCTAATTTTTTCCATAACTTTATTCTAATCGAATTACCGCAACTTTGCCGCAACTATTTCACATAGTTTAAACAAATAATTGCTTAATGAAGATTAGTTATTTTCAAAACGGCAATTCATAAAATGGGCTTGCTATTAAAGGAGAAATCTCAATGACAGAAAAACGTAGCAATATAAAAGATTTATGGAATTCCTTTATGTTAGAAGGAGCAGATTTTAGACAATCTAAATATGACATTCCTTATTGCCCCACCACAGCAATGGCGGTTCCAAAAAAGATAATCACTTTTACCGAAGCCAAAGAAATTTACAAACGTTTGTACCCAAAGAATCATGCTTTTTCGGTTAACGCTTTTGTTTGTTTTTATGAAGATGATCAAAATTTTGATGGAAAACGAAAAGGAATTTGGTCATACCCAGCAAACGCTTATAACGTTTTAAAGCATTTTGAAGGCATCATCACACCTGATTTTTCGACCTACCAAGATTTTCCTGTAAGTCTAAAAGTTTACAACACATACCGTATGAGAGCCTTCGGTTTTTGGTATGGCAATATTTGTCATAAGCAAGTCATCAACAACGTAAGATGGGGGACTGAAGAAAGCTATTCTTATTGTTTTGATGGCATTCCTTCTAACTCAATAATCGCAATTGGAACGGTGGGAGGTTCTCCAAAAAAAGTAATTGATAGAAAAAGATTTGAAAGTGGACTATTCGAAATGGAGAGAAAATTGAAACCAAAAATCATTTTGGTATACGGTTCCTCGAAATACCACTGTTTTGATGAATTAAGAAAGAAAGGAATAGAAATTGTTCAGTATTCATCCAAAACAGCTTCTTACTATGAAGGGAGAAAAGAATATGAGCAAAAGTAAAAGCGGTTTATTTCATGGCACAAAAGGCAATCCTTCTCCAGGAAGTGTTAATTTAATGGATGAAAATGATAACTTTATGAAGTACATCAGTAATAGTTCTGATATTGATGTTGAAGGTAGAATAGATGTAATCGGACATGGTCGTTCTAATTCCATCGAATGGGCAATAAACGGGAAAAACTATTCGTTGAATCACAGAGAGCTGGCAAAAATGGTAAAATCGAAGGAGAAAATTAAAGGGAAAATCATTAGATTGTTGTCTTGTGATACAGGTGCCGATGAAAATGGGTTCGCGCAAAATTTGGCAAATAAACTAAACATAGTCGTAGAAGCTCCCACGAAACTTGTTTGGGCTTATCCAAACGGAAAATACATCGTAGCTTCTCGAAGCAAAACTAATCCTAAAGTACCGGATTTGAATTGTTTAGGAAGATTCAAAAGATTCTATCCAGGAGGAAATAAGAAATGGAAAAAATAAAATGCGAAAAATGTGGCTCTGAAATGCAAGAATTCGAAACGCAAGCAAGCATGGGGATGAAATGTCCGAAATGCGGTTGGGGTTGGGCTACAACGAACACGAATTCCGTTTTTTACGATGAAACAGAATACGATTTAAAAATCAGTCCAATTTCTTCTCCTTCCAAAGAAGAAATTTCCATCATTTCAGCCATTTTAAACACCAACTACTTGGTTTCGATAAAATTAATAAAAACGGGAGATGCTCATATAACAGGAAAGGCATCCGAAATCATTGACAAAATCAAAAAGCTTAAAGCAAAAAGCATTTCATTTGACATTACGCCAAATTTTCCATACCTAAATTAGAAGATAGCTTTTTAGCCATTTTCAAAAAGTCGCTGTAATCGTATGGACAACGAATCAATGGCTTTAAAATAAACGATATTTACGAGCGGATTCCGTTAGCGTTCCAGATTTGATTAGCGTATTCAGGATGGTCGACGAACGGATTACGGCCATATCCTTGCGAAGCGAGATAGTTATTGATTTGTTTTTCCATAGCCGTGACAGGATATTTGGCATTCCATTCAAGGAGTTCTTTTAAAGTTCCCATGGTATGCTCATCTTTATTATCGCTTGGGTTATTCGAAAGCTCCAAAGGCTTATTGCCTTTGCTACTTCCACCTGTACCACATGTTCCAAAATATGCTGTTGCAGTATAGAACATAATACGGGCAGATTCTCCTCTTGCTCCTTCATACCCATAAGAGGCAGGATCCCAGGCTCCACCTTGAGTACCATAGAAAGAATTTCCACGTCCAGAATTCTCAGTTGATAAGGTTGGACGAATAATGAAAGGGTCTGCCGCAGGACCGCCTTTCTTCCCACAACCACGGGAATTTGGCCAGGTATGTTCACGGTTAACCCCACTAGAGGATTTGTTTAATATGCATGCGCCGTTTCCAGTTACGCCTTCTGTTACATTCGTAGCGGCATGATAGAAAGGAACGTAGGTGTTAGAACCTGCTGGATAGGTAGCGGCTTCCTTACCAATTTCTAAACATGCAGAATAGCTTGTCGTTTTTGTTTTGTAGTTCTTAATGAGTTTTTGCAAAGAAGCACGGAAAGTATTTCCATAGGTGCTAAAGTCTAAGCCTTTCCAGCCACTATCGTCTGTGGTTGTTCCAAAGGAGCCCCCTCCATTTCCTGTGGAAGAGGAAGAATTACCTTGCTCAATAGAGATTTTATCTGGGGTATAGAAATAGACGTATGCATTACCTTTATATTTTTCAGCCGCCCCACCGAAAGCGCCCCTATAGTATTGCAAATAGACATCTTTGGAAGAAAGAGCTTGGGATTTTCCAGTGGAATCCATGCTGATTTTCCAATCCGTTCCTTCTTTTCCAGAATCGTAGCCAATGCTGTAATGTGTCCCATCAACGTAGCTATAAAGATCTTTCCCATCTAAGCTAAATTTGAAGGAATCCCCTACTTTGCTTAATTCCCAAACGGCCGTGTCCGTAATCTTTTGAACATCTTTGTGGGCATTTACTTCCGTTAACGTTTCCCCGAGGAGATACCATGGAAGGGTTGAGGATTTAGCCGATGTTGTTAAACCATAAAGGGTATTTCCACTATAAGCGCCAATGATGACTTTTTTGGCATTTGATAACTCTTCTAAGCTCGTAATTAAACGATATCCATCGACAAGATTGGAATTTTCTTCATTGCTAGAAGAAGTTTCATTGTTAGACGAAAGAATTTCCGAGCCTCCATTATTATTAGAAGAATTGTTCGTGCAAGATACGGAAGCAATTCCTAAAAGAGATAAAACAAGTAATGCTCCCGTTTTTTTGAATTTCATCATAGTCTATTTTCCTTATATTAACCAAGAAAGTCCTTGGTAAGATAGAATACCCCAATTAGAGAATTACTGGAAGAGCGTTTATCCTTCAAAACAAGCGTTCTTGGGATTTTATTAGAGTTAGAAACATAATCCGTATTCTTAAGTTTTTTGCTTGGATTGGTTCAAGAGCAGACAAAAGAAGAGCCATTCTTATGATAGCTTGATAAAAGAAAAAACCATCGTTTTACGTTTTCCCCCTTTTGATTCTGCGTTTTTATCTATCAACCCATACTAGGGGATGAGAAGTACTCAAAAAATCATTTTCGTTATTCTTCCAAAAAATCAATTATTCTTCCATTTTTTTGAATATTCTTCCAAAAGATTCTGGAAGATTGTCAAAATATTCCTAAAATACCGCTTTTTTAATTATTTGTCGCGAAATAGCGTTTGCCTTTCGTTTTTTTGCCATTCGTTTTAATAAGATTCATTAGTAAGAGTTCGGAAATTATCAGAGCGGTTGAAGAGTTCTTCATTCCAATCATTCTAGAAATTTCTTCTGTAGAAGCACCTTCTGGATGTGCGACCAAGTAGGACAATATTGTCTTTTTCTCATTATAGTGTGGCGTTTCTTGGTTTAATTGAGTGAAATTAATTATAAGAATCGTCCTTTTTGGGTTGTTTTCAGTTGTTAGACTTGGTGTTAAAAAACCATAAGAACGGCACATTTCAAAAATGCTTGGCACGCCAGAGCCTGCTCTGTCGGACACTTGAAGAAATCTGAAATAATTCATGATATTTTTGTTAAGAGGGTTCGTAACTCCGCCAGAAATGGCTTGTTTAACTCCAACAGGAATATCGCCGGAGTTAAGAAAAGTAATATTTTCATATGTTTTCTTAATAACGATTCCAGGTAGCGAAGAAAAATCACAATTTGTGATGGCATTGACTAGTCCCTCTATCACGGAACGTTGAATATCCTTCCCATTGATGTTACTAATTCCATCAGTCCTAAAAGGATTCGGCAATTTTTCAATCAGATTTTTACGAACCAAGCAGAAAAAGTTGAATAAATTAGCGTTGAAATTATTTTCATCCGAAACGATTCTTCTATCCCATCTTGTTTTTCCAGAGAAGTTTTCTTGGTAATCTAGAAAATAATTCGGGCAAATTTGAGAAATATCACTTTGATTTCCAAAAAATAGGACGGCACCATTTTTTAGCACCTCTCTTCCGTTGTTTTTTATCAAAACACCCGCTCGCAAAAGAAAATCGTGGTCATTTAGATTTTTAAAAACATTATCCGGATTGATTTCATTCATTTGTTTCCGAAATTCCTTTATGGATTCTTGATCGAGGTTTGTCTCATCTAAATCAAGGGAGTTTGGAAGCATATCAAAGCCAACCCCTTTCTTCTTTATAAGGAGAGAAGCGATCTCATCTTCCGACATCAGGAAGTCTCCTTCCCCGATTCTGATATAAGACTTCGACAAATTTCCATCGAGGTAAACGGGTTTTGCTTCAAGAGGAGCTTCTTTAACGGCAAAGCGAAGAACCTTTTTCCCATTGAGGTTTATTATTTGTACGTCTTGATCGGAAATACAGCAATAACTAGCCTTGCTTTTTGAATGGAGGGTGGAAATGAGCGCTTTCTTTTGTTCTTCGGGATTAGAGACGCCAATTATATCGTTTGTTTTTCCTTCTTTGATGCCTAAATAAATGATCCCGCCTTTTGTATTAGAAAAAGAAGAATACGTTTCATAAAGGCTATCAGGAATCTTTTTGCCTGATTCCTTTAGTTCTATTTGAAGGCCTTCTTTTAACGTTTTTAGATAATTCTCATTTTCCATCGAATCTTTCTCCTCTGCCATAAGTATAATTTATTCTTCCAAAAAATCAATTATTCTTCCATTTTTTTGAATATTCTTCCAAAAGATTACAAAAGAATATGTGAATTCACATTAAAAAACACTCTATGGAGAAGAGAAAAAATTATTTGGTTTTGCTCAAAAAGCTTTGAAGTCTTTCGCTTTGAGGGTGATTGATGACCTTTTTTGGATCCCCGGACTCAACGATAAGACCTTTGTCCATAAAGACGACTTTGTTGGCCACGTTTTTAGCGAAGTTCATCTCATGGGTGACGACAATCATCGTTTTTCCTTCGCTAGCAAGCTTCTTCATTACGTTTAAAACCTCTTCGACCATTTCCGGATCAAGAGCACTTGTTGGCTCATCAAAAAGGATGATTTCAGGGTTGATCGCTAAGGCTCTCGCGATAGCAACACGTTGTTTTTGTCCACCGCTTAATTCGTTTACACGATAATTCATACGGTCTTGCATGTTCACAAGAGTTAGATATTTAATAGCAACTTCTTTAGCTTCGGCTTGTTTTCGTTTCAATATCAATTTCTGAGCAAGAATGACGTTATCTAAAACGTTCATGTTGTTAAACAAATTAAAAGATTGGAAGACCATGGTGATCTTGCTTCTTAATTCGTTAAGTTCTTTGTTATTCGGGATAATTGGATGATCGTTTTTAATAGAAGCTTCGTATTCTTCATTGTTAAGATAATCCAGTTTGTTGATAGGTTTTTTTCTAATCTCATTGTATGCTTTTTTAGCTTCTTTGATGAGTTTCTTTAAGCCTTTGTCCGATTTATCTTCAATGTATTTATTTTGATAAATAGCTAAGTTATCTTCCGTTTCAATCAGCTTTTCTTTGTATTTTTCTTTATCTTCTTTGTATCGAGCGTAATCGATGAAATCATCTTTGCATTTAGAGATGTTGAAATAGGTCTTTCCCTTGTAAATAAGGCTTCCACGAGTTGGCTCTTCAAGAAGGTTTATGCAGCGAAGAAAAGTAGACTTTCCACTTCCGCTAGGCCCAATAATCGCGATAACATCCCCTTTATAGACATCTAAAGAGATATCTTTGAGGATTTTGCTCGTATCAAAGAATTTGGCGATATTTTTTATGCTGAGAATTAATTCTTTATTGTTTTCCATAGGTATATCTCTTTAAGAATCTGAAAGGGTTTAAGGAGAATTTCACTCCGTTTAGTTTTTTCTCGATGATTTTTAAGATGAAGGAAGCAAGCAATGTCATAATCAAATAGACAATCGCAAGAATCAAATAAGCCTCCATAAACGCATACGTCGAACCAGCAATAAGGTTCATGCGGTAATAAAGTTCTGTAACCGAAATTACATTCAAAACGCTTGAATCCTTGATATTAACGATCAATTCGTTCCCGATAGTTGGCAAAGCGTTCTTTAGGGCTTGGGGCAATATGACGTGAAAGCTCGTCATAGAAGAGCTTAAGCCAAGGCTTCTAGCCCCTTCGACTTGACCAATATCCACTCCGTTTAAGCCACTACGAATGATTTCACCCATATAGGCGGCCGTGTTAAAAGTAATGACAATAAGGCCAGCAAACATCCAACCATTGAAGACGTTATTGATTTCGCCCTCAAAATAGATGTTTCCCCAATTGATGCCAATGGCGGAGCAACCAAACTTAAAAAGTAACGCCTGAACCATCATTGGCGTTCCTCTTAGAAGAACAGAATAAACGTTACAAAAAGCGAGACAGATTCCTTTTAAGGCCTTCATGATGGCTTTGTCACTACTTTTGATTTTTACATTTTTTCCATAAGCAAGGAAGATGCCAAGAATTAAGCCAAACAACGTTCCTAAAATGGAAAGGATCAAGGTGGAGAGAGCTCCATAGCCAATCAAGGCAAAGTTCTCTCCCCAAAGTTTGCCTAATTTTTCAAAATCGATCATAACGCACTTTCACTGGATCTTGTGGCAGCCCCTGCCATCAAAGAAGAACGTTCTTCGGCACTTAATTTTGCTAAAGAAGCGTTTAATTCTTCCTCTAGCTCGGTGTTTCCTTTCTTAATACCAATAGAAACACTTAAACCATTCAAATCATCGCTGGATAAGAAACCTTTATAATCGCAATAAAGGACTCTTAATTCGTTTTTATTGAGGTTGGTCATTGCCTCGATTACCGGAAGTTCGGCTGGCATAGCAAAGCTAATTCCACCCAAAACATCGTTGGCAGCCAAAGGATATGTTGTTTGTGCTGGAGAGTGACGAATTGTTTTATTTTGTTTATTGTGTACAAAATAAGTATCGATAAAGTCATCGCCGACAACGTTTGCCTGGCAAACAAGGGTTTTTCCATCGAATAAATTCAAAAGTTCATCATAGGACATAGGGTTTTCTTTTGTGCCTAATGTCTCGTCAACATTGCTTTTCTTCACTAAGAAAGCGAGATCGCTTGTTAAATATGGATCACTGAAATTGATGGATTCTCTTCTTTCAGGGGTGTCGGTCATGCCTGCGAGAATCATATTAATTTCATTGGTATTTAAGCTTGGAATCAAACTTCCCCATTCTAAACGCTTGATAACAACTTCCTTTTTCAAGTCTTGGCTTAAATATTTAGCGATTGCAATATCGTAACCGTCGGCAAATTGATTATCTTTGTCAATGGGCAAGGTGTATTCGCTACTTTTGCTTGTCGTCCAATTAAAAGGCTGGTAATTACATTCCATGCCAATAACCAAGACATCGTTTGTGACACCAGAGCTATTGCAAGAAGTCATCATCGATAAACCCGATAAAGCGATGATTCCTAATAAGATTTTCTTTTTCATACAAATGATACCTCCTAAAAAAGAAAGGATTGCATCGCTCGATGCAATCTTATTCAAATTCGTAAGATATCACATCGATAGCGCCTCTAGATAATCTAGGAGTCTATAAGATGTTCTCTCATAGCCCAATCCAACTTAATGCCTTAAATTGGTTTCGGCGATTTTACCTTTCATTAGCTTCGTTAGATGCCTCTTCCGCTAATTACTTTTATGAATCGCGCCTCTATCAATCCGTGTTGAATTCTAAAACTCAAGTATCTATTGTCAACAATAATTTCATCAATTTTATGATTTTCTTTTTGAAACGAGGTTTCTTCGTATAAATTGGTTCTTAAATCCATCGTTTTTAAACAAAGGAGAGAGAGATTATAAAGGTTCAGATTTTTTTATTTGGCTAAAGAATAGCTCTCCTCAATGAGAGAGATAATCTCTTCGTCTTTCATTCTTTCATCAAGAATGATGGTGTACCAATGTTTTTTATTCATATGAAATCCCGGAAAAGTAAGTTCATGATCGATAGAAAGGATTCTCTGTTCTCCTCCTCTTAAATCTAGAACATCGAAGTTTTGCTTTTCGTTAAGGGAAAGTTTTTTCGCTTCTATTCTCATAAAAAGGCAGTACCATTTCCGATTCTCTTTTTTTCGAATAACGATAACCTCGGGAGATTTTTCAAACAAATGTTCTATCTTATCCCCATAATGATTGGCTACATATAGGACGATTCGTTCCGTTTGGGTTTTGATTCTCTTCGTGCAAGAAGAGAGAATCTCTTCCGTTAACGCTTGGTATTCTTCATTTACTCCTCTTGAATAGCCTGGTAGGTCACTTTTAGTATCCACCAATTCGTATTCCTCTTCTGAATCATCGTCGATTAAGCGGGATTCGAGTGTTTCCCCTCTTAAAATATAGGAAGCGCTAAAAGGAAAGGATGGCAGATGTTTCTTTAAAAAGAAGGCATCCCCTCTTCTTATGAAACCGTACTGAATTAATTCTTTTTCATCAATTTCCCTTTTGCTTAAATCTATTTTACGCATCGAAAATCTCGCTCCTTGTTTCTATGATAATAACATTGCTGATATCCTCTTTGTTCTTTTTAAAGCCTCTTCTTCTATTCAAGGATTTTAAGGATGCTATAATTCGGGAGTATGAAAGAAATAAGAGTCCAATTAAACAATCAAAAAATAAACAAGAAATTGTTTTCTCAAGCTTTGAAAGCAGTATCTCTTGATAGAGAAGAAGAAATCTATTACATCGACGGAAATGACAACGATGTCTCTCTTTTTTCTTCCTATTCCGATGAAATCAAATTATTAGAGGATAAAACAAAGTCTTTTCAATACGAGATTCTCGATGAAGGAAAGGAAGGAGATAAGATTCTTTTCCATTTGTATTCCTCTTTTCAAAAGAAATTCGTTCTCGTTACATCGAATAACGATTCTTTCAATGAGTTTTTCTCTTTGAATGAGAAATATCAAAAAGATTTCGTCTGTTTTCAAAATGATAAATGGCTGGATAGAAAAAATATCCTGATAAATCCTTTCTATAAAGGAGAGAAGAAAATGGAAGATGTCTTCTACGATAGTACGACACTTGTTTTAGTATCCTCTTCCTTTCTTACTTTATTTAACGAATTTATCCTCTCCATCTCGAATTATTTCTTGAAACGTTTTGAAACAAATAGCAAAGCAAAAAACTCTTTTTTCTCAAATTTAAGCAAGAATCTCTTTGCCTGGGGTTCCTCCAAAGAAGAAAAACCATTGACGTTGTTCGATGATTTGGTTGCTAAGTTTGAGATCGAATATCATCTTGGGCATTTCGCGTTGGTATTAAAAGAAGGCAATGACGCTTCTTCTTTCATGTTTGCCATCCGTTTCTTTCTTTCTCTTATTTATGATGAGTTGGATTTCGATCCAACAAAAAAGAAGGCTTAACCCCTAAAAGGTTAAAACCTGGAAATAGCATAGAAGGAAAACAAGCAATATTTGTAACACGCTTAAAACAATTCCCGAAATCAAATAGAGATAATGATGCAAAATATCTTCCTCTCTGATTTCTTTGAACATATAAGTAATTAACAACGCCGGTCCTCCGAATAAAACGCAAAGAAGGATGACTTGATAATGTTTGAGTCCTTTATCATCTCCATTACGGAGCTTTTTCACATAGGAAATACAAGATCCATAACAAATAACGAAGAGGACGATAATAATAGGGAAAAATACAATGAATTTCATAATGGAACAAAATAAAGTGGCCCGAAAGCCACTTTATTATAGGACTTAAAGCTTATTTCTTCTTGAGATATTTCATGCTATCTAAGCAGACAGCAGCCATGATGATGATACCTTTGAACAGATATTGGATATTCACATCAAAGCCAAGGAAGGTTAAGCAATAAGTCATGCCTTGGAAGATGATCGTCCCTAACACAACGCCAGAAATCTTACCAATACCGCCAGAGAAGGAAACTCCGCCGATAACGCAAGCGGCAATGGCGTCTAGTTCAGTTCCATAGCCCGTATTAGGGTTAGCACCTGCTCCTTGAAGAGCGGTTGCCGCACCACCCAAGCCATATAAAACACCGGCCATAACGAAGACGAGAAGGGTTGTCCAGAAAACCGAAACGCCACTAACAGCGGCCGCTTCTGAGTTTCCACCGACAGCGTACATATTCTTGCCAAACTTTGTCTTATTCCAAATAAACCAAACAATGGCAATGACGATAATTGCAGCAATAATGATATTTAAATAGTTATTGCCTCTTAATTTTTTCGAAATGGATAAGTCGGCATTGAAGGCAGGATAAGAGCCATACCCAATCATGAATAAGCCATAAATCAACAATTGAGTTGATAATGTTGTGATGAATGGATGCATCTTGAATTTGGCGGTAAAGAATCCTGCGATTGTAGAGAAGATGGTACAAAGAATAATTGGAACCAAGAAGGCAAGGATGACTTTAGGCACCACTGGCCAAGAAACGACGTCAATCGTAAAGCCGAAAGCGGATTTATAAACTTCTCGGGCAAGAATCATATTGAAGAATCCTGCGCCCAATCCCGTCATACGGCCTACAGAAAGGTCTGTACCACCAAGCAAGATAAGCCCTGCAACTCCTAGAGCATAGAAGATCTTAACCGAGCTTTGTCCAAGAATGGACATGATGTTATTGCTAGTGAAGAGGTTTTTCCCAATTCCTAAACCATAGAAAATAGAGAAAAGGAAGAAAGCCACGACAATGAGGTTTAAAGCGTTTCTCAATAACCAGTTAGACAGCTTAAATTCATAGAGGTATGTGCGAAATTTGTTTTCGAGGATGCCCATGATGCTACGATGGCCGTTTCTTGCTTTGAAGATGAATCCGTCTTTTTCAAGATAGGCGTCGTATTGGCAATTCTTGATGTCTTGAATCTTGCTTTCGTAATCGCTTTTCGCTTCCTCTAAAGCCGAATGGTAGGATATACGGTTTGCTTTCGTAGCAATCGCGTTTTCCTTTTTCGCTTTCTCTAAGTTCTTTTTTCCGATGGAGGCTTTGGCGAGTCTTTCAGCGTTTTCGTCTTTGAGTTTTTCTAAAGCAATAGACTGTTGTTTCTTGATTTCTAAGACGTTTGCTAGATAAGCCTCTTTCTCTTTGGATTTTCCCTCTTTTGCTAAAGCAGTTTCTTTCTGATAGTAGTCTTTTCCTTCTTTTTTAGCGATCTCAGAAGCTTCTTTGACGATTGTTTTTACTTGCTCTTTGTTGGCTTCCTTGACCTTTTTCGCCTCTTTGATTAATTTTTTATCTTTGGCGATGATTTTATCCTTCACGTCTTTTTCAAGAACTTTGTTGGCTTTCACATCGCGTATCTCTTCTTTTAAAGCGATGATTTTATCTTCTCCTTCTTTTCTTAAGGAAGAGAGATCATCTAGGTATTTTTGATACCTATCATCGTTTTCAAAAGGATTGATGATTGTTTCGCTTTCCATTTCTGTTCTCCTTTATAAGTATTTGGCACACAATCTAAGAAGTTCTTCTTGGTTGGTGTCTTTGGTAATGACTTCCCCTGCGAGATGATAATTGCTCATGACAAGGATTCTATTGGTTACGCCTAATATTTCAGGCATTTCCGAAGAAACCATGATGATGGATTTCCCTTCATTGGCGAGTTTGATCATCAATTCGTAAATTTGATATTTCGCCATGATATCGATGCCTCTTGTTGGCTCGTCCATTAAGAAGACATCTGGGTTTCTTTCCAGCCATTTTCCAATAATGACTTTCTGTTGGTTGCCACCTGAAAGGGAGGAAATCTTATCATTGCTTGAGTTACATTTAACACTCATTGCAGAGATTTCTCTTGAAGCCGCATTCCGCATCTTTGCATTGTCGATAATGCCAAATGTTTTGTATTTATCGATGTTTGTAATGCAAGTGTTATAAACGAGGTCTTCTTTGCCGAACATGCCATTGACCTTTCTTTCTTCTGTAACGAAAGCAAAGTTCTCTTTCATAGCATCCTTCGATGAGTTAAAGAAGATGCGTTTTCCCTTAAAATAGATTTCCCCATCGGAAATGGTTCTCACACCGAATAGGGCTTCTAAAAGTTCACTTCTTCCTGATCCAACAAGACCATAGATTCCTAATATTTCGCCTTTACGAAGATCAAAGGAGATGTTTTTTAAACAAGGTGCGTATTTCGTGCAAAGGTTCTTAACCACCAAGATTGGTTCTCCTGGTTTATTTGTAAGAGGCGGGAAACGAGAGTCTAAGCTCCTCCCGACCATCGCTTTGACAAGTTCATCAAGATTTGTGTCTTTGACTTTCTTATCAAGGGTCACCATACCATCACGAAGGATGACAACATCATCGCAAAGTTCAAAGATTTCATCCATTTTGTGGGAAATGAAAACAAAGCTAACGCCTCTTTCTTTAAGCTTTCGAATGATTGCGAATAATTTTTTAACTTCTCTTTCCGATAAGGAGGAAGTAGGTTCATCTAAAATAATGACTTTGGCATCATAAGAAACGGCTTTGGCAATTTCGACCATTTGACGTTGAGAAACGGACATTTTTCTCATGACTGTCTTTGGAGATACGTTAATCCCTAAGTTAGCAAAGAGTCTGGTACATTTTTGATTCATGAGAGACTCGTTAACAAGGATATTTCCATAGGTTGGATATCTTCCTAAAAACATATTGTCTAGGACAGTACGATCAAGACATTGGTTCAATTCTTGGTGAACCATCGCGACTCCTTTTTCAAGGGCTTCCTTTGGCCCTGAAAAAGAAATGGCGTTACCATCGAGTTTGATCGTTCCTGAATCACGAGAATAAATGCCGAACAAACATTTCATCATGGTTGATTTACCTGCACCATTTTCGCCCATTAAACCAAGTATCTCGCCTTCTTTTAAACGAAGGCTGATGTTCTTCAATACTTTGTTTTTGCCGAATGATTTTGATAAACCATCTATTTCTAATACATATTTATCAGCCATAATTTCTCTTTTTTCTAATAATGAATGAGTCCACAGAAATTCTTCCGTGGACTCATTTTCAACAAATTGTCGCTTTATTTCGCAAGGTCTTTGAAATAATTGACAATCATTTCACCTTGTAGTTTTCCACCCTGGATAGCGTCAAATCCGACATAGTAGATGGATTTGAAACGCTTATCCTTCATGACTTCCGTATCGGTTGTTCCATCCGATTTGGTGCCTTGTCTGTTCCAGAAGATAACTGGTTTGGCGGTTGGAGAAGCTTCGGTAGCACCAGTTAAGCCAGCGATCTTATCAAGATAAGCTTGGGTTCCGGTTGTCTTAACCATGTTGATGACATAAGCATCATAGTCTTTGGCTGTATCTAAGAAGCCCATGGTCTTTGTATCGTCAGAGCCATCGCCTTTTGCTTCGGTAACTTCGAAGTTGAATAAGCCTTCATAGTACTTAAATAAAGGTGCCATGGAAGAGTTCAAGAAGTTATCACTCTCGCTGTAGTAGGATTGCCACACTTTTGCTTTTTTCGTCGTGCCTTTCTTAACGCTCTTTTCGGCTAAGGTGGTAATGTCTTTTGTCATAAAGCTCTCGACATTATCTTTCGTAACGGCAACGTTATCGACTAATAAGCTATGGGCTGCTTCGCCATAATGAACGGTTGATGCAATCTTTCCGTATCCATTGGTAGATTCTTCGGTAAAGCCTTTGGTATAGATATCGGCGCCAGTTAATCCGTCGATGGCGTTTCTAGCAGTCATATAAATAGAGGCTGCTTGAGCTGGAGCGTTTTGGTTAATTGTCCCCATGATTCTGCCCTCTTTGATATAAGAAAGGGTGGATTGGTTGGAGTCATAACCGAAAATTGGCATACCTTCGACCCAGTTAGAGGCACCGATGGCACCTTCTGCCATACCATCGTTATTCGAAACGAAGAAGTCGATGTTTGGATTTGCGTTAAGCCAGGCTTCGGTGGAGGTTGTTGCTGTTTGTTGATCCCATGTGGCACCAGCTGTGGATTTTTGTTCACCACTGGCAACTTCATTCACTTCGAATGTTGTTTCACCCAATTTAAGGGAGCCTTTCACGGCTTTTTCTTTATTGGCGTTGGTATCGTGGGTTGTAGGACGTGTGCCTAAGGCTTCACGAATACCAGCTGTACGAGCAGCCGAATCATTGTGGTCGATTTGGCCGATTAATAAGGCGTAATTCAAGACCTTATCTTCACTGGCCTTTTCCCAAGACCAGCTTCCAGCACTTTCACCACAGGAAGCGAGAATTGTGCCTAAAGCGGATAATGCGAATAATGGAATTAAACGTTTTTTCATATTTTCTCCTTTATAATTCCTTGGCGCCACTTCTTACGAATATGAGCACCATTTGCATTATGATTTTCTCTAGAAAGCGCTTTCACAAGAATGGAAAAAACTCTAAAGAATTTGTAATAAACTCTACAAATGTAAGCGCTTTAGTTAATTTTATTAGTGATTTTCATGCCTTTTACTTTATAAAAGTTGCCTTTCACGATGATTTCATCGTCAAAAGTAGGCATTTCTAGACCATCGACAAGGCTGGTATATAAAGAAAAAAGAATTTGGGCTTGGGTGGAGGCGTCATTTAAAACGGTTCCTAGCATATAGCCATCCTCCACCGCCTTCTTCCCTTCTGTTGTTCCATCTACTCCAACGATAGGGAAAAATTGTTCCAAAAAAGAAACATCTGGGTTCATGAGGCTTTTAAGGTATCGGATAGCGCCTACAGCCATGGCGTCGTTATTAGACAAAAGAAGTTCGATGTTATCCCCTTTAAGAATCATCTTGCCTGTTTCATCGTAGCCTTTTCCTTCTTCCCAATCGCAATAAGCAACTTCGATTAGATCTACGTCAAAGCCAAGTTGGCGTAATTTTTCAATCGAATATTTGCTTCTGTTTAAAGCGTCTTGGTGAGAAAGCTCACCACGGAGAATGGCTACTTGAAGTTTTCCATCGTTGTTTTTATCGAATTTAGAGCCTTTAAAAGAAGAGGCGTCTTTAAAGTAATCCGCTGCAATCTCCGCTTGAGCTACGCCTTGATATTCCGCATAAGCGCCTACGTAATAGACGTTTTCTTTGACCCAGTCATTGCTTTCCATATCTTGTAAAAGAGGTTCACGATTGAAGAAAAGAAGAGGGGTGTCTTCTTTTTGGGCTTTTTCGATTAAGACACTCGCCGAAAGTCTGTCGTATATATTTAGCAAAATCGGTTTATGCTCATTCTCATCTAAAAGATTTACAAATTGATTGTTTTGAAGACTTTGTTTCCTCGAAGCCACATATTTTCTTAAAGAGATTCCTTTTTGGAGAAAAGAATCATTAATTGAGGAGACCAATGAATTAATGAATGGATCGTTGTCGGTATAAAGGAATAAATTCGCGTCTTTTCCTTCGTTTTTGCAAGAAGGAAGAAGAAGCAAAGGCAAAAGGCTTAAAACCTGGTATTTTTTCATTTTTCTTCTCCTTTCAAAGGAATCATAATATGGACAATTGTCCCTTCATCGAGCTTACTTTCGATACGGATGTCTGCTTTCGGGCCATAATAAACGCGAAGACGTAGGTAGACATTATGCAAGCCAACCCCTTTGGCTTCCTCTTCGCCTTTCATCGATCTTTCTAATTCTTTTCTTGTTTCTTCTAGCATTCCATAGCCGTTATCGCAAACGTCTAGGTAAATATAGTCGTCCTTTTTGTAACCTTTTACGAGAATGTTCCCTTTTTCCCCTTCTTTCAAGCCATGATAAATGGAGTTTTCGATGATTGGTTGAAGAATGAGTTTAACGACATCTGTCTGAAGAATCGTTGGGTCGATATCAAAAGAATAATCGAAAGCGTCGCCAAAACGTAGTTTTTGAATTAAGAGATAATTCGTCGCATGCTCAACTTCTTTTTGCAGGGTGATGATGTTCTTCCCTTTAGAGATAGAGATTCTAAAGAAACGTGAAAGAGCCACGATCATCTTTTCCGCTTCAGCATTTTGGTTTTTATCAATCAAAGCAATGATACTATCAAGCGTGTTATACAAGAAATGCGGGTTGATTTGGTTTTGCAAGGCTCGCAATTCGCTCTTTCTTTGTTCTTCTTGCTCATGAATGAGTTTTTTAGTCAAATCGTTTATGCGTTCAATAAGGGCTTTAAAAGAATCGTTTAGCTCTACCACTTCCTTAGAGCCTTGAACGTTTATTCTTCTTGAAGGCATATCTTCTAAGGTCACGATTTCACTCATTTCTTTGCTTAATAAGCGAATTGGTTGAACGGATTGTTGAATAACATAGAAGAAAATAAGGGAGCCAATGGCCAAGAGTGCCCCACCAATCAAAAGAATGGTGACGCTAAAAGAAACGATTGCTTCTTTTATCCCATCACGGTTTAAAAACACACCCAGTCTCCACGAGGTATTAGAAATAGAAGAAGCAAACACGAAGAAAGAATGACCTCCGATTTCATATAGGCCATTTCCTACAACGAATTCTTTTAAAATGCTTGTTTTCTTATCCAAATCATTTGGTAAGGAGGAGTAAACAATTTGATAGTCTTTATCATAAATAAGGAAGTTTCCTCCTTCGCCTAGAGCCGTTTCACTCAATAAATTGACAATGGAATCAAAAGAAAAATCGATATGAAGCACCGCATCACAAGTTTCGTTTCGATCATATGAGGCATAGCGTGAAAGAGAGAAAGAATAAGGATAAAGGGGGTTTTGTTCTTCAGGAAGAGTAAGGATTGGAATTAAACGATTTTCTTCTGTTTGGAAGGTCTCTTGGAACCATTTTTCTTCTTTGACATTTGCATATTCTTTAACATTACCAGCATAGGCGATTTTCTCGCCGCTTGAAGCCTTATAGAGAGAAAGAGAAATGACTTCTTCACGAAGAGCGAGGATATTGCTGAAATATTCGTTCATTTTCGTTCCGAATTTTCCCTCATCATCGATGGAATTATAGGAATAAATAATCGCGTCTGAATTCCTAAGAATCTGGGAAAAATAGGAATCGTAAGTTCCTAGCAATTGTTCTCCCGTCGTTTGAAGATTTTGGTTGGAGGTGGTTAAGACGTTATTGCGATAAAGAAGAATGGCGGTTGTTTCGGTTGTGGCGAGTAAAAGAAAAAGGATGCCCCCTAATATAGATAACAATGTCGTATAAAGGGAACGTGGCTTTCTCATTTTTTGCGATACTCCTGAGGTGAGATGCCATAATATTTTTTAAAGCAATGCGAGAAATAGTATGGGTCTTCATAGCCGATTTCGTGGGCTATTTGCGCTAATTTATTATTCGGATCGAGCAAAAGACGTTGGGCCATTTCCATTCTTTTAGAAGTTAAAAGGCGGGTAAAAGAAGTTCCTTGTTTTTTTAAGATGGCAAAGACATAAGAATTGGAATAGCCTAATTCTTTGGACAAAGATTCGACGGAAATGTCACTTTCTCGATAATGCTCTTCGATATAGTTTTTCATATGAAGATAAGCCGTATCGATCCCTGTTAGACGGGTTCCGTTATTGATTTCGACGATTTTATCGATAAGGGTATTTAAGAATTCCAGAATGCTTTCCTTCCCTTTTTTGGCATAGAACTCATTGATTAAATCAATGTGAGAATGATAGGTTTCATGGAGTTTATCGATGGAAACACATCCCTTTAATATGGAAGCAAGCAAATCGTTCAAAACAAGAAGATAGGAGTCACGAAACTCGATATTGGAGATATTCAAAACGATTTTCTTGACGAGTTCTTTTGCTTCAGCACTTCTTCCATAAAGAAGAGCGTTCGCGATGTTTTTATAATCACTATCATCCACCTTGCCGATTTTCTTTTCTTTGGATGCAAGATCGCCATAGAAAAGGACTAGCCCTTTTCCCATGATGGTTCGATATTCAAGTGCCCACCTTGTATGACGAAATAGTTTTCGGTAAGAAATCATTTCTTTGTTTGGTTCCGATATTTCGCTCACCGCGCAGGAAAAAGGAATAAAGCAGGCATGTTTAAGTTTTGCTAGGATCGTCGAAAGAGGAAGTTCAAGCTCTTCTTCATTGAACGGCTTATCGGAAAGAAAAAGGACGCCAAGCGAGGTTACTTCCCCGAAAGTAAAGAAACGTATGTCATTATGGAAGAGCTGGCTTAGGTTTTCTTCCAGATAATAATGGGCCAATTCCAATTCTTCGTATCCTAAAGAATCTTCTTCAGCATCTGGATCAAATAAGGCAAAAGCGATGTATTTGTTTTTTAAATCAATGCCATCGTTTTTTAGTTTTTCATCGAACGTCTCGCTGATACCTTTCAATGTGATGAGTTTGAGAAGGTCAGCATTTTGTTCCGCTTTTAAAAGAGCTTCATTGTGTTCTTTCGCTTTTTTAATATCCTTGTCAATTTGATTTGTGGTATCCAAACGATCTTTTGCTTTATAAAGAGCTTCTTTTAGCTCCGTATAAGAAAGAGGCTTCAATAAATAGGCGACCGCATCAAGTTGGATTGCTTGCTTAGCATAATCAAAATCATCAAAACCGCTTAAAAAGATAATTTGAATGAGAGGGTAACTCTCTTTCAGGTTCTTGGCCAATTCCAAGCCTGTGACGAAAGGCATTTTAATATCCGTAATAACAATGTCTACGTCCGATAAAGAATCTAAATCTTCAAGAACGTCATATCCATTTTGATATGAGCCTTTAACTACAAAGTTGTCTTTTTCTTTTTCCAATAAGGAAAGCAATCTTGATCTTGTGGCTTCCTCATCGTCTGCGATTATGAGTTTGTACATTTTTGAGCCCTAATATAAACATATTACAATATTTTGTTTCTAAAACAAAACCTCCCTTATTGATGACGGAAGGGATAGATATCATATGTTTTTAAGAATTATATCCTATTTATTGCACCTATGGATTCTTTGTATTCGTTTCCAAGGAAATCCACTGGTTTGGATTCGATAGAAATGCAATTAGAAGAATCAAACAATTTGCTTTCTCTCATGAGAACGAATTCTTTTGCTTTATCCATGCCTATTCTTTCCGTAAGAGAGTCGCCACATATCGTTTTGGGTTTTGGATTAAAGGATTCAAAGTTTTCTAAATCTTCGATGTTTTCAATCTTTTTCTCCGAATAAACGACGTTACAAGTGGTAAATAAGTTCGTTTGGTTTCCAAGTTTTAAGGAAGGGTTCTCTGAAGTGCAGTAAATCAAATTGTTATAGAAATTCAATTTGCGATCATTATTGACTTCCAGAAGGATAGGAGAAGAAACGGAAGTAGAAATAATCGTGTTGTTATAGCATTCCATGTTCCCAATATGGTAATTCATGTAGATAATGCCTTTTTTTCCTAAATCATTCACGGAGACGTTATAACGCAATATGACTTCATCCGAACTGGTTTTGGAGGCGGAGTTACAATTCAAAAACAAGCCAAACGAATTATCATGAGAATAGTTGTATTGGAAGAGAACTTTCTTGCTTTGCAAATCAGGGTCAAGCATAGCGCCATCTTGAATATTTCCATTCTCACGAACGCTAGCAAGGTTGTTATATCCTTCGTTTTTCTCCACAAGAATGTTATCGACATAAGAGGTAACAATGCTATTTCCTGCTTTGCAAGTCGTTGCCGTATCATGAACGAGATTATTTGTTATTTTGCTATCTAAAGCATTTCGAAGGAAGATGGCGTTCTTTGCAATGTTATTTATTTCGTTATTTTCAAGCGTTAAGTTCGTATGAGCGTATTGACTAAATGTTTCATCATATGGCGAGACTTTTTCAATTTTCGCGCCAACGACTTTATACCAGGTTGCAATGCCTACATTCGATACATCTTCGATATGGCAATTACGAACAAGGAAGTCATTGCTACGAGCTTTGCCATCCTTGCTCCACAAATGAATTCCTCCCGTGACTTTAGAAGCCATACTCATTCCCATATTTTGAGCATCGCTTGTTCCATATATGTCATGAACATAGAGGTTTTCAAGATGGATGGAATCGTATGTCTTGATTTCAGCGGTGTTACTAGATAGTTCCACCAAAACACCCCTACGGTCCCCTTCTTCTTTTGAAGAATCGAATATTTCAAAGTCACGAAAGGTCAAATAGGAACAGTTTTTGATATAGACGATGCCTGTCCCTAGATGATTGTTACCGTCAATTTTTGGCAGAGCGCCCTCTCCATAAGAAGAAATCACGATTGGTTTATTCTTCTCTCCATGAAGGTCCTCTAAAGTGATTCCTCCAGAGAAAGAACTGCCTTTTTTGAAAAGGAGCCTATCCCCTGCTTCAAGATTGATTTTCTTTATATCCTCGAAAGAAGAGAACGGAGATTGTTCACTTCCGTCCCCGTTTTCTTTCGAAGAATCGAAAAAATAGGTCGATCCGTATTCGATTTGACTCGATTCTTGCATTTCAGAAGAGATGGATTCTTCATTCGTTGAAGAAGTTTTCTCTTCGTTTTGAGTGCAAGATAAAAGAGTTAATGTAAATAAGGTTAAAGCAAGAGGTAGTCCTTTTTTCATGATTCATTTTCCTTTATGAGGCGCGGTTATTCTTTCTTTTTCTTTTGGAATAGTTTCCTAAAAGCAGGAATTTCATCATAAGCGAGAGCGAAAGCAAAGAAAGCAACGCTTAATCCGAAAATAGTATCAACAGTAATGCTTACACCATTTAAGGCTTTCATCCATGGAGGGGTGACGGTACGGAAAATGGTAGAAACATCAATTCCATTCATGGCATTAGAACGAAGGACGGTATAAAGAATACGGTGCGCTTCTTCTCTCATCGCATTCGTTAGAGCGCCATAGCCTTCTTTATATTTGTATAAGGCCGATTTATCTGCACTAACGGCATTATCTCCATCAGGTAAAGCGCATCCGCCGAGGATTCCGCCAACCATATCCATATAGCCACCTTGCCAATAATCGGATACGGCAAATCCACTCATGCCGAACTCTTTTCTTAAAACAGAGTTGATGAAGCCTTGTTGGCTCGTCCAAGTGACGCCAATGCGGTTAAATCCTGTCATAACGTTTTCGGCATCCGCTTCTTCGATAGCGATTTGGAATGGTTTGAGATAGTTTTCACGGATGGTTTGTTCATTCGCCCAAGTGTTGACGCCTTCACGATTCTTTTCCTGATCGTTTAAGATAGCGTGTTTCATATAGACATAGACGCCCATCTTATGAATGCCTTGGACTTCTTTTGCGGCCACCTTTCCAGCAAGAGTGCCATCTTCAGAGGCATATTCAAAAGCACGTCCATTATAAGAACCACGATGGATGTTGATTCCTAAGCCATATAAGCCAGAATAGCCTGCCCATAGGCAATCTTCACCAACATATTCGCCTAACTCTTCCGCTAAATCGTTATTTCTTGTAGCCGCTAATAAGGATGGAGTTGGATAAGATATAGGTGAGGCATCCGAATCAGGATCGTCATATAAGAAAGTGAAGCGGTTTGTGGCAACGGTCGCATTATCTTCATAGCTATAAGAAGTTCCGCCAACTGGGCCTAAAGCACCGTTACCATCGATTGTTTGTGGTTTGCTTATGGTTTCGATGCCTGCTGTTTTTCTTAAGCCGTTTGAAAGCAGCATAACCGTGTCTTCAAAGGTTAATTCATTTAATAATTTATCCCATTCAGGATCATCGTATTCCTTGTAGAAAAGATTGCCTTTTTCATCCATTGACATCATGGAGGCAAGAGTCAAGCCATTATCTTCTCCATACGTAGGATTTGGAATATCATCAGGTTGGATTGTTTCGGATTTTTTCTTTCCGTCTTGAATCATTCCAGAATTGGTTTTGACTCTGACATTATTAGGGAGTTTGGCGTTATTTTCATTTAAACCAAACTTTACCGTGCCATTCCAATTTGAACGAGTGATATAGTTAACGGAATTATCTCCCCTATGTTCGTAAAGGTTCAAATCCGCATTATCGAATTGATTGGTGATTGCTTCGCCAGTGGCTTTGCTATGGGAATATATGGTGTCAGAGAATTGTTTATTGAACTTATAGGTTAATTGAGCATTTCCATTCTCATCCATTCCTTTGGAGGTGTCGTAGCCTTTTGCTGCAAGAACATTGTTCAAAGCCTCATGAGCGTTTTTTCCAGTCGCAAAATAATAGTCTCCTTCATCAAGGATGTATGTTTTTGCTTTATAGGAATCATAGGAAGCTAGTTCTCTTCCCTCAACCGTGACGGTAACCGTTTCCGAAGCTCCTGGTTTTAGTAAAGAAGTTTTTGCATAGTCAACGAGTTCAATGGACGCTTTTTCGACGTGATTGTCTTTATCATATTTTGTATATGGCTTTTGAAGAAAGAAATCCACTCCTTCTTTGCCAGAAACATTACCTGTGTTTGTTACCTTGACAGACAATTCATAGGTATCTTCTTTCGTATTTTCTTTGACTTGGAAATCGGAATAAGAGAAGGTGGTGTAACTTAGGCCATACCCAAAAGGATAGGCGACTATATCTTTATAAGAGAAATCACCAACGTTATCCGTCTTTAAAACTTTGTCTTCATAACGTGTTTCCGTATAACGGTAGCCATTATAAATGCCTTCTTGATAAACGACGTAACGGTTACTTTTTCCACCGTTTGCTGTTGAGATAGGATCGCCTTCATTAGTGTAAGAGCCAAAATTTGCATACACCGGGTTGTAAGCATGTTTTTTCCAATAAGTGTCGGTTAATTTCCCAGATGGATTTGCTTTGCCATTTAGGATTTTAGCAATACCGTCCGTGCAATTGCTTCCACCGATGCCGACCCAAAGGAGAGAATCGATTCCGTATTCTTCTAAATCAACATAGTCACATTGCACTTGGTTGACGCTATTAAGAAGAACAATGATTTTTTGAATGGCTCCTTTATCTTTTAAAGTTTTAAGATTCTTAAGAACGTCAATTTCGGAAGGAGAAAGTTCTAGATAATTTCCATGGGAATAATCTGAAGTATTTCCACCGGTGTTTTTTAAATCGGTTGCTTCCGTTCCATATCGAGAGAGAACGAAAATGCCTGCTTCAGCTGGGTCGTTCTTGTTATTTCCTATTTGTGACCATTTTGCATCATTAATCGTATATTTTGCCGCATCAGAAGAGGTGTTCGTTGTATGATCGCCATTGTATTGTTTATTGGTTGAATACCAATCCCAAAGACCTTGATTTACTTGAAAACCATTCTTTTCAAGGCCTTCTTTTAAAGAAACAAATTCCGAACGTTTTGCAAAAGAAGAACCGCCACCTGAGTAAATATAGTTAACACTGGAAGAACTATATAAATTGATTTTTGCTCCAGCCTTCAAAGGCAAAGCGTGGTTATCGTTTTTAAGAAGAACCGCGCCTTCCTGGGTAATTCTAGAGGTAGCATCCTTTGCATCGTCTTGCAAATCGGCTATTGAAGAATAATTAGAGAAATAATAGATATTCTCCACTTCATCACCTGAATCCACTTTTTCTTGCGTTGTTTGACCTAAAAAAGCGGTTATGGCACCAGAATTATCCATGGCGATTTTTCCGCCAACAGCCATAACGCCAAAAGCAAGAGTCGATATATTCGCTACGATTTTTGCGAGTTTTGTTAATTTCATATTTTTCTCCTTTAGCAGTCTTTGGTGCCTTTTAGATAAATCGACACATTAGAAAAAACGGCCGCCAATAGATAAAAAACAATGCAGAGAATTACTTTGCTATCAACTAAAGCGATAGCTTCAGGAGTAACCCCGTTATAGAAAACGCCACTAAAATACATATAAACATAGAGGACGAATAAAAGAAAGGTGACCAAATTAAGCACCCATAAAGCAATGGATGCATAATTGCTCGTCTTTTTAAAAAGCAATAATCCCGCATAAACGGCAATACCAACAAAAGCTGGTATTGTCGCTAATGCGTTACGATATTCCAATAAAGTTCCAGAAAATCCTAAATAAAAGATATTTCCTAGAAGGGCAAGAAGTATAGAAACAATGGCAAAGTAGAACCCCACTGTCTTATAAAAGGATGCGTTAAGATATTTTTTCATTTTTTCACCTATTTTGCGACTTTTGCGACGGTGCTCACACCAACGGTGATTTTGTATGAACCAATGGCTTTGAGTTTGAATTGGAATGGCTTTTTAGCAGTCGAATCGAAATCAAAAGTGTAAGTTCCTTCTGCTTCTTTTGTTAAATCGTCGACGGTTTTTCCTTCTGCAGCTGCCCCCGTAATGGTAACAGATGGAACTTCTTTTCCTACATATGCAAATTTATATGTAACGGTTGTTGTTCCGTCATCTTTTGGCGCATAACGTAAATAGGAGAAGGCTTCCTTTCCACCATTATTCGAACTAATTACGAAATCGATGGTTTTTCCATCTTGGCTAATCTTACGCTCGGATGTTTTAGATCCATTCCCATCGAAATAGAACCATTTTCCTCTATTTTCAGCTTGAAGGACCGTTGCGTTGTTCCCGGAAGTTAAATCTGTGCGTGTATCTTCTACCGTGGAATCTATGACAGTAACATCACAAGAAGCGGAGAAGGAGCCAGAGATAGCAGTGATTGTTGCAACGCCTTTTGATTTGGCGGTTACTTTGCCATTTTCCACTGTTGCTACCGCTTCGTTATTCGAAGACCACTCTATTTGTGGATTTTCTTCTCCTGGAATTCTTGCTGTTAATGTGAATTCTTTTTCGCCAGCCAAATCAAGAGTCTTTTTCTTTTCGCTTAAGGTGAGACGTTTTACTTCTCCTGTTTTTTCAAAGATAGGAAGAATGTGAAATTTCCCTGTGCATTTGAATTTGATTTGAGTTGGTGCACTATCGGCCGGATCAGAGGAGTCAAAGGACAATTCAACTTTATTTAATCCTGCTGGATAATCTGTATCAGAACCGCCGTTAATGCTTAATTTTGCTTCCTTTTCAGCATAGAAATAAAGGGTTTCTTTATAGGAATATCCTCCGGTTGCATCTGGTTGATAGCGTAAATAGAAGAAGTTTGATCCTTTAAGATTTCCTTCAGCATCCCCAACACGCAAGATATTGACATTGATTAATCCGCCTTCAATTGTTGGAGCCGATTCTATTTGAACGTTTTCTTCGTTTTCACAAAGATAGACCCATTTTGTAGGATTTTTTGCAGCATCGGCTTTCTTGCCGACCATTAATTCTTCAGCCTCACCTGTTTCTTTAACAATCAAAACACATGTGGCATCAACGCCGTCTGCTGCTGAAGCAAGGTGAATTGTGCTCATGCCGACTTTCTTTGGAGTAACAACGCCATTAGCTACTGAAGCAATCGTTTCATCTTCAATGCTATAAGTAGCATCAGCCGATGGGGTTCCTTTTAATTCCAAAGTTAAATTTGTGCCCAATGTTGCAATCACTTTTTCTTTAGCAAAAGAGAAATCATTGGCACGCACGGTGACAACACAAGAAGCGCTTAAAGTTCCGTTTGTTACGGTGATGGTTGCTTTTCCGCTCTTATGCCCCGTAACAAGACCGCTTTGAGATACGCTAGCAATATCCTCATGATCAGAAGACCAGGTGATATTCTTGTTATCATCGTTAACGGTCGCAGACAATTGATAAGTATTTGTCTCAGAAAGAGAAATGGTTATATTGGTTTCATTCAATGTAATCGAATGGCTTGTGACAACCACTTTTATTTCTTTGCTTTGAAGAATAGTTATGCTCTTATTTTTTCTAGCATTAACGGTTATGGTTGCCTCTCCATCTGCAATAGCCGTAATCACGCCATTACGAACTTTAGCCACGTTCTTATCAGATGATGTCCAGCTTAATGTATATAAAGAATCATCATTTGTTGTGGCAGTAATCGTTTCTTCTTCCCCAACATTTAAAGTTACTTCTGTTTTAGAAACGGTGAGCCCTACATCTGTATCTCCAACGTTTTGTTTGGAAGATTCCGTAGATCCTGGGTTGTTTTCTCCACAGGAGGTTAAAATTCCTCCAAAAGTTAACGCAAATAACGAACTAAGAATAATGACTTTAGTTTTTTTCATATTTTTCGTCTTTCCTGTTTGTTCAAAGAACGATGAAAGCCCTTTCTTCAAAAAATTTTATTGCGTTGTTTAAAGAATAACTATTGCAATATTTGTTTGCATATATTGCGTTTTTTCTATAGTGTAAAGGATTGAAACGAGTTACTTTTTTACCGATTTGTTCGAATATAACGTTCCTATCTCTCTCGGAAATAGTCGATAAATATATAAGAGGATTTTGCTTTCAGGGGGCACCATAAAAAATCAAAGATTCGTTAAAACGTCCTATTTTGTTGCGATAACTTTGTCATCTAACAAAAATTTTCCTTATTTACCGATTTTTCTTTGCTTATTAATCAAATAACTTATTTCTAACAAAGATATATTTAATATTAGGAATATGCCTAAATAAATCGGCATCATGTAGTAACCAGTTCTTTCTTCAATTAATCCAAATACAGTCGGCATGAATGTTGAGCCTAGATAAGCACTAGCCATCTGTAGCCCAATGACTGAAGCGGCATATTCATGCCCGAAATTAATCGGTGCCATATGTTGAATTGAAGGATAAATCGGTCCCATTCCTAATCCTATTACAATAAATCCAATTATAGGCAAAATGTAATTATCTATATTTATTGATATTAATATTATTCCAATTAATTCAATCCCTATTCCAATGCGAATTAGATTTCTATCATTTAATTTGTTCGCGAATATTCCTGACAATAATCTACCTAGCATTAAACCAAGGAAGATTAAAGACCCGCAGGCAGCGATTATATCTTCTCCTAGATAATCGAATCTATTTTTAAAATATGTCGAAGTCCATAAGAAACAAGTAGCCTCCCCTGCACAATAGGAAAAGAAGGCAATAAGAGTCAATATAACTGCAGGTATCTTTAAAGTAGAAAATATGCCTTTTGTTTCTTTTTGGATTTCAACATCTTTCTTCTCATTCATTTTCCATAAAGGAATAGAAAGGATACATATTAATAATATTCCTATTTGGATATAGGCAGTCCATCTATATCCTTGATTCCAATGGGCATATCTAAGGGCAATAGACATGATATTAGGGCTAATTACCGCACCGATTCCATAAAAGCAATGAAGGAAATTCATTACCCTAGAAGAATAATTTAATGCTACATAATGATTAAGTGCAGCATCAATTGATCCAGCACCTAATCCATAAGGAATAGCAAATATAAATAACATCCAGTATTTGCTTGAAAAAGAGAATCCCAATAATCCAATTATTGTTAATAATATCGAGAATATTACTATCCATTTTGTTTGTATTTTCTTTATTAAAGTCGGAGAGATTAATGAAGAAATAATAGTCATTAGGCAGATTGTCATTGAGACATAACCCGCAAATGAAGAAGGAACATCAAAAACTATTCTCATGCTAGGCCAGGCTGATCCCAATAAAGAATCAGGTAGTCCTAGGGATATAAATGCAAGATATATAACTGCGATTAATAAAGCTGCCATAAAGTAAGAAGATTATAATCTCTAAATAGATAGTTATATTGGATTATTTTTAATGATTATCTCTATTAATTTAAAACATTGAATAAACAAGTTTGACGATACAAACTTCAATATTTCTTGTTTGAGTAACAATTCTGCAACGTTAGTCCTGAAAAACGCCTTATATGTAAAACTTTTTCAATATTTTGTTTCACATAACAACGGATAAACGCTCCTATCCACAATGAAAAAAGGTCCGACACAATCTCCGCCAGACCATGATTTCTACTGAGGCGGAATACGGGATTTGAACCCGTGAATGGCCGGTTCACAGCCGGTTGTGTTAGACCACTTCACCAATTCCGCCAGCGTTGATAAGTTTAGTAAAGTTTAAGAGGTTTAGCAAGAGAAAGAACGTCTTTTTCTCTAATTAAAAGGGATTTTGCTTTCAACCATATGGGAAGTTCCCTTCTTTTTAAAAGGAGAGGAATATCTTGATTTGGAAGATTTTCATAAAGCAAAAGAATTTCTTCTAGTGATAAATAAAGGGTTTTCTCGATAAGAGAATCTCCTTCACTAACAAGATGTTTTCCGACATATTTTGTTGTTTTTGCCAGAAAATAGTAATTGATGTTTTTCCTCGATAAAAGCGCGTATTCGTCTTTAATAATGCCGATTTCATCGAGTATTTCTACCTGATAACCAAGCTCTTCTTCGCATTCCCTCTGGAAGGCAAGGGCTGGGCTTTCTTTAAAATCAATTCCCCCACCTGGTGTTTCATAGTAGGTGTAGTTTCCAAAGATGTCGTTTCTTTTTATCTGGTGGATAGCAAATAAGCCATCTTCATTTATGACGACACCTCTAGCGATCCTTCTTTCTTTCCAATCTCCTTTTCTTGGGTATTGGTCATCCTTAAATTCCTTTATAATATCCATTGCTAGATTATAAGGCGAAAGCAATGGTCATTAGAAATCGTATCCTCAACTTCATCTATAGATTCTTAGCACTTGCTATGGGGATTTTCACATTAGCTTGCATTTTTAATTCCGATTCTATTGATTCCATTGGTTGGAATGCTTGGAGATATTTTGGAACATGGGTTACCTCTTATGGGGTTTTTGTTCTCTTTTTGGAAACATTCCTTTCTTTCTTTTGGCTTCTGCATAAGAGCAAACGAGGAATTCCCCAAATATATGGTCAGCTTCTTTTCGTTGCCCTAGCTTTAGAAGTAGGCCTAGCCTTAAGCCGCCCGATTTCTTATTTATTTATTAATGGAGGAAATGTTTTAACTCCTTATTTCTCTAATGATCGCCTACTAACTCAATTATTGACCTATATCTTTTTCCCTATTCTTGTCTTTGGGGATTGGTTTCTTTTTTCTGAAAAAGGAAATTGGAAATGGCATTGGGTGATTTATTTGATTGCCGTTCCTTCTTTTTATGCCGTTTTCTCTCTTTTAAACCATTACATCCGCACTTCTACGACCTTCGCAAGTCTTCTTTTTGATAACAATACTTTCTTAAACTTCGCTGTTTTAGGCGAATGGGATGGTTGGGTTGGGGTGATTCTCTCTGTTGGAACCCTTTTCCTTCTTTATGTTTCCGTTAGTTTCTTTATGGTTTTCCTTTCTTATTTATTAAGTGGCAAATACGCTAGAAGAACTATTTCTTCGTAGGTGTTATCAGTTTCCATCTCATATCCTCGTGGAAGATTTCTTTGATTTTATTAGGCGTTAAAAGAAAGAAATCGATAAGCCTTTCTTCTTTTATATCGATTGCGAGCGCTACTTTCTTAAAAATGCCCCCTAGAATGTATTCCTTTACAAGATAAAGAATTTCTTTCTTTGAATCATATGTAGCGTATAACGGATTTCCTAAGATTCTTTTGCATTCTGCAATTTTCGCAAGATAGTCTTTGGGATAACGCCTTGCAAATTCATCAAGGGTTTTATTCCAAACAACAACATTTATGTTTCCTTTTAAATGAAACATTTGAATAACTTTCTTTGGGATGTTTCCCAAACGGATTGATTCTTCCATCATTATTTCCTCCACCTTATAAAAGACGGATAAAAGAAGAAAATGCCGAAAATAATGAAAATAAGCTATAATCACTACATATGATGAAGTATGAGAAAAAAGGTGATGTTTCTTACACTCTAGGGACCACTCTCACTTTTGAACTATTGCTAAGAAAACCAGAAGTAGCCAAACGTATCTATATCTCGGAAAAGCAAAAAAGAGATGAGACATATACTAAATTAGTCGCTTTGGCAAAAAAGAATCATCTTGCAATTATTGAAAATAACCAAAAGATTTTCTCTTTATCGGAAAAAGAAAACACTTTTGTAATTGGAGAGTTTCAGAAATTTCACACGGAAAATGTACCATCAGGAAATCACGTGATCTTAGTGTCTCCATCAAATATGGGCAATTTGGGAACGATTTTCCGTTCTTGTGCGGCCTTTGATATTGATTTCCTAGGAATTATTCGCCCAGCTGCAGATGCTTTCGATCCAAAATGCATTCGTTCTACGATGGGCGCTATCTTTTCTTTGCCTTTTGCTTATTTTGACTCTTTTGAGGATTATCAAAAAGTCATGGGAGAAAGACATTTATATCCTTTCATGTTACAAACTGATCATTTTTTGAAAGAGACGAAAAAAGAAAAGCCCTATTCCCTCATTTTTGGAAACGAGGCAACAGGACTTCCAGATTCTTTCTTAAAAGTTGGTACGCCAATCAAAATTGAGCAATCTAGCAAGGTTGATTCTTTGAACTTAGATAATGCCGTTTCAATCGGCATCTATTCCTTTTTAGATTAATTACTCTTTGAGGTTATGCATCAAAACCGCTAAAGAGGAAGAGAAATTAAAGTTTTCAATGACGACATTATTTGGAACAGTCACGTGTGTTGGGGCGAAATTCCAGATGCCTTTTGCACCCGCTTCAACTGCTTTATCCACCGCTTCTTGAGCATGTCCTGCTGGAACGGTAACAATAACAATCTCTCCACCAAGTTCCGCTAATTTGCTTTTAATATCATTAAGGTGATAGATTGCTTTACCATCGATTTCTTTTCCGATAAGAGAAGAATCAACATCAAATCCACCAACAATCGCAAGACCCATATCAGCAAAATTTGGATAATGAAGAAGAGCTTGTCCTAAATGACCACAGCCAATAATGACAGCCTTCATCTCGCCTTTATAGCCTAAGAATGTTTCTAAAGTATCAACAAGTTTGGCGATATTTCTTCCTTTTTTAGGACGGCCTGGAACAGCGGAAACCGCTTGAAGGTCTTTACGAATTTGTTCTTCGCTATATCCAAGAACCTTGGCAATTTTTGGTGAGGAAATAGTTTCCTTCCCTTGCGCTTCAAGTTCTTTGAAATATTTTAAGTAAATTGGATATCTTTCTAATTGATTTTTGGAATATTTCTTCATAGTTCATAGCCCCTTATCGAAATACCGAATTATTTTAACCTATATTGAAGCCTTTGCCAACCAATCAGTATCAAAATACCTAAATGCCGAAAAAAATTAAAAAGAGTTGACCCATGTATTCATATTCAACTTGTTTTAGAATATAGGCATGAAGATAATTTCTACCTCTGATTCTCTTTTTTCTTCCTTTCTCCCAAAAAGAAACGAGAACACTTCGAAATTCGATTATGGGAGAGCCGTTCTTTTAGGTGGCTCTAAAGATTATGGAGGAGCACCCCTTCTTTCCTTGGCTTCTTTATCGTCTTTAAGATTGGGAGCAGGGTTTGCTACCTTATATGTTCCTGAACCTCTTTACTCTATCTATGTTGGTAGAGACCCTCAAATAATTGTTCATTCTTTCCCTAGCAAAGATGGCAACCTTCTTTTTGATTCAGGTTATTTAGAAGAAATTACAAAGAAAGCCACCGCCATTGCTATTGGGATGGGCGTCACTGGTTTTGAAGAATGCCAAAAGATATTGGAGTATCTCTTAAAGAATTATCATGGTTATTTAATTGTTGATGCGGGAGCTTTAAGAGCCTTTGCCAATATTCCAAACGAAAAGTTTAAGAATGTATCCCGTCATTTAATTCTTACTCCACATACGGGTGAATTCTCTTCTTTAAGTGGTTTCTCCCGCGAAGAAATAGAGAAAGAACCGGTGAAGTGTCTTTTATCCTATTTAGAAGGAAAAGAAATGACCGTTCTTCTAAAAGGACACGTATCTTACATTTCAGATGGTAAAGAGATGTATTCCTCTTCTTTTGGGAATACGGGGCTTGCTAAAGCCGGATCAGGCGACCTTCTTAGTGGGATTCTTTGCGGCATTTTTGCTCAAAAGATAGAAAAATCCATTCCTTTGAAAGTTGCCTTCGGATCCTATTTATTAGGAAAAAGCGCAGACCTTCTTTTAGAAGAAGAATGCGAATATTCCATTATCGCTAACGATATTATTCGAATCTTGCCGAAAGTGATTTCACGTTGTGTAGAGAATTAACGTTTCTTTCCAACGATAAGATAGGATGAATTATCTTCTTCAGCTAGAAGAATATCAAACTGTTTTTGAAAACGTTCGCTCTCTTTTTCTGGAGAAGAAAGAGCACGTGTTGTTTTATGATCACACTTGTTATGAACGTGAGAAAGCTGTTCACGAGATAAAGAATGGACAATAGCAAACTTCCCTCCTACTTTAAGGTTATTTGCCAAAGAAGAAGAAAACTTATCAACATCTAAAAAATGAGGGAAAGCGTTATAAATAACAATAACATCAAAAAGCTTTTCAAAAGTCTTGTTTAAGAAATCTCCGACATCGAAACTCGCATATCCTTTGCCTTCGTATTTCTTTCTGGCAAGAGCAATCATATTTGAAGAAATATCTAAGCCAAAAACAGGTCCTTCGTTTAAAGAATGAAGAAGGCCGGTGATTCTTCCCGTTCCACATCCTAAATCCAGAACATAATCGCCTTTTTGGATACCGATTCTCTTTAAAAGAGGGAGGATCTCTTCATCTTTTTTCTTTTCCATGGCATCCCAAGAATTTGCCATCGTGTCAAAATAGTCTTTTATCGCATTCATAAAATTAAACCAATAGATATTTTAACAAATTTATACGATTTTTTCTCATCTTTTAGATAACAATTCTGGATAAAAAACGTCAAATACCCATTATTCCTAATATCCTTTCTTTTTCAACAAGGATATTCAGAAGATTAAGAATGAAATAGCCATTCAGTAAGAGGAATGGTTGTTTTTTCCTTTGTAAACGAGTTCTTTTTAGAACGTCTAATCAAGATTTAAGCTGCTTTAAGAGCCAATATCTCTCGTAAAGCCAAATAATTTGCTTTCGCATTAACAATGTTTTTGACTTGAATCTTTTCTCTTCCCATATGAAAAGTAAGATTTCCGTTAGAAAAGAATTTGCCTCCATCTTTATAGGAGATGCTTTCTAAAGACGAAAGAGGGATGCGGTGAACTTTTCTTTCTTCGATAAGCAAGAAATCTTCTTCTTTTGCAATACGGACCTCTTTCTTTTGCAAAGTGGAATACACCGAAAAGGCTAAGCAAAGAAGGAAAAAAATATCAATGAGAAGATAGCAAATTCCATAAGGAGAAGAAGAATCGTCTTCTTGATTAAAAAAGAGAAAAGCGAAAAGAAGGGAGAGAATAAAGAGGATTCCCGTTATTACATAAGAGATGTATGCTCTTTTCTTTGAACGTTTTAAGACTACTGCTTTACTCATAGTTCTAGGATTATAGCAACAATATTTCAGGTTAAAAGACATATATGTCCCCCTTCTTTTTGCTAAATTTAATGGGTTGACTTTAAAAAATATTGCTTTTGTTGGCTTACTATCGTTAGATATCAAAACCTCTTTGACCGAAAAAGATATCTCATTCGGTATTCTGATATTTTTAAGAAAGCGTTTTCAAAACCCAAAAAAGAAATGAATTTTTCCATTTAAGTAAGCAAAGATTCATTCAAAAAAACAGTCAAATAACAAGGAACGTATTCAATTTGAGTAAGGGAAAGAAAATTCATCGTGAAAACAAAAATGAATTTTATACGAAGGAAACGGGAGAAATCGTCTAGACATATTTATGAATTCTCTAAAAACAACTACGAAACCCCCTATTTTAAAAATGTTGGCGTTCATAACGTTTCATAAGCGAGGAACGTAATTTAATTGGGATTTGTTTTTTTCATTTCCTTTGCGATAATAGGATTGTCGAAATGAAATGTGGAAATTGAAAGATTCTTTTGTTTTCTTATTTCGTCTTTCAAAAAGGAGGCCTCTTAGATGAAAAGAACACATTTATTCTTATTTTTACCAGTTCTACTACTTTCTTCTTGCTCAAATGACTACACGAAAGTTTCAAGCGCATTGGGTTTAGCAGAAGAACAAGAACTCCTCTTTAATTTTGATGTATACAAATCAAACTCCCAATATGACTATTCTTCAAATGAAGACATTTCCTTCGAAGCTTTAAAAGAAAATGGAACAACTGTTTTTAAAAATTTAAAAGCCACGTATTCCAAGGAAGACGATAAATTCATTTACACAAATACTAGCGTCTTCTCCTATAAGAAACATTTAAAAAACGAAGGTGAACGTTATAAATATTCTTACACTCTTGAGCCTTCCTTTTATTTCACTGGTTTAGTTTTAAACGAAGGAAAGGGCGTAAAAGCGCTCTTCTATTTCCCTTCTTATCTTACAAACTGTTTTACGGATTCTCTTCAACCTTCGGAAAAAACGGTAACCTTTTCTGACTTGGTTTCTTTTTATGAACCTCTTTCTAATTATTCTATTAATGAAACTAACCAAACCATCAATTTGGAATATTATGTAAGAAAAGATGGATCGAATGTTTATTCGAAAGATACCACCTACACATTAACCCTTTCGATAAAGGAAGAAAAAATCCACCTCCAAAAACATAAAAACGTTTAAGGAATGTGGACTATATTAAAATCGTAAAAGAATACGGAAGTTTTTTGATTAGCCTTCAACGACGTAGTTAATTGTTATTGAAGCGTTTTTAGAAGCGTATTTTGTTTCATCGATCAGCTTAAAATAGGAGTTTCCTTCTGGAATTGGATAGGTGTAAACACCATTCGTATAGGTTGGAGTAACCGCCACTCCTGCATTGGTTTCAGAAATCACGGAAGAAGAAACATAGCAGCTTAAAACACCATAATATTGATGAGAATTAACGTCTTTTTCTGTAACGGCGATGGAAGAGAGTCTGCTTAAAGAATCAACATTATAAAGATATCCAGAGCCTTTATTCGCATTTCTAAATTGAATGATCCCCTTATTGTCGTTCGAAACAAATGAAATTTTGAACGAAACGTTATTTTTCATTATTTCCATATCGGCATAACTGGCAGGGAAATCGGAAGGGAAGAAAGATAGGCTGTTTTCTCCTGGAAGGATAGGTGCGTATTTAGAAATTTGAATAGAGAAATAGCCTTCTGTTGCCATATATTCCACTTTAAGAAGGTTCTTTTCGCTAACGGCATAGTCCTTTTCTTTATTAACAACGTATCCTGCAGTTGTTAAAGAGGTTTCGTAATTGGCTATATAGGTGTTTCCTTCAATGCTTGTATCGTAATATCCACCCACTAAGAAGTAAGTTTCACCCGATGGGTAAGCATCGTATTTTTTGTTTTCCGCTAAGGCAAAAGAAGGCAAAATCGTTTCGTCTACTTTGCTTAAATTGAAGAAGCTTGCAATCACCTCATATGGGAAGGTTTCATAAATCGGGGTTCCTTCTTCATACCAAGCAAAAATTTCAAAAGCGTCCTGATAATAATCGATTTGTACCATGATTTGGTCATTGGTGTCGGCAATTGGATAATGGTAACAATAATAATCGTCACCATATTCGGTTCTCTTTCCATCGAAAACAAAAGAGGCAGAAACAAGTTGCTGGCCATAGCTTTCTGAAAGGTCGCCAGATTTATAGTCATAGACAATAAAGCTCTCCCCTTCTTCATCTGTCCCGCTCGCTTCAACATATGAGGAAGTAAACCCAATTGGGAATGGCAAACAGGTATATCCATTAAGGTAAGTAGACATCTTTTGTAAGTCCGACTCAGACCATGCTGTTGGTTTCTCTTCGCTAGAAGAGTTTTCTTCGCTTACTGATTCTTTGCTAGAAGAAGTTTCTTCGCTTACTGATTCATTAACGGAAAAAGTTTCTTCGCTTTTTAGCGTTTCATTAGAAGAAACACTTGGATTGTTTTCATTTGATGTACAAGAAAAAAGGCTCAAACTAATCGATAGGAGCGCTAATTTCATTATTCGTTTTTTCATTTTCTGACCTTTCAAAATTTATATGCATATCTTAGGACATTTCTTATAAAGAATGAACTTTTCTCTTTAAAAATGCGAGAAACGATCAAAGCCATCGGATCAAATTGGATTTCTCAAAATGAGGTACAAAAAAGAAGTGACATTGCATCACTTCTATCATTTTTAAGTGGCGGAGGCGTCGGGATTCGAACTCGAGCTAGGGATGACTCCCTACTAACAGGTTAGCAACCTGCCCCCTTCGGCCTCTTGGGTACGCCTCCGTGCATGTGTAAATATACACTAAAGAAAAGAATTTAGCATTAAATATTTAAAGAAATGAATGAAAAATAGCTTAGGAGAGCAAAATCGTTTTGATTTCAAATGCTTTAAAATGAAGATCGTTTAAATTCGTTTCTTCTTTTTCATCCTCTAAGCCATTACATTGGGTGGCCTTTTGGAAACAGGCTGGCAAATTTATCGAACATTTTTGCGGGGCGTTTGTGGAGTTATAAATACGTATTACAAAGCCTTTCCCATCATAAGAAGGTTTGAAGCAAGATAAGACAATATGAGGATTGCTAATGCAGAAAGCATTTTTTGGCTCCTCTTTCTCTTTGAAGAAGAAAACGGAGGAAGAAAAGGAGTTTGCTTCTTCGTCTACATCAGAATCTTCCAATCTCTCCTTATGTGGGTAAAGCGCATAATCATATTCGTATGTTTCTTGATCCATGTGCTCCATCGGATAGGAATTGCTCTTTAAAAGAGTAAGTTCCAAGCTTCCTTCTTTTGCGTAGAAACCATTCCTTACAGGACTAAATAAAGCAAATCCACTTCGTTCTTTGGAAAGTTCAATCCATTTATAGGAACAAAGTTCATATTGGGCCTTCTCTATAAAAGAGTCGTTCTTTGTGGAATGAGATTGATAACCGAATTGGGTGTCTGAGAAAACTTCCTCTGGCATATCTTTCATTGGGAAAACGGCTTTTAGAAGATAATTATCATCTTTCCAATCAATCTTATGATGGATACGGATGATACGTGAGTTTTCATCGATCAAAATAGTTTGGTATAAATGAGATTGTTGGAAAACGTAGGTATCGTTAAATTCATAAAGGGGGCCGTAACGTTTAATGTTTCTTTTCTCTAGACGCATGTATTTTTCTGGTTGGTTACGATAGTTTTCCAAAATATTCCAATTCGCATATTTTGGGTCACCGGGCTCATAAAAGACACGGAAACGGTTTGCTTCAGAAGAGAAATACTCTTCCCCTGTTTCTTTATCCTTTAGGGAGGAGATAGAACCGTCTTGAGCAAAAACAATACGGAAATATTTCGTGTCTAGAGTGTCTAAAGAAGGAATGCTCTTCCCTTTATAACGTTCAGCATCCTGGCTTTCTCCATAACTAGGCAAAGAGAAAATAAGATAGGAGTTGCCTACTTTCTCATAATGAGTCTTTTTTAAGGAGAAATTACGGACATAATAGCCCTTTTTATAGACAGGGGAATAGTTTTTGTTAGACGCTTTCTCAAGGATATTATCCAAAGATTCGTTGAGGAGAGGGTAACGTTTATCCGTAACCTCATAAACTTCTTTTATGGAAGAACCGGGCAATACGTCGTGGAATTGATAAAGAAGAACTTCTTTCCAAATCTCATCAAGTTCTTTGGAGAAGCCTTTGATGTTTAATTCGGAAAGATAAATCTCTGTTTGACGAAGCTTTTCTTCTAAATAACGGTTCCAAATTTTATTTCTTGCTTGGGAAGAGAAGGTTCCGCGATGGTTTTCTAAATAGATTTCCCCTTCTTGATGGGGCAAGGAAGACTGGTATGGCTCTAAGGATTGGAAGAAGGAAAGAGCACTCGTTTCCTTTATTGCAGGCAAAGAAAGACGATGATTCATTCTAGGAAGTCTTTCACACATATCTTCGCTAGGACCACCTCCACCATCTCCACAGCCATAGAGATAGAGAGCATTCTTCAAGAAAGATTTCTTTTTGCTATTTCTTTCCGTGTCCATAAGTTCTTTTGGAAGAGCAAAACCGTTATATCCATAAGGATTTTGTGAGAAATGGGTGAGAACACTTTGACCATCTAACCCTTCGAATATAAAAGAAGAGTAAGGGAAAATGCTCTGCTCATTCATTCTCATCTTTGCGGAATAGAAATAACGTTGATTGGTGTCTTTTAAAATACTAGGCAAAGCAGGGATAAAGCCAAAATCATCAGGATAGAAACCAATTTGGCTATCATGCCCAAAATAGTCGCGATAAAAATGCTGTCCATATAACATTTGACGGTAAAGTGCTTCCTCGCCAACATTATTCAAATCATTTTCGACGTAGGCTCCGCCAAGAAGTTCAATTCTTCCTTCTTTTTCGTATTTTTGTATCAAAGAAAAAGTTTCAGGAGAGAGTTCTTTTATCTGCTCTAATTGCCAAGGTTGTGAGATGGAATAATGAAAAGAAGGATATCTTTCTAAAAGGTATATGGCATTTAAAATGGTACGTAACGCCTTCTTTTTGCTTTCTTTAAAGCTCCAAAGCCAAGCTAAATCCAAATGGGAATGGCCTAGACAGGTAATCGTAAAATCGGATTTTGAGATAAGAGAAAGAAGAGATGAGGTGATTTTCTTTGCCTCTTTTTCTTTCTCAGCAAAAGAGAAGAGATATAGGTCTCTTACTTTTTCAAGTCCAAGCAAAATGTCGTTGAAATAGGAATCTTCGGGAGAGATAGAGAAAAGATAATTCGACAAGACTTCATAATCATATAAGAGAGAAAGATCGTCTTGATGAATAACAACAAGTGCTGCTTTGTGGAAGAAACCGGCTTGAGGGAAAAGAGAACGAAAATAGATGTTATCTTGGCATTCTATCCAAAGATCGATTTGATTATTTATAACAAGATTTTTTAAAGGGTAATGACATTTTAAAGTCGCGTAGTTTCTTTCATCCTCTAAAGAATACGTTCCTAAAGAGAACCCCTTTAAAGGCTGGCCTTGATAATCAAAAAGGATTCCCTCCGAACCGGCATCAAAATGAAGATATAAAGAAGAAAAATCGATTCCCGCAGGAAGTTTTCCTTTCAAATGAAAATAACCGTATCGAAAAGGCTTGTCATTCCATTTTTCATTCTCTTTAATTCTTTTTGTGAAATGATATTTCAATTTCATAAAAGGGACTTCTTCTTGAGAAAGAAAATAACGAACATCAAGTTTCAGAATTTCCTCAAAAGCATTCTGAAGAAGAGATTGTCCTAAAAAATGTCGAATTAACATTTTTCGTCTTTCTAAATAAGCGGGGTTTCTTTTACGTTCCATAAGAAAATTATAGGCAACTAGCTCCTCCTATTGAAAGTGTTTTCAAGTCTCTTTAAAGTAGAAAGAAAGAAGATAAAATAATCGCGTTATGAGCTTGTGGAAGAAATTTAAACAATTGTTTGATCCAATTGATTTAACGACAGGAGGGATATGGAAAGATATTTTTATCTTTTCCCTTCCGATTATGTTGTCTACTTTATTACAGAAAATCTATTCTTTAATTGATACGGTTATTTGTGGACAAACCCTTAATGATGCGGCCGTTGCTGCAGTTACTAACACTACCACAATCGTTTTCATGATTCTTCAATTCTCGATAGGATGTGCTTCAGGTTTCTCAGTAGTTCTTTCAAAAAAGATTGGCCAACATTCCTTAGAAGGTGCAAGAAGATCAATTTGGACTCAGATTGTTCTTTCTATCATTATCACCATTATCTTATCTGTCGTTGGTTGCCTTGTTTTGGATTTTCTTTTGGCTTGGATTGGCATTTATCCTTCGGCAGCTGATCCTTACATGCAAGCAGAGTACGAAGCGGCTAAAACCTATCTGTTGATTATCGTAGGCGCCTCATTTTCCCAAATTGTCTATAATTTGGCCGTTACTTGTTTAAGGGCATATGGCGATTCTTTCACGCCTTTCATCTTCTTACTAATCTCCACTGTTTTGAATATTGTTTTAGATTTGGTCTTTATTGTTGTTTTTAATTGGGGAGTCGCTGGAGCCGCCTGGGCAACCGTTCTTGCCCAAGCTTTAGCGGGATTGGCCTCTTGGTTTTATCTCTTTTATCATTACAAAGAGCTTCGTTTCCAAAAGGAAGATTTAAAAATCACTTGGAACGATGTCGTTGAACATCTGAAAAATGGTCTTCCTCTTGCTTTCAATTTCTCTATTCTTTCCATTGGAACCGTCATTATGTCTGGAGCAGTCATTGCTTTCGACCGTCTTCCAAACGGGAATATGAATCCTGCTTTACCAGCTCAACTTGGTTATGGTGTTGCAGGTAAAATCTTCCAATTGGCGATGGGCTTCCAAGAATCTTTAGGTCTTGCCATGATTTCTTATATGGCTCAAAACTTAGGTGCTGGAAAATATGAGCGCATCAAGAAAGGCTTCCACGTTTCTATTCTTTATGGAATGATCATTACGGTTTTCATCAACGTCGTTGTTCTTCCACTCACCATCAATGGAGCCTATCAATATCTTTTCCTTTCAACTGAAAAAGTAACTGCCGATTCCATCAAATGGGGCAACACCTACCTGTATGTTGCCATCCCATTGATGTTTATCTTAATGTTTCTTTTCCTTTTCCGAAATTGTTTGGAAGGTCTAGAAAAACCTCTCTTCCCGTTCTTAGCAGGAATTGCAGAACTAGTTGCCCGTGTGCTTATTTGTTCTTTCTTACCAGCCCTTTTTAATGGCGGACCTATTAATTCCGCAGCCTCCATTTGGGCTTTTATCGGTGCCTCGTTAGGCGATCCTGGCGCTTGGGTTTTAGCTACTTTGACGATGCTTATCCCGATGTTGCTAGCGATTTATCGTCCAAAGAAAAACGTTATTCAGCAAGAAGAACACGAGATTCTCTAACTTTGATGCGGTTTCTTTTGCAAGAAGAATCTTTAATCGCTCTCGTTAGATAGGCATTCTTCGTTTGAAGAAGGACTTTATAGCCAAAGACAAGGGATACTTGTTTGACTAGGTCACCGAGATCCATTTCGCCTTGTTCTTTTAATATGTCTGCCGCACAGTTAGCAACCTCTTGATAACAAATATCGCTTAATGTTCTTAGGGATTTATTCTCTGGATCTAAACGGTAATTTAAGAAAGATGCTTCTTCAAAATCCTTTGGAACGTAGAATTTTGTTCCATCGTTAATGAAATAAGTCACTCGATCAGCAATTTCTTGCAAGGCTTTTTCGATTTCTCCGCGGGAAATAGATCCTACGCGTTTCTTACCAACCGCCAAACAATAACGGCGGTTAATCAGTTCAAGAGAAATAGGGCCTTCATACTGAATTAAAGAAAGAAGGTATGGAGCAAGGTTTGTTTTATCGCACGCTTCTTCCGATAAGGTGTAAGGAATGGATTTTTTCGTCATGGCTTGTTTGATAAAGAGAGGTTTTTTCTTAAAAACGTTATTCTCTTTCCCTTGATTTGGATTCGTAAGGACTTCATTTAAGGCCGTTACAATGTATTGAACGATTTCTTTACGATGATCAAGGTATTCCACCGCATAAACATGGCAAAGATTCCAGCCAAGACGATGAAGGATGTTAGGCTCATTGATGTTGCGATCACGGCATGTCATATTCGCAAAATGCTCATTATCAAGCAAAACACCTAATAGATATTCGTTTGGTTTTTCTTTTAAAGAAATGGCCAAATCAACTTTAAAGGAAGATTCTCCTAGATTCTCTTCAACGTGATAGCCAAGCTTACGGATATCTTCTGCAAGATACTTTTCAATACCAATCTCTCTTTTTTCTAGATTAT
Source organism: uncultured Mollicutes bacterium (assembly GCA_900540385.1). Taxonomy (GTDB): domain Bacteria; phylum Bacillota_I; class Bacilli_A; order RFN20; family CAG-826; genus UBA4951. The sequence continues at coordinate 106,011 of UQFY01000003.1, forward strand.
TGGCGTTAAAAGGAAGGTAATCATAGCCAAATTTAGCAAAAGAGAGGAAGTCTTTTAGATATTGAGCACCAGCATTCTTTGCACGTTCCGCTTTAATGTCCGCAGGATTTAAGGAAGAGAAAACAACCATTTCCTCACGAGCACGGGAAACCGCTACATTTAAACGTCTTTCACCTTTTTTCAAGGAAAGAGGGCCAAAATTCAAAGAAATGGTTCCGTTTTTATCAGGACCATATGTCGTTGAGAAAAGAATCACGTCTCTTTCGTCGCCTTGAACGTTTTCGAGGTTCTTAATAAAGATCTTTTCTCCGCCTGGTTCGAGATTTCCGTTTCCAAGTTTGGAGGTTTCTTTATCTAGCATATCTTCGATAACATTTTGTTGAGCTTCGTTAAAAGTGATGACGCCAATAGAATGCGTACGAAGTTCTTTGTCTTTAAGACGACGAAGAATCTCTTTGACCACTTCTTTCGCTTCCGTGCGGTTAATACCCCTGCCTCTTTCATAAACGCCTTTAACATAACGATAACCGACTGCTTTTTCATCGTTTGTAGGCGAAGGGAAGGTGAGCAAGGAATTGTCATAGAATTTGTTATTAGAGAAAGCGATTAAGGATTCATGGCGAGAACGATAATGCCAAAGAAGTCTTTTACGAGGCAAGCCCAAAACCAAAGCGTCATCCAAAAGAGATTCCAAATCTTCATCTAAGGAAGAGAAAGCGTTATCGGAGTCATTATTTCCGATTGTTGTGGTAAAGAAAGAGGTTGGAGGCATCTGTTCTTCATCACCTGCAATAACTACGCTATCGCCTCTAGCAATCGCTGAGATGGCTTCCGAGGTAGGGATTTGAGAGGCTTCGTCAAAGATTACGACATCAAAATGATAATCGTGAATATCTAAGAATTGCGAAACGGATATTGGTGACATCATAAAGCATGGAGTTAAGTTCTGAATAATGTCTTTGTAGTTATGGAAAATTTGTCTTAAAGACACACCTCTTCCACCGTTTTTGCATAACTTGGCCAACTGATTAAAAGAGGTTGATTCAGCAAAATGGAAAGCGTCTCTTGGATAAGAAGAAGAGATTTTTGCCGCCGTAGTAATGGTAGCCAAATTGGAGAATTCCTGAATATCGTTAGCGTATTGATGAACAAGGTTGTTCATTTCTTTGCTAGAAAGAAGAGCGAGATTGTCCTCTTTCAAACGATAGGAAAGAATGGAGTTTGCCAAGGATTTTTCAAAATCGGAGAGAAGAACTTGTTCTTTGATTTTTCCTTTTTTGAAAAATGAGACGTATTCTTTTGGAAGAAGAGTTTCCAAATCATCTAGCTTCAATAACAAAGATGTCCATTCGGCTAGGCTTCCAATTCTTCCGGAAGCAGAACGGAGTTTGCTATAAAGCACACCAAAAAATTTGTTATCATCTGGATAAAGATTGATATCAAAAGAAGCGTTAGCAAGAAGTTCTTCTTTCTTTTTCTCGAATTCATAGAAATCCTTAAGGAAAGTGTTTTGTATCTTGGAGAACAAGCTTCCTTGGTCTAAATCGGACAAATAGGTAGCGAACGCCTCTTTTTTATTTGGAAGATAATCCAAAGAAAGGATGTTTTTACTGATCTTCAAAGTCGTTTCGAACTCATGTAAGACTTCCTCTCCATCTGGATAAGTCAAAAATGGGTGCTTCTTTAAGAAGAAACGGACGTATGGATCGAAGGTAGATAGTTCTTTATTCTGTTCTTGGATATGTTTTAAAAGTTCTAATTCGTCTTTTAAGTTATCGTTTTTTAACGCTTCTTTGTTTTTAACGAAAGGCTTCAGCTTTTTCTTTAAAACGGAAAGAGCTTTATGGCAGGCAAAGAAAGACTGAGATTCAGCAAGCAAGAACTCTTTTTCTAATTCTTCACCGTTTTGGTTTAAGAAAGAATCGTTAAAGGAAACAAGGATTTTTTCCTTGCTTTTTGTAATATCGATGGTGAGATTTAATGCGGAACGAATCTCATCTTCTTTTTCAACGAAGTTCTCATCGAGAAAATGTTCAGGCCATTTCTTCTCCCCTTCACGAAGAATCTCGAGGATTTCTACGTAGCGCTTAGCGTTATTGTAAGTTTCTTCTAATTGTTTCTGACGGTTGAAGACATTGTATAAATCGAGTTTCAGACGTTCTAAAAGTGGAAGAAGATTATCAATTTCTTTCTTCATTGAGTCACGGTATTCCATCGAATAGGAACGTTCTTGGAAACCGATGAAAGGAGAAGAAATATAAGAGTCGAAAGAAAGGGATGTTGAAGCAATATCTTTGAGAAGTTGAAGCGTTTTTTCATATTTGTTTTCGCTAAAATTCGTTAAGAATTCATAGGAAAACGCATACACGTCCCCGCTATCTTCGTTTTCAAGATAGGAAAGAATTGCTTGATAAGGAGAATAAAGGAATTCTCTTTTTTCATGCAAGGAAGAGATTTTAGAATTTAATTCCGCTTGTTTCTCTTCGATTTTCTCATTGCATTCGTTAAATCCATCAGGATTCGCGACAGGTCCCCCTAACGAAAGCAATTTCTGATAGGTTTCTAATACTTGAGACTTTGGTTCTTGGATATTGGCCAACTCTAGGGTGAATTGCCCTAAAGAAAGATCGTCTAAACGACGCTTAACCACATCAAGAGCTACTTCTTTTTCAGCAACGAAAAGAACTTTCTTGCCATGATAAAGAAGATTCACGATCATATTGGCAATCGTTTGGGATTTGCCTGTTCCTGGAGGGCCATCCAAAATGAAAGATTCTCCTTTATCTGCGTCATATATGGCCTTAATTTGGGAAGAATCCGCGCTTAAAGGGAATATGACTTCATCGTTTTTGATTTCTTTTACAGGTGTTTCTTCTTTAAAAGACAAATCTTTATCCGCGTTTACAAAGCTCGAAACAATTTTGTTTGAAAGCATGATGTCTCGATTGTTTTTCAAATCACTCCACATCACGAAATGGGAGAAAGAGAAAAGAGAAAGAATGGATGGGTTCTCTAAAAGAAGCCAGTTCTTCATTGGAGTGATAATTCGTCTGATTTCGTTATAAATGAGACGGAGATCAATCTTTCCGTTTTCTTTTTTAGGTAACTCATTTAAAGAAGAGAAATCCAAATGGAAGTTTTGTTTGAAATATTCAAAAAGGGTTTGGTTTAAGCCGATTTCATCGTAGTCATATTCCAAAACGTACGAATTGCCCGTCTTTCTTTTTGGAATACGCACAGGGAGGAGCAATAATGGAGCGTACATCTCCCCTTTGGCGTGGTTTGCACTGATTTCATTGTCGTACCAACGAATTAAACCAAGAGTGAGGAAAAGAGGGTTACAGCCACTTTCTTCCAAAGAGGTGTTGGCTTTTCTTGATAAGTTCTTTGCCGCATCAATTTTATTGCCCGCCTTGCAAAAGGAAGAGATTTTTCCTTTTCCATATCCTTCATGAATGAGGTTCAAAGACAAGGCGTCTTGAAAAGAAGGAATTTCTCCATCTGGGAAAAGAATGTTTTGCTCCACTTCTTGAAGAGAGACTTTATCGTTATTAGAAAGGAAATCTAAGAAGCTTTCCGCATCATCGACCATGATTTGCAAAGTGTTCGCTTTGATTTTTAAGTTCAAGAGTTTATTTGCAAGATTTAAATCCAGAAGCTTGTCTTCCCAATATTCATAACGGTTCTTATTTCGCTTGTTCTCATTGGAAAGATAACGTCTTGCGTCCAAATCGACTTCCGAGATTTTTTCATTCTTCTTCTCGTCTATTGAAGGAATCACAATCTTTTTCTCACCGTTTTCTTCCTTCATGGAGGGAATAGGCCAGATCAATTCATTACGGCAAGAATGGATATCGATAGCATAATGGAAATTCTTTTCCTCTTGGAGGGTTTTATATGCTAAATCCTTTGCATCTTGGAAAGAAAGATCGTCTTTGCTGATGGCAGTGCATTCTAAAAGGCAAAGGTGTTCAAAGCCCTTCGATGCGGCATTAATAATGACTTGACCATTCTCCTCAAGCGGGGAAAGGGACATCTCTTCATCTAGCCAAACACCTAACATACAGTGGTTGGCAAGCAAAATAAGCACAGGGCGAAGGCCAATCGCTTCAATAACGGAAGCGAAAAGCAAAGAGAAATCCAAGCAATTACCCATCCTATCCCCTAAAACGTTTTTAGGAAGGCGAACACGTTGGAAGAGTTTATCAAAAGAAGCGGGTGAAATGATATAGCGAAGGGAAAGGCTTTTAAGAGTTTGATATACAGAGTCAATATCTTTTAGAACTTCGTTTGGATCATGAGAAAGATAACCGTCAAAAGAAGCGTCTTCGTATTTCTTTTTACGATAATCCATCGCGGAAGAAACGATTTGCTTTATCCCTTCTTCATTTGGCGTTACAAACGATGCAAGCAAGTCACGAATGCGGTAAGAAGAAACGCTTAACTCAATAGGATCAAAACGAAGATCAACGGACGAGGTTGCTAACATCTCCCCTTTCGAATTGAATAAGGTTGCTCTTAAAGAGCCTGGAAGGCTTTCCGTAAGTTGATAAAGTTTCAAAGGATCAAGAAAAAATTGAAATTGACGGATGAGAGTTCCTCTATTTCCTTTTTCGATACAAGAGAGGGGAATATTCGAGATTTCAATCAAGGAAGGAACCACGTCAAAACGAAGGGTCGCATCCTTCACATCTTCTTGCCCTGAATTCTTGATTAAAATCGATTTTAAGAAACAAAATGGGTTCGTTTCGATACCATGGGTCGCCTCTTTTTGTAAAAGATAAGCTTGATAATTAACGTAGGAGATATTTTTCTCCGCTTGAATTTCTAAAGAAAGTCCACTCTCTGCCATATGATTCATTATAGCAATCAAGAGGGCTTTTAAGGTATCCAAAAATCATCTTTTTTAGAGGGGTGAAAAAAGAAATCAGTCAATGGAAGAAAACGTTAATCGAAAACCGTTTTTGTTTTGGAAAAATGGTCTCTAAGAATTTCTTTCTCTTTTAGCAAAGAGAGGGAATCAAGGAAGGCTTCCCCTTCTTTTGAGAACCAAAAATCAAGGTCATGGTAGAAAGGATCCTCTTCCGTCAAAGAAAGGACGAGGGGGCACAAAACTCTTTGAATTAGGTTCTTAAGATATTCTGGGTAATTCTCTTTCATCTTCTCAGAATGAAGATAAGAGGAATGAAGGAGGAAATTTAAGAAATTGACATCATCTTCTTCCCAAGAAAAAGGTTTTTTCTCTTTGACCCATTTTTCCAAATCCGACGTTGTTTGAAGAAAATAAGAAAGAAACTCTTTTTGATGTTTTTTTAAAAGAATCGCCTCATCTTTCTTAGAACCATTAAGAAAGGAAATAGCCGCTTCATGAAGTCTTTCTTTCTCTTTTTCATCGAAAGGAATCATTTCTAAAGACGAAAACTGTTCATTTAAATAAGAAATGTCACAGATGAGGTCTAATTTAAAATTGGTCAGGTCCATAAAAGAAAACCCTCCGAAGAGGGCGTAAATTAATAAGCGCGAGCGAAATAGGCGATAACCGTAGCCTTATTTCCGGTAACAGGATCGACTTTATCGCTATCGGCAGGAAGTTTCTCAAAGATACAACGAGCAGTCGCTCCATTGGTCTTCGCTTTAATGATGTCTTCCGTTTCTGGCCTTCCATCGTAAGCAAATTTAACAAAACCACCTTTTTGGTCAAGGATAGCTGTCATTTCTTCGAGGGTGTTGGCTTCAGAAATATGGGCATTGAGATTATCTAATGCTTTTTGATACATACGGTTATGGATATCTTTTAAGATAGCTGGCATAGAAGAAGCAAGGCCTTCAATCTTCACCGCTTCTTTCTTTCCATCCACACGTGTGGTTAGAAGAGCTTCGCCTCTTTCAAGATCACGAGGTCCAACTTCAATACGAAGAGGGACGCCCTTCATTTCATATTGAGCGAATTTCCATCCTGGAGTACGGTTTTCATCGTCATCTAATTTCACGCGAATGCCTTGCGCTTTGATTTCCTCATAAAGTTTGCGGCACGCTTCCAAAACGCCTGGAGTTTGCATTCTAACAGGAACAATCACAGCTTGAATTGGAGCAACGTATGGTGGTAAAACCAAACCATTATCATCACCATGAACCATGATAATTGCGCCAAGAAGACGAGTAGAAACGCCCCAGGAAGTTTGATAAGGGGTTTCAAGAGCGTTCTTTCTTCCTAAGAAAGAGACTTCTGCAGCTTTTGCAAAGCCTTGTCCAAGATAATGGGAAGTTCCGCTTTGAAGCGCTTTGCCATCATGCATTAAAGCTTCGACGGTATAAGTATCTTTTGCACCGGCAAATCTTTCGTGTTCCGTTTTTTCGCCCATTAAAAATGGGATAGCAAGGAGGTCTTTTCCAAGATCATTATAGACGTGAAGCATGTCGATGGAATTCTTTTGAGCTTCTTCTTCCGTTTCAAAAAGACAATGTCCTTCTTGCCAAAGAAATTCCGCTCCGCGAAGGAAAGGACGGGTTGTCTTTTCCCAACGAACCACAGAGCACCATTGGTTATAACGGATAGGGAGATCACGATAGGAATTGATTCTTTTTTTGAAAAGTTCGGAGAAGATTGTTTCGGATGTTGGACGAATGATTAAAGGATCCGTAAGTTGGTTTCCTCCACCAATGGTGGCAACTAAGCATTCTGGAGCAAAGCCTTCCACGTGCTCTTTTTCTTTGTTGAAAACAGAGGCAGGGATAACCATAGGAAGATAAACATTCTCGGCGCCGTTTTCTTTAAAACGACCATTCAAATAGTTTTGAATTTCTTCCCACATCGCATAAGAGTAAGGAAGATATTCGATAAATCCTTTAACGGAATAATATTCCATCAAATCTGCTTTACGGCATACATCGGTATACCATTTCGCAAAGTCAACATCACGCGAAGTGATGGCATCATTTTTCTTTTCCATAATTTATTGTCTGTTTCCTTTCATTTCCTTTAGACGGATCTCGTCTTTTTCTTTAAGCGGTACAAACCCATTTTGATAAGGGCCAAATTGGTCAGAGGCAACATAGTCAATTCCAGAGCCAACTACCAATTCTATCGCATTCCAATCAGCAAGGTTAGAACCAACGATAATCTTCTTGTATTTAAGGAGTTTTTCTACCAAGGCGTGGAGTTGAGAACGAATGACCATGTCCATATGTTTGCTATCCGTGTCATCATTACGGAAATCCACGAAGAAGATATCCATCAGTTTCAAAATGTTTTCATCCGCGTTAATCGCTTTGCCTTGAACGATAAGTCCCAAAGAAAAACCGGACTCATGAACGTTTTTAAGCAAGGAGCATAAATTATCCATTCCTATTTGCTTTGAACCAGCCAGGACGTCATTTTCTTTAAGAAGGAACATTAGATTTGCGTCCTTAGCCCCCTTAAGATTGGAGAAGATTGCTGGTATCGTTTGAAGCTCTCTTACCATAATAGGATAGAAAAGACGCTGAGAACGGAGTGGTCTTTCGGAAACGAAACGAGAAACAATCGTCTTTGCAAGATAGCCAAAGAGGTTATTTTGGTCTTTGGCACGGATCGCGTAGTTCTTTAGTTCCTCAATAGTTGCAAAAGAAGTTCTATCCGCATCAGGAACAGGTTTTGATACATATCCAAGCACGGAATGTCTTGATACGCCATAAACCGGTTGGAAGAAATTGTTGATGCGTTTATCAAAAATGATTTTCTCGACTTCAGAACGATATTTGGAAACATCGAAATTCACATAATCGTCCACTCCTTTGCGGTAATAGACCAAAGAGGAAGAAGTGTCATAGGCATTCATCGCCGTTCTTTGAGAATAATCAATGAGCGATTCTGTATCACCAAAAAGATCTTTATTTGCAACAATGCCAGCTTTAACAACATAGATAGCGTCGTTCATTTTATTCTTTGTCGTCAAAGCATTCGTAACCCCGTTAATCGTTCTTAAAGCGTAGGCCACCGCTTCTTCATGGTCGTTGATATCGAAGTTACAAACGAGAAGTTCATTATCTGCCAGTCTCATTAATTGAGCGTTGCCATATATATATCGATCCAAAGCTGTGCGGAACTTATTGCAAACGGTTCTAGGGACGTTGTTCTCATAGGCATCGCCTTTCTTTTTCTTCAAAGTGAAACAAAATGTTGTTCCTCTAGAAGAGCCGTATTTCTTAATGGAGTTAGCGAATTGCGTTTCCGTTACAAAAACAGTATTTGGGACATTCCCCTTCTTTCGAATCGCATTTTGAAGGAGATAACTTTCAAGATGAAGCAAGCCACTTGAAGGGTTTGATTTGGTAATGCGTAAAAAAGAGGAAGTTGTTTTCTTATGGGTTTTTAAGTAAACGTTGGTTTGTAAGAAGTCTGTGGTTTGTTTTCCAGAAAGAATGTTTTCAATCCAAGTGTGGACCTTCGTTTTTTCTTCATCAGGGAAAGAATCATAGAACTGTTCCATGGTGATACTCTTTTTTTCGCGGAGGTTAGATAAATCGAAATACGTAACGGAATTATGGACTGAGTCAATGCGATAAGCTCTTGCTCCACTAGATTCATAATTCACCGTGCGAACAAATTTTTTATCGAAGTATCGAAGGACGAAATAAGTCGTTATCAAAGCAGCAAAGGAAAGAAGGATAATAACAAAAGTGATCCAGCCTATAATCGTTCTCCAATCCGCGGGAGAGAAACGACTTACAAAGTCATTTAAGACATTTGTGTTTGTTTTCATTACGAATTCATAATTGAACATACTTAAAACAGGTCTTTTTCCTTAACCTTAACTATGTTAACACGTATAGATGAATTCAAAAAATGGAAATGTTCGCATTTCCTTGTTTGAACCCTCCTAAAGCGATATTATTACTAGCGCTGTGGAGAAGTACCCAAGTGGCCGAAGGGGGCAGTCTCGAAAACTGCTAGTAGGTGTATGCCTAGCAAGGGTTCAAATCCCTTCTTCTCCGCCAGAGTAGTTTTTATCGGCACTTTTTGACAACTCGCCCACTCATATGCGTTCTCGACAAGATATTAAAAGGAAGCATATGGGAAAATAAAGTGCCTGGAAATATATAAAAGCAGTCGATTAACGAGCGGTTCATTCTGAAAGAAATAAACCATTTGAAAAGAAAAAGTAAAGAGGACGACAACGGCAAAAATAATAGCCCTTTTTTCTTACATGCGCATGCGTTCTAAAACGCTACTAATGTTACTGGAAAAATAATGTTTTTATCGTTTTCTTGATTTTTGCTATATCTAAATCACGCACGTTAAAACCATATTTGTTATTTGAGAGTTTACTTGTATATAACCAACTTATTTCGTCTACCTTGGATATATAAAAATAAATATATAAAGGTTTATCGTGCCTTTATTTTCCGTTTTTTAAGTCACTTTTAGCAAAAATGCTTCAAATTCTTTTCTTTCGATTAGGTCTAGGCTTTTAAGCGTTTTTGAAAGAAATTAATTAAAACGGGGTCACATATTTTATAAATGCGTTTGTAATTGTGACCGTTCCCGAAAACGGGGGCAGAAAGGTAGGCATTAAAAGACCGGTAGAAAATGAGAGAAAGAAAAAGCCTTAAAGCCCCTATCCAATTTGGATGGCTTGCAAGAAAAGGTTTTACCTAGTGAAACTCGAAAAAAATAAAAAGATTCCTAGAGCTGGCTATTAAGACTGGCACCCTTATTAAGCTAGCAATAGAAATCTACCAAGCGATAATAGGCTAACCCATAGAGTCAGAAGCGTCAAGGGGCGAGCGCCCGGCCCCTATGAAAAGGGGGTGTAACGATGGCACGGAAAAGCGAAGAACAGCGGCAAAGAGAGATACTTCAAGGGCCTAAAATAGAAAAGAAACCATAATTAATAGATCGTGGTTTTTATTTTATCTTGAAAATTGCCTTGCATTGCACTACATTAAGGGTACTAAGAAGGAGGCGGAAGAAAATGAATGTCACAATAAGAATGACCGACGAGCAAAGGAAGATCGCAGACACCTACGCAAAATGCGAAGGAGTCACGCTCTCTGAGGCGATAAAGAGAGCTTTCTTCGAAGCCATTGAGGAAAAGTACGATTTAGCGGAGGCCGAAGAGGTATCCAAAAGAATCAGAAACGGCACCGAGAAAACCTACTCAGTGGATGAAGCCGAGAGGCTCATGGGCTTATGACCGGAGAAGGATATCATTTAAGATATTCGGAGAAAGCCATCCGGGAGATGAACAAGCTGGATCGCTACACGAGAGTGATAATCGCGAACTGGCTAAGGAGAAACCTCGATGGGATAGACGACCCAAGAAGAACGGGGAAGCCGCTCAAAGGGGAACTAAACCATTATTGGAGGTATCGCATAGGCGACTACAGGGTAATTGCCGAGATAATCGATCATGAGCTTGTTGTCGAAATCGTGAAAGTAGGACATAGAAGGGACATCTATCAATGAAAAGGCCGGGAACAATCCCGGTTTTCTTTTTTTCATTTCATCATTCGCCTTCTGACGTCGGCCACGAATGGGCGCACCCAAGTGTGATGATGGAGGTTTACGTTCATGTGAACTCGAAGTCTATCACAAAGCTCATGGAAAGGAAGTCAACTTGTACACCCAGACAGGTACTTATCACGTTTTAAAAAGAACATACGGGAAAATAAAGTGTTTGAAAATATAATTCGCAAATGGATGGTTCGTTTTCAAAAAAAGATGAACCATTTTATTTTTATGTTTTTTCGATTTTTGAAAATCACTTCATTTTGTTAACTGGATAAATGTCTTTGCCTTTTATGGGTTTCATTAGAAATCATTTTGGCAACATGGTGTATGATTAATTTTGATGAAAATCATTTTTGGATAAAATGACTAAGGAGGAATTCAAAATGAACGAGTCAATCAAAACGTTAGAGACAAGATGTTCTTGTAAAGCTTATACCGATAAGATGATTCCTGAAGATATCCTTCAAGAGATACTCGAAGCGGGTTTATATGCACCTAGCGGCCTTGGCCAACAAAATGCTGCAGCTATTGTTATCACAAACAAAAAGGTTCGTGATGAGTTAGAAGAAGAAAACGCGCGCATCTTAGGAAGAGAGGGAATCCATCCTTTTTATGACGCCCCGATTGTCGTTCTTGTTATCGCAAAAGGACCTACAGGCATTTATGATGGCTCTTTGATGATTGGGAATATGCTTAATGCCGCTTCCTCTTTAGGTGTTGGCGCCTGTTGGATTCACCGTGCAAAGGAAGAGGTTGAAAGAGAGTTTGGGAAGAAACTCTTATTAGAAAATGGTTTCGATCCAAATGAATGGCAAGGAATTGGAAACGTTACTCTTGGATACGCTGCTCTTCCTCAAAAAGAGAAATTGTCAAGAAAAGAACATCGTATTGTGTACGTTCGTTAAAAACATCCCTTAGAAGCGCACTTGTCTAAGGGATTTCTAATAAAATGAGTTTATTCGTTAAACCCTTATTTAATTGGGCGCATATAGAAACGTCCTTCAACTTGTTCAAGCGGAAGTACTTCGATAAAAGCATTAGGATCTTCTTGTTTAATGAGCTTGATTGCAGAATTTAATTCATAAGAAGAGATGACAATATCAAAGATATAACGATCGGCGTTAGAATATACGCCTTTCCCTTTAATCATTGTTGCAGCATGAGGAAGGTGAGAAATGATGAATTGGCCTAATTCCTCTTCATTGGTAACGATTTGGACTTTTACTTTCTTATTTCTTGTGTGAATTCTATCTACTACAAGAGCAGTAACGAAAAGATAAACAACAGAGAAGACGGCACGTGCAAAATGCTCACCAACAATGGCTGTATTGCCCCAACCATCTAATGCACAAGAGAAAATCGTGAATAAGGTAAGGGTTATGCCGTTCATAATAACGGAATACTTGCCAACTGCCGTTCTTTTCTTTAAAGCGATCCAATAAGCGATAACATCAATTCCGCCCGTAGACAAATCACCCTTAAAGGCGATAGCTGTGCTTAATCCTGTTGTTGCACCACCAAAAATAACACGAGCAAGAAGACCACCATGGGCACTAACATATTGTCCGATTTGATAGATGACTTCTATTTTTTCTGGATTTAATAGTTCTGTAAAAATCGAAGTTTCCAAAACATTGATAAGGGTAAGAAGAGTGTAACGTTTACCAATACCAAAGAAAGACAGAATAATAACAGGGATATTGATAACGAAATAAAGGACAGAAAACATTAAGTGTTCCACGGAAACATCAAAATGAACTCCGCATAAATTTAAGAAAATAATCAGAGTCTGAGAGATACCCGATACCCCTCCGGCAACGTATTTATCAATTAGCCAAACACCATCCTTAAGAGTTTGAAGGGAAATGAAGCAGTTAAAGCCAAAAGCGAAAGTGAAGGCGGATAGAGTAGAAATCAACAAGGCCCAGATGAAATCAAACGTGTGTTTCAAACGAAGATGGTCGTATAACCAATCGTTTACTCTTTCTTTCAAAGTCGAAAATTTATTATGTATCTTTTTCATATGTCGAAATGATTATATAGGTTGCCCCATCTTAAACAAGTAGAAAAGTGCTTCTTGTTTTCTCTTTCCATTTTTCTAAAGAAAAAAGAAACATGTTTTATTGCCTATAGCAAGTTGAAATGATAAGATTACATCGCTGTTTATAAAAACAGGCTGCTTTTTGTCGGAGGTTTTCCATGATATTACTTAAAGCGATTGGTGCATTCTTCGTTAAGATTTGGCGTTGGATCAAGGAAACTGCTTGGGTCCAACCGTTACTTATCGTTGGTGCCATCTTTGCGATTATTTTCTCCATTCCTTACATCACGAAATGGGCACAGTCCTTCTCTGGTTCAGAAAACGGACAATTCTTCAAACAATACGATGTCTCTATTAATAACGAAGAATTTACTTCCGGTAAACGTGTTACCGATGGCGATAATCTTTCCCAAGACTTATATGAAAACACATTAAAAGCATATAACGATGAAGAACACGCTACCAAAGCCGCTGATTACAAGGACTTCACCGACAAATATGGTGAGAAATTCTTCCTTGTTTTCTACAAGAAAGACAATGCTTCTTCCGATAATATCGAATCTGGCTTACGTTATTTGAAAAACAACTGGAACGCTTCCCAATACAATCTTTCTGTCAATGATGATAAAGATCTTGCCTTTAACTTAAAAGCTATCGATGCAACCTTCACTTCCGATAATGATTCCGAATATACCATTACCATTGGTGGACAAAGCGCATTCAATCGTTTCCTTTATACCAATGCCAATTTGTTCAACATCGCTGGTCCAGTTCTTTCCGAAACTTCTTATCGCACCAGAGCTTCCGTTGCCGAAACTTCTTATGATCAATTTGGTTTAAATAACACCAGCAGTTCTACTGCTAATGTCTTAAGCGAATTCCCTCTTCCATGTGTTTGCTTAGTCGATTTCACCGATAAAGCGCTCTCTGCTGGACGTGGCGGATTAAGCGAAATTCTCTTCAGCGTTTCTGGTGACTCTGAATTGGATCGCGCCAAACTTCTTCTAAATATGTGGAACCACACAGACGAATTTAGCACCACAAATCTCTTCACCAAACAAGCCTAATTATTTGAAGACATTTAAAAAGCCGTTAACATCATCGTTAACGGTTTTTCTTTTCCTTATTATTAATAGCTTATTTTCTTTTCTTGTAATGTTCTAAAACAACAGCAGGAACCAAAGAGGAAATATCCACACCGTTCTTTTCGAGTTCATTTACCGAAGAAGAAGAAATAAACGTTTCTTCTTTTCTCGCCATGAAGAAGACCATATCAATGTTTGGATTGGCGAATTCATTGGACGCAGCTAATTGAAACTCGTATTCAAAATCTGTTACAGCGCGAAGACCACGAATGATGTGTTTGGCTCCAACCTTTTCGCAATATTTCACAACAAGACCTGGATCATAATCAATTAAAGCGCCAGGAATGTCCTTTGTAGCTTCCTTCATCATCTCCAGTCTTTCTTCCACGGAGAAAGAAGATTTCTTCGCCGGATTCACCGCTAAAAGAAGAACGACTTTGTCAAACACTTGCAAAGATCTTTTTAAAACACCGATGTGACCGTTCGTAATAGGGTCAAAAGAACCAGGGTATACAGCGATTTTCATTTCTTACCTCCAAAGGATTTTAATTTTATTTCGCCCGTAACGGTAATTTCTTACTTCACGAAACGGGGTTTCATCTATTTTTATTTCATTTTCATATTCTAAAACAATGACACCATCCTCTTTTAAGATGTTCTTTTCAAGAAGGAGGGAGACTCCTTTTTGATAGAAATCTATATCCTTATAAGGAGGATCCATAAGAACGATGTCCACTTGAGAAGGAAGATTCAAAAGAGCCTTCTCATAGGACATATTCCAAACGTGAGCGTTATTCTCTTTTAAAGATGAAAGATTCTTTTGGATGATTTTGCAAGCATCCAAAGATAAATCTACAAAATGAGCGTATTTTGCTCCACGGGAAAGCATCTCAATCCCTAAAGCACCAGAACCCGCGAACATATCAAGAACAACGGCACCAGGAATCTTTTCTCTTAAAGCGTTTGCTAACGCTTCTCTTACCATGCTTTTTGTTGGAACGGTAACGAGAGGAGGGACTTCTAAGAGCCTAGAACGATATTTTCCACCTGCTACTTTTAACATTCATTTTGCCTCATGAGAAAGAGTTTTAGACCGAAATGGGCCAAAAAGAATATCATCCATTTGCATATACAAATCGCGAATTGGAACGTAAAGAGAATTATATTCTTGAACAAGAGGATGACTATCCAAAGCTAATTTAGCCTCATAAAGAGCTTTTTCGTAGGCTTTTGCTTCAAGAGAATCCTCTTTTGCATAAGAAAGGACTGTCTCATATTCACGTTCTAGCCTATCTTTCTTTTGGCTAAGCTCAATGACTTCAGGATTAGAAAATAGTTCTTCTTCCAATTGATTGAGGCGAAGAATTCTAGGATCCTCCTTAAGAGCTTTCGCTAAGGATTCAACGGATTTAATTATCTCTTCATTCATAATCAACATTTTAACGATTTTCTATTTTCTATGCTACAATTCCTCATATATGAATCTCAAAATTGTTAAAGACACAAATCCTAGAATCCACCAACCTTCTACACCTGTAAGTATGCCTCTTTCTGAAGAGGATCGTGAAATCATTGATAAAATGTTTGATTACTTAAAAGAAACTCAAGATCCTTCTTTTAGAGAAAAACATCCTGGCGTCCGAGAAGGCGTTGGCTTAGCCGCCCCACAAATTGGGGTCTATAAGAACATGCTCGTCATTTATTACCCAGTCGGTGAAAATGAAGAATATGTGCAATATAAACTAATAAATCCAAAAATTGTGGCTAACTCCGTGAAGAAATGTTTTTTAGAATCCGGAGAAGGCTGTTTATCCGTTGATGGGGAGCATCCTGGGTATGCCTATCGTGATTTTAAAGTCACTGTGAAGGCTTTCGATACTATTCAAAATAAAGACATAATCATCAACGCAAGAGGTTTCGACGCCATTGTTTTGCAGCATGAGATCGATCACCTTTCTGGCATTTTCTTCTATGATAGGATTGATAAAAAAGAACCGTTTAAAAAAGTGATGGGTGCAATTGCCATCTAGTTTTCTATCTCTTAAAATAAATGAAAATATGAAGCATAAACAGTTATCTCTTTTTCTTAGTTTCCTCTTCCTAACTTCTTGTCAGGCTGGGAACGCTTTAGAAAGACCGTATGAGGAATACCGAAACGTCCTTTCTTTTAAAGATGATACATTTAACATACTACAGCTTACCGATATCCATTGGACCTATGTGACGAAAATCAAGGAAGCTAAAGATTATTTGCAAGCTCTTTTCCTAGATGCAAAAAAAGAAAAAAGACACGTTGATTTAGTTACCATAACCGGAGATGTTTTCTTAGAAGCAAATAAATCCATCGTTGAAGAACTCTTTTCCTTCCTTTCTTCATGGGACACCCCGATTGCTGTCACTTATGGAAATCACGACAAAGAAGGCGAATGGAATCTTGATTGGATGAACAAAATGGTTTCAACAAGCAAAAACTTTATCGCCAAAACCCTTTCCGATAATGTTTACGGAGACACCAACTATTACATTGATATCCAAGATGGTGAAAATACACTTTGGCAAGTCTACATGATTGACTCAAATTCTTTAGCGCCGAAAGATGTCCTGAAATATCAATATGATTGTATCCATGAGAATCAAGTCAAATGGATGAAAGGCATAGCGGATGCTAGTAAGAAAGGTTCTTCTTATCTTCCTTCATTAGGTTTTTTCCATATTCCTCCAAAAGAATACAAATTTGCAGAGGAAGCCCTTAAGAAAGACCCAAGCAAGGTTCTTTTAGGGAAGAATGACGAAAAAGCATGCCCTACTTTAATTGATTCTTCTTTTTTCAAAACAGCCAAAGAAATCAATATGAAAGGGATGTTCTTTGGGCATGATCATGCGAACGATTCCGTAACAAAATATGAGGAAATGATCATGGGCTATGGTGTGAAATCCAATACAGAGCTTTATTACTATAAAGACGAAAAAGGTTTTACTAAAACAGGCTATGCCTTCTATGAATTAAGAAAAGATCAAAGTTGGAGCATTCAACATACTTATATGGATTATTCCACAAGAGAAGTAAGAAGAAGTTCAATTTGGGAGTCCACTTTATGAAACGAAGCGTTAACATTTGTCTTAAAGTTCTTGAAGTTCTGCTTTTTCTTTTTGCTTCCATCATGTTCTTCCGTGGATTTGCCTTTTTCGCATCCGATTTAGATAAGTTTTATAATCAAGGAAGAATTTTCCCGATTGAATTGGCTTACTTCACCCCTATTTATCTATTATTCGTTTTGCATTTAATCATCTATCCTGAAAACGAAAAACGTTATCGTTTAACCACGTTAGTCAACGGAATTATTTCTGTTTGTTTAGGCCTTTTCATTATCATTATCACAAGTGTTTATTGGGGCAAAGGAATCTATTTCTTTGGGGATAAGAATTTCTCCGCTCTTTTCCCAGTCGAGCTTTATTTGATTGCGCTCTTATCCATTTTGTTTGGAGGAAGCCTTCTTTCTTTATGGAAAAGGAAGGATGTACGTGATTATTACCCTTATGAAGGAAAGATGATTCATAAAGTCTTTGGGTCTATTTTCCGTCCTTTCTACGTTTTAGTTAGCCTTTATTTCTTTGGGGGCTTCATCAATTGTTTAATTTCTGATTCTTTCTATCCTTCTTCTTTACCATATTTCCCTGTTTATATTTTGATTGTTTGGAACGCCTTGATTTTATTCTTCTATGAATTTTTCGTAAGAAACCATGGGGAAATCTCCTTTCAAATGAATAGAAAAGTCAAGATCATTGTCGCTTCATGTCACTTTGGGTTCGTTAGCATTCTTACGATAGCCATTTATTCTTTGCTGGCTTATAACCCTTATTTTGCCATTGAAAATTTCCAAGTCCTTTTACCTTTAGATTTCATGGGTTCTTTGACTCTTTTCCTTTACCTCATCAGCATTCCTTCATTTGGATATGCTCTTTATTTCTTCATCAGGGCGTTAAAAGAGAAGTGATTCTTTTGGAAAACGCTTTCATAAAATTCCATAGGGAAACGTATCGCTCTTGTGGTATATTTTCTTTAGCGGAAGTACATAAAATTTCGTGATTCATTATTGGAGGAGGCCTTTATGATAGGTTTTCAAAATGGTATAAACGTCTTTGCGCTCGGCGGTTTAGGCGAAGTTGGTAAAAACACATACTGCATTGAATCGGAGAAAAGCATTATTCTTCTTGATGCTGGCGTTCGTTTCCCCGAAGCGTCCCTTCCAGGCGTTGATTATGTCATTCCTGATTACACGTATTTAAAAAATAACCGTAATAAAATTAAAGCACTTTTTATCACCCATGGTCATGAAGACCATATCGGTGGTATTCCTTTCTTAATTCGTTCAGTTTATATTCCTGTGATTTATGCGCCAAAATTAGCGGCTGCTTTAATTCGTCACAAGTTAGAAGAAAACCGTATCAAAGATCAAATCAAAATCGTGGAATACGATTCTGATACGATCGTAAAAATTGCTGATGATTTTGTCGTTTCTTTCTTCCGTGTTACGCACTCTATTCCAGATTCTTTTGGTATTTGCGTCGACACAAAAGAAGGGAGAATCGTTGATACAGGCGACTTTAAAATCGATTTAACTCCTGTCGGACCTACTTTTGAAATCTCTAAAGTCGCTAAGTTAGGCACCGAAGGCGTTGATCTTTTATTAGCCGATTCCACAAATGCGGAAATTGAAGGATACACCCCATCGGAAACCCATGTTCGTAAGGGAGTCGAAGAAATTTTCGATAAAGCCCCTGCTAGAATTATTGTCTCCACCTTCTCAAGTAACATTAACCGTATCCAACAGGTGGTTGAGGTTGCTGTTGAGCATAACCGTAAGATTTGTATTTTAGGACGCTCAATGGAAACGGTTGTTGGCATTGCCCGTCAATATGGCTATATCAAAATTCCAGATTCATCCTTAATTAAAGATGATCAGATCCGTAATTATCGCGCGAGTGAGATTTGTATTCTTTGCACCGGTTCCCAAGGAGAGAGAATGGCTGCTCTTTCCCGTATTGCAAAAGGTGAGCACAAAAACGTTCGTATCGTGCCAGGAGATACCATTATCTTCTCCTCTAATCCAATTCCAGGAAACGGCGCTTTAATCGATACATTGGTGAACTTATTGGTCAAAGAAGGGGCGGATGTCAAGCAAAACGGTTTGGCTTTCTCTCTTCACTCCTCTGGCCACCCATCCAGACAAGAATTACGCTTAATGCTCCGTTTGACTCAACCAAAATATTTCATGCCAGCGCATGGTGAATATCGTATGTTAAAACTTCACGGCGAGATTGCCCAGGAAGTTGGTATTCCTAAGGAAAATATCTTTATTTGCGAGAATGGAGATATGCTTCAACTACGTAATCACGTCGTTTCTTCTTTGGGAATGCATGTTCCTGCTGATGACGTTTATATCGATGGAACGGATTTAGATGGCCTTTCTAGCGCTGTTATTAATGATCGTGAACAATTAAAGAATAACGGTATCGTTTGCGTTCTTATGACCCTAGATTCAAAGAAGAACAGATTAATTGTTCCTCCAATCGTTTATTCTCGTGGGTTTAACGTTTCCGAAGATACGCACGTTATTCGTCATGCCCAGATGCACGCTCAGGAAGTGGTCAATCAAGTAATGGCTCATAAAGCTTCGTTTGGTGAAATTAAATCTGCTATTAAAGACGCTCTTTCCCACTATATCTATCGTCGAACAGAAAGAAGCCCGATGATTGTCCCAATCATCATGTCGAGCTCTGAAAAATAAAATGTTCATCCTCGCTTCCTCTTCACCAAGAAGACAACTTCTTCTCAAGAAATTAGTTTCTGATTTTATTGTTCTTTCACCTAATGTTGATGAAAGAGCTTTAGATGCTTTATACGATCCTTCCAGATTATCGAAAGAAGAAAGTCTTTTAAAAGCCTACACCATCTTCAAAGACCATCCAAACGATGAGGTTCTTTCGGCGGATACTATCGTCGTTTTAGAGAATCAAGTCCTAGGGAAGCCAAAAGATAAAGAAGACGCTGTTAGGATGTTATTAAAAGAAAGTGGCAAGAAACAGGTTGTGCTTACTTCTTATACTTACTTAGGAAAAGGAAAAGAAATCACACGAACCGTTCGCTCATTCGTTTATTTCAATCCTTTGACAGAAGAAGAAATCAGAACATACGTTGATCGTTTTCTCCCTCTCGATAAAGCAGGATCTTATGGTATACAGGACCCCTTCCCTTTAGTTTCTCGTATTGAAGGGAGTTATGACAATATTGTGGGTCTTCCAACGGAAGATATTGCCAAGCACGTGTTTAGAAATTAGCTTCTTCGGAAGCTTTTTTCTTATTTAGGTAATGCAGCAATAGGAACATAAAAATAGAAGCAAGCACAAAAAGAATAGAGCCAACAATATAATCCCAGGTTTGAATTTGATAGACTTTCCCAGCGATTTCTGTCCCTGTGTAATAAGGGAAGATTGAAGAGTTCACATACATAGAAACAAGAGAGCCCAAAATTAAGCCGAATATGCCAAAGAAAGTCGTCACACGATGTTTGTTAAGAAGATATTTCATGCTCTTAGAGCCAAAAAAGACACCCCCTAAAGCACCTATAGCGAACAAAAAGAGCATTACGATACCTAAGGTGATTTTTAATGAATTTCCTGAATGCCATATCGCATCAGAGCCTGTGAAAGTATTCAATAATGGGTAATAAACACCAATAACCATAAGGGACATTGATCCAGAGATTCCTGGAACAACGCATGTGAAGGCGCCAATAAATCCCCCTACAACAGCTAAAATATAAACCCACCAATAAAGAGTTCCATCTTCTTGGAAGAAACTTAATTGCCATTTAAGCAAAGCAGTCATAATTCCAAGACCTGCAGCCAAAAGAAGACAGAAAAGAAAGGAAAAAGAGCGAGAAACTCTTTCTTTTGCATTCGTTCCTCTCTTCAATTCTTTTATAGCGACAGGCAAAGATCCAAAAATCAAACCAGCAAAGAGGCTAGTTAAAGAGAATGGAGCCGCTTTGTAACCACGTTGAATACCAACAAGGGCAAGTAGAGCGCCAAGCAGAAGCCCTAAAGCATAAGGAAGAAGGAAAAGGAAGCTTTTCTTAAAGTTTTTACGAAGACTAGAGACGGCTCCGACTAAAGAGTCATAACATCCTTCCACTACAGCAATTGTTCCAGCCGATAAACCCGCGATTGCAGCTGATATCCCTAAAGAAATTCCTTTAAGAAAATCTAACAAAAAAGATTTAAAAGAACGTTTTTGTTTTGTTTCCATAATCTATTCCTTAAATAAAATTTGATACACGTCCTTCGCGTTTTCTTTAAAAACGATGGTTAATTTATCACTTTTCATGATAAAGCCTATCGCACCTGCTTTCTTTAGTTTCTCACGTTCGACCTTTGAATAATCTTTCAAATGAAGAATAATGCGAGAGCCTGATAAAGAATGAGAAAGAACGTTATCTTTTCCACCGATAGCTTGAAGATTATCATTAATATTCACTACATGGGTCGGCTCTTTTTTCTTTTTGTGGACAATATAAGAAAGAAGAATAACAATGCCAGCAAGGCAGATTATGGCGAGAAGGATTACCCACCAAAGGTTTCTTAATAAGAATTCATCATCTAGAAATATCATACTTGCGTTATAATAACACCGAGGTAATAAAATGAGCAACGCAATTGAAATCGAAGCAAAAGCTTTAGTCTCTAAAGCGGACTACGAAAAACTAGTTTTAAAATACAAAAACTATGGAGCTTACATCCAAGTAAACCACTACATTGATTCCACAGATGGTATTCTTTCGAAAGAAAAATTAGCTTTAAGAATTCGTGAGAGAGATAACCATTTTGAAATGACCTTAAAAGTTCCACTCTCCCAAGGCTTATTGGAAAAGAACTGCACATGGAATAAAGAAACCTTCGTTAACTTCCGTGATAACGGCATCTTCCCTGATGGCGATATCAAGAAAATGTTAAACATGTTAGACATCCATACGAAATCCTTAAAAATCATTACTTCCTTAACCACGGAACGTATTGATGCCCCGTATGAAAATGGCAAGCTTTCCATCGATAAGAATACTTATTCTGGCATGAACGATTACGAAATCGAATTAGAGCACAACAACGAAGGCGATGCTGAAAAATATCTTGAGCAACTACTTAAAGAAAACGGCATTCCTTATGCTTTGAATAAAAAGAGCAAGGTTGTTCGTGCGATGGAAGCCTATCGCGCAAGCAAGAAATAAACATTCTCTTTCTTGAGGTTACCATTCGGTAACCTTTTTCTTTGCCCTTCTTTTAACTATAATTTCTTTATGGCAAACCCTCTTAGTCACACTTTATCCGCGGTTCGCATCATCAAAAGAGAACTCGCCAAAATCAAAAAGATATTAAACATCGTTGTTCAGGTGCTTTTCCTTGCTTATTTTCTCTATTTGATTTTTTCGAATTTAAACTCTTTGAGCTATGTCATCATTTATTCACTTATTCTTTCCGTTTCTTTAGCAAGTATCCTTATTGAACCTGTATATAAAATTGATACGAATGACGAAAAAAGCGTGATTCGTAGCAAAAAGAAGCAGAAACGTATCGCTTTGCTCTTCTTAAAAAGCATGAAATATATCTGCAAACTTGTTGCTATTTTGATTGCAGTTTATGAAATCTCTTCTCATGGTTCATCGGATTTGTCCATCTTAGCTACCATCGGTTCGGGAATTCTTTTATTAATCCAAGTCTTCGTTGATTCTATTGTATTGCTCGTGAATCGTTATGTTGATCTTCTTCAACTAGCCTTAGAAGAAGATGTCCGTTCTAGCAAACTCATACAATTTGTACTCAATTTCAACCATAAGGATTACGTAAACGAATTAAAAGAAGATCAAAAGACTTATACGGAGGAAGAGAAACGGATTATTTATCTGCTTGAGAATGCTGATCGTTTGGAAGAAGAAAAGCAAAGCAAAAAGACAATCAAAGCCGTTCCCGTTAACAAAGAGATTCTTGAATTGTTCTCCAACCTTAAAAAAGACGCGACCCATGTATTAGAAAACAAAAAAGAAAGAAAGAAACTAATCAAAGACACGGAGAAATTATCTTTCCCTGAAGACTCGGAAGAAAGTAAGAAAATACCTCCTCTTATCTCTTTCTTAAAATCCTTTTTCAAAAAAGGGAATTCCAAGGCAAACATGGATACAGCAACTTCCGTTACCGCTTCTCTCCTTTATTTAACAAAGAAAAATGAAATCGAAAAAGAAAAAGGCAGGCCCCTATCTAAAGATGACGATTTGGCCATTTTAAAACAAACATATGAGGAAATTTCTCCTGAATTAGAAGTTTTTCAAACGGAAAAGAAGGAGAAAAAAGGATTCTTTTGGCAAAAAAGAAAAGAGAAAAAGAATTAGTTTTGAGTTTTTTCTTTAATAATTGGCGCTCCGACGCATGTTGAATGTTTAGGACACTCTTTGCAAAGGAGATAAGCCATACGTCTAGCCTGAGGGATAAAGATTTCAATTTCTTCTTCGTTATATCCAACTTGAAGACGCTTATCATCGACAATAATAGGGCGTTTTAAAACAGAAGGGTTCGCTTTGATAAACTTAACCAACTCCGATATTTTCATATTATCGAAATCTATATGTTGTTCTTGAACGATTTTTGAGCGCGAAGAAATGATTTCGTCTGTCCCGTCAATCGATTTGGTAATCATTTGTTTGATATCATCATCGGTTAAAGAAGTGAAGATGTCTTTCGCCACATAAGGAATTTTCTGCTCATCAAACCATTTACGGACTTTTCTACAGGATGAGCAACTAGGGGAATAATAAATTGTAATCATACTTTATTTGGTTTTGGTTGAACCAAAGCCACCCTTTCTTTCGCCAGAAGCTTGATCATCATCCGTCGTTAAATATTTAATGAAGATGCCTTGGGCGATTCTCTCTTGGTCCTCGATCGTAACTTCATGGTCAGAGAAATTAAAAAGAGAAATCATAATATGGCCATCATTGTTCTCATTGCCATAATAGTCTGCGTCGATAACTGCTACAGAATTCGTTAAGCGAAGTCCTTTTTTGATGGCAAGAGACGAACGGGGAAAAAGTAAAAGAACATCATCTTTTTCCATTCTGGCCTTTAAGCCTGTTTTGAAGAAATGAGTTTCACCTGGTTTCAAAGTATAGCCTTCCAATGCACGAAGATCATATCCAGCCGATTTTTCGGTTGCTCTTGTTGGCAAAACAACGTTTGCCTCTTCAAAACCTTTTGCTATCTCAAATGCACGCATATTCTTTCCTCTTTTTGACTCTCTAATTATAACAAACTAAAACGACAACAATAAAAGAGACTTATTTTAAACGAAAAATACCTTTCTTTAGTCTATTATTTTACCTTTTATCTGTTATGTTAGAAAGGTGTTAGAGGCAAGAAAACGCTTACCCATAATTTCTTATCAAGAAGCCTCTCTAAGAATGGTATAGTATAGTCGTCGTTGATTTGAATGACTAAGAAAAGTAGTTTTTTATTTGGTCTTATTCAAAAAACACTTCCAACAGGAGGAAATTTCAATGGAAGAAGTCGCGCAGAATCCCGTGAAAGAGGATTCTTGGTCACCAAAAACCCGTTTTGGGCGTTTTCTTGATCGTTATTTTCACATCTCCGAAAGAGGTTCTTCAATTTTAAAAGAACTTCTAGGTGGCTTAGTTACATTCTTAGCCATGTTCTACATCCTTCCCCTAAACGGGAATATGCTCTCCTCAGATTGGACTGGAGCACTTCAAGGAAACACCGCAAATTTCCGTATATTTGAAGGTGTCCGTCAAATCCTTATTTACGGGGATAATTGGGCAAGCGTTGATCAAGTTAGAGCTGCTGTCTTTGCCGCTACCGCTATTTCCGCGGCAGTTACTACCATTTTCATGGGTCTTTATGGCAAACTTCCTGTTGGATTAGCTTCCGGATTAGGCATTAATTCGTTAATCGCCTTTAATGTCATGCTTAGCATGGGCTTTAATTTTGCTCAAGCTATGGCCATCGTTTTTGTTGATGGCGTTCTTTTCCTTATTATTTCCATCACTCCTCTTCGTGCTTGGATTGTTCGTTCTATTCCAAAATCGCTGAAATTCGCCATTTCTGCCGGTATCGGTTTCTTTATTGCCTTCATCGGTTTGCAAAATATTGGGGCAATTAGCGATGGTCCTACCCTTGTTACTCTTGGTAACTTCAAGGATCCAGTTGTTTTAGTCGGGCTTCTTGGCATTGTTCTTGTTCTTATTCTTTCTGCCTTGCCTCAAAAGAATAAAGCTCTCTTCTGGATTAATAAATTCTCTGTCATTATTGCAATCGTCGTGATGGGCATTGTTTGCGCATGCTTAGGAACTGCTGGCGTTGGTATTGAAGGCGGTAAGTCTTTCTCTACTTTCTACGATGCTTCTTATCATATTAGTAACATCGGAAGCATTTCCAAGATCTTTGGTTCTTGCTTTATGGGCTTTGATGTCTTTGCTCAACCAATTTCTTATGCCTTGGTTTTCGCCCTTCTTTTCGTTGATTTCTTTGATACCACTGGAACTTTAGTGGGTGTCGAAGCGGGTGCTGGCATGATCGATAGAAATGGCAATATGCTTGTTGACGATAAACCAGCCATGCTTGTTGATGCTATTGGCACGGTCGCTGGTGCAATTTGTGGAACCACCACTGTTACTTCTTTCGTAGAATCAACAACGGGCGTTGCTGCGGGCGCTAGAACTGGACTTGCTAGCGTTGTTACCGGTTCCTTATTTGCTTTGTCTCTTTTGATTTATCCTGGACTTGCTATGTTCTCTTGCTCTGCTGCTACAGGCTTAGCCCTTGTTTATGTGGGCATTTGCATGTTTAAGAGCTTAGAGCAATTAGACTGGAAAGATTGGGTTGCTGTGGCTTCTGGTTTTATCACCACTTTATTCATGTGTGTCTCTTATTCTATTTCCGATGGCATCGCCATGGGTTTCATTACTTATTCGATAATGACGCTCGCTTCTGGAAAATTCAAAAAGAGTGACCTTCCTGTTGCTATTTGTTCTATCGCCTTCGTTGCTATTTACGTTGTTAAATACGCTGTAGGCTTAAAATAAAGGGATCTTAACATTCCTAGCCTTGGGAGAAATTCCTAAGGCTTTTTCTTTAGAAAGAAGGTAAAATAGTTGCATGCCAATTATTGAAAATGAATATTTAAAAGTCGAAGCAAGCCTTCTTGGTGGCGAATTGCTTCATGTTATCGATAAAGAGAATAACCAAGAGCTTCTTTATCAAGCTAACGAAGTCTGGCCACATCACGATGTCATTCTTTTTCCTTTCATCGGGCCTGATTCTTCCTATCAAATTGATGGAAGGAAATATTCTTGCCCTACTCAACATGGTTTTATTAGAACATCCCGTTTCGAACTCGTAGAAGAAAAAGAAAACAAACTCGTCATGGAATTTCATGATAACGAAAAGACATTTGAATCCTATCCTTTCCACTTTGTTTTAAGAGCCATCTATTCTCTTGAAAATAGAACGTTGAAACGCGAATACGAAATCATCAACCAAAACGAAGAAGAACTTCCTTTCCAATTAGGAGATCATGCGGCTTATCAAGTGAAATTTGGAGAAGCCATCCTTCACTTAGGAGAAGGCAGCATCTTTTTCTACCCAAGAAAAAATCTTGCTTTTTCAGCCCAGCCTATTTCTTTCTTAAGAGATAAAAATTATTTATTAAATAAGAAAGATTTTGCAGAATTTGAAACAATTCTTATTGAGAAGCCTCGAAATGAACTTGTTTTAGATACAGGTCTTGGCTATCTTTTGGCCTACCATTTCCCTTCGCCTTACATTGCAATATGGTCACCAAGCAAAGAATCTTCTTTCCTTTGCATAGAACCTTGGTGGGGAATGGCAATTTATGAAGGCAGGGACGAAGAGATGAGAAACTGGAAAGATATCAATTCCATTTCCCATCAGGCTCATTTCGAAGAGTCCATTACTTTTTCAAAGAAAGCGGAATGAAGAAGCTGATTGCAATTGATTTAGACGGCACTCTTTTAAGTCCTTTTTTAAGCGTTTCTTCTTTTACGAAAAAGATCATTAAAAGACTAACATATGAGGGACATGTAGTTGTTTTAGCATCTGGAAGACCCTATAGAGCGATGAAAAAACTCTATGAAGATCTTTCTCTTTCCTCTCCTCTTATTTGTTATAACGGAGGCTATGTCTTCATTCCTAACCTCTCTTCGTTTCCTAAACTTGAAAGAAAGTTTCCTTCTTCATCTTTAAAAAGAATTGCTCTTGCTAACAAAAATATCTTTCTTTCTTTTATGGCCGAAAGTGAAGACAATATCTATCTTTCAAAAAAGGACGATTATTTAGATCATTATTTCCCATGGAAAAAAGAAAAATATCAAATCGGGGAAATGGACGAAATCATTCAGAAAGATTGCTACACCGCCATCTTTAATTGCTTAGACAAAGATGTAACAACTCTCCAAAAGAGTTTAGAAAAAGAAGGTTTTCTTCTTCGCCATTGGAATGGAAACGATTATTCTGAAGCGGCTCTTCCAAACGTTAATAAAGGCTCTGCTTTAAAATATATCCTCTCTACTCTTCATATCGATCCAAAGGATTGCTATGCCTTCGGAGATTCCGACAATGATTTCGAGATGTTATCCATGGTTGCTCATCCTTTTGGGATGAAAAATAGCAAATCTCTTCTTTTGAATGAAAATTTCCCTCAAACAGAAAAAGGCAACGACCAAGATGGCGTTGCCTATGAGTTAAGCAAGATATTTCACTTATTTTAAGTGAAGTTGTTCTTTTAAGGAATTCATCATTCCTTTAGCCACTTCCTCGATTCCTTTTTCTTTTTTTTGGAAGACTTCGAGGTAGAACTTGCATTTTGGTTCTGTTCCCGATGGACGAATTGCTAACCAAGAAGAATCTTCAAAGAGATAACGAACCACATTGGATTTCTCTAAAGCGATTGCTTTTTCTTCTCCGGTGATCATGTTTTTAGAAATGGATGTCTCGTAGTCTTCAACCCAGACAACTTTTTTTCCAAAGACTTCTTTTAATGGGCAAGAATGAACGTGTTCTAATAAAGCCATCATATCTGCATGGCCCTTTTCTCCTTCGAAATAAACAGAAAGGGTTTCTGAAGCATGGTAACCATATTTCTTTTCAAGGTTTTCGTAAGCCACGTCGAGTGGGATGCCTTGACGATAATAATGAAGGGCCATTTCACAATAAAGAAGAATGGCTTGGATACCGTCTTTATCACGAACAAATGGTTCAATTAAGCAACCATAGCTTTCTTCATAGCCGAATTCAAAATGAGGACCATGTCCGATTTTCTCGTAATATCCAATACGGTTCCCAATATATTTAAAGCCTGTGAGGAAACTTTCTACTCCTACACCATAGGATTTGGCGATCTTTCTAGATAAATCACTAGAAACAATCGTGTCATAAATGACTCCATTTGAGGAAAGAAGCCCTTTTTTCTTTCTTTCGGAAAGTAAATAGTCTAATAAAAGAGCCGCGGATTGATTGCCAGTGAACCTTTCATATTCACCTTTGCTAGAAAGATAAGCAAGACCACAACGGTCACCATCAGGATCGGTCATAACGCAAAGATTTGCATGTTCTTTTTTAGCGAGTTTAATCGATTCGATGAAACTTTCTGCTGTTTCTGGATTAGGAGATAAGGTTCCAGCGAAAGCAGGATCATGGATACATTGTTTTTCAACTGGGATAACTTGATAGCCACAATCATGGAAGACACGCATAGCATTTTCATAGGATGTACCATGTTGAGGGGAATAGATGATTTTGAAGTCATCTTTCTTCATGTCTGGATTTAATTGGCAAGCTTCCACTAATTTGCAATAAGTGTCGTCCACTTCCTTTGGAAGAATAACGGTCTCATTCTTTTTTGAACCGGCAGGAACCTCCGCTTCTAATTCATTTGGAAGGCTATCTAAAATTTTCAAAAGCCCATCTACTTGAGAAGGAACGAGCTGACAGCCAGTTTCATCATAGATTTTGTAACCGTTATATTCCTTTGGGTTATGGGAGGCGGTAATCATAATTCCTCCACCAGCACGCATATAGCGAACGCCATAAGAAAGTTCTGGGGTTGGACGTAAGGAATCAAACAAATAAGCTTTGATGCCTTCTTCGTTAAGAATATTGGCCGCTTCAATAGCAAAATCACGAGAGAAGAAACGGTTATCGTGAGAGATGACCACTCCTCTATTTTCAATATCTTTGCAAATTTTCTTTAAATACATTCCGAAAGCGATTGTGACTCTGCGGATCACATATTTATTAATACGGTTTGTGCCTAAGCCGATTTTGGCACGCATTCCACCTGTACCAAATTCCGCATCTTTAAAGAAAGCGTCGCTTCTTTCTTCATCATTCATGGCACGAAGAGTCTCTTTTTCTTCTTTGCTTAGTTTGTCGGAATTTATCCAACGTTCATAGTTTTTTTCGACGATGTTATCCATTTTCATCTCCTTACTAGTTATATTTTACTAACTTTTAACATATCCAATAGATTTTTTTGTTCTTTTTCCAAAGAAATTTTAAATGTCTTTCCACTCAAATATGCCAATATTCCCTCTACTTTTCCCAACGCCAAGGAATAAGCGACCAGAAATTGATTATTGAGACGATATTTCACTTTGAAAAGACGGTTCATTTCAAAATCACCATACTTGCCATCCCCAAGAATTGGATGCCCAATCGAAGCAAGGTGAACACGGATTTGATGGGTTCTTCCGGTAAGTAACTCACATTCTAAAAGTGAGCAGTCATTATATTTCTCCACTACACGATATTTCGTAATGGCTTCCTTGCCTTCTTTTGAGACGCGAACAATTCCTTTTGTTTCATCTTTTATTAAAGGAGCGTTTATTGTTCCTTCTTCTTCCGAAGGAATACCACTTACGAGGGCTAAATATCGTTTATCGATGTTGTTTCTTTCTTTAAAAAGAAGAGTAAGCTCTTTTAAAGCCTCATCCGTTTTTCCAAAAACAATGATTCCGGATGTATTTCTATCTAAACGATGAGCTGGAGAAGGAGTAAAAGAAGAATCATGAGGATCATATTCTCCTTTTCCATATAAATAGGAAAGAACATCGTTTGCTAAAGTGACACGTTTTTCTTTTTCATCGCCCATTACCAATAAACCAGCCGGCTTATTGACGATAAGGATGTTTTCGTCTTCGTAAACAATTGGATGATTGAAAGGCTTTGCCTCAATTTCTTTTGGTTTGGCAAAGTCTTCTAATTGGGTGTCCGTAACATAAATACGAACCACATCTCCTTCATGAACAACGGCGTCTTTCTTCACCCAATGTCCGTTAATTTTGATATCTTTTTTGCGAAAAGCTTTATAAATATAGCCCAAAGGCGCTTCTGAAAGATAATGGCGAACAAATTTCTCAATTCTTTGGCCGTCATTCGCTTTGGTAATCGTTATTTCCTTCATACGAGAAAAATTATAACGAATTTTATTTGTCTCGTAATCACTATTCTTATGAAAATGTGAATTCTTAAACTAAATTCCGGTTTTTCTCAAAATCCTGCTTTTAGTCT
>UQFY01000004.1 GCA_900540385.1 uncultured Mollicutes bacterium
CGAACGTGGAAACCCGCTTTTCTTCACGTTTTTATGATTGATGCGTAATGACTAGGAAAAACCCTGTAGAAATTGTAAAATACTTCCAATAAAAGGGGAAAGAGAGCATTTTGACAATAGTCTAATCTTCCGGGGGGGGGTTACTTATAGATACTATGGAAACCAAGACAATGCGCTTCTGTCTTTCAAAGAATCCGGCAAGCGCACTTGCCATTTACCATTTTGAAGATGGCCGTTTTTCTTTGGTCCAGGGTAATAAATTCTTTTCTGCGCTTTTTGGCAAAGATGTCCCTCATTTTCCTGAAACGTTCGTGTCAGAAAAACATCTTAATTCTGAAGATAGATTCTCTTTTTTGAAATTCTTTAAGGACCTTGAAACAGCAAAAGAAGACGTTTCTCTTACTTTTGCGTGCTTCGTTCCTTCCGGCTCACGGAAATTTATTGAAATTGATGCGAAAAAAGAAAATGGTTTTGCCACTCTTTTGATTAACGATAGAACGGAAAGCCTAAATAGAGATAGAAAATACCAGCTATATGAAGCGATCATCAATGAAAGAGCTCTTGCTAGCTTAGAAATAGATTTAATTGATAATTATGTCATTGTTACTGGTGGAAAAGAGACTGATCAAATTTGTGGAACAAATCATAAGGAAATGTATTATACGGCGTTCCTTAATCATTTCTTATCTTTAATCGATGATGAAGAAGAAAGAGAGAAAGCAAGAGAACAATTCAGCCTTCAAAATCTCATCAATAGATATAAAGAAGGCCAAAAAGACGTCTCTCTCATTCTTTCTTCGTTAAATTGTTTTCGGGGAAAGAAATGCCGGGCGTTGCATCAGCTTGTAGTCGACACCCAAAGTGGACACATCTGTTCTATTTTTAGCGTTATCAATGTCTCCCCATATTTTTCGAAGATTGAAGAATTAACCCTTATTGCTGATACGGACCCTTTAACGAAACTATATAATCGTCACGCTTTTGAAAAGAAGATAAATTCCTATTTCCAAGATGGAGAACAACACGCTCTCATTTTAATGGATATCGATGATTTTAAATACATCAATGATCAATATGGCCACATGATGGGAGACAAGGGGTTATGCATTCTTGCCGATCTTTTAAACAAAACATTTGAAGAAATTGGAATTGTAGGCCGTTATGGTGGAGATGAGTTCCTCGTGGCTTTAAAAGATGGATCAAATTTCCAAAAGACGAAACAAATCATTTTGCATTTCCAAAAAGAAATCAAAGAAGCTTTCCATGAATCCGGCCTTCCTTTTGATACGACCGTTTCGTGTGGGACAACCTTCTTCGGAGGAAAACTACGTAAGGATTACGAAACATCTTTCCGTGAGATTGACAAGGCTCTCTATTTTGCGAAATCCTGTGGCAAGAATTATGTCTTCTTCTATGAGACGACAGATTAATTTCTTTTAAAAGAGACTTTTAGACGTTTTAAAGGCCAAAAGAAAAAAGAACAACTAAAAATACGAAAACAATCTAATTTTTAAAGGATGACCTTTTTTATCGCTTCCTTGCCTATTTTTATAACGAAGAGGAGTAAAAAAGTGAAGTTCCTTAATTATCAGAGCGAGAGAAACCGTTTTTCATTGCCATAGAGGCAACATAAACTAAATTATTCAAAACCTTTTGCGTTTCTTTTTCTGCCATATCTGCAAGGGCTTGATTGGCTTCCTCAAGAAGAGCAGGATCTTTTAAATCATCATATTTGTTTAAGATGGCTCTTGCCTTATTCATTACGGAGTTTTGATAACGTTCAATGTGAATGGCGGAAGAGTTGAAGTGGGGATCTGCTAAAACGCCAAGCAAACGGGAAGCCCAATAGAAATTATTGGTATTCACATCCATCGTAGTGTTGCTGAAATAAGCAGGAATCTTCTTGACGTTCGCATACAAAGGAACAAACGTGTTAAAAACATTGGAACCGAATGCAACCCATTCCACGCAAGCTAATTCACTAGGAACGTCATTACGAATTTCTAAGCATCCTAAGAAAGACGTTCTAGAAATGCCAATTGGACGATAAAGACCCTTTCTTGAATCGTTCAATTTGCTATATGGATCGTATGGTGTTCCTTGGTAATGAGAAGAAAGAATATATTTAACTTCTTCGACGGTGATTTTTCTTTCAGGCACTAAGCACCATGGCAAATCGTCATCTTCTGGAGAGAAATCCGCATCAATACCATCAAAAGAGAAGGTACGTGGATTAAAATAACGTGCCATATACCAGGCTCTTGGCGTGTTATAGACGTGGTCAGAATCATCGTGTGATCCGAAGGCTAAACGTGGGTTGAAATCTTCGCCGGTTTGATTTAAATCCAAATGGTATTTGCGGATGAATTCCTTTAAATCAGAGGAACACATATATTCTTTTTGATTCACATAGGCATCATCAAAATCGAAATGATCCAAACCAAATTGGTTAGGCATCATCACATAGGCATCATCAGGAACTTTTCTAGCAATCCAATGATGTCCTCCAATGGTTTCTAACCACCAGATTTCATCATGGTCAGAGAAAGCGATTCCGTTCGGTTCGTAAGTGCCATATTGTTCCAAAAGCTTCCCTAAGCGAATGACGCCTTCTTTAGCGGAATGGATATAAGGCAATACCAAAAGAACGAGTTCCTCTTCCCCTAAGCCATTATTGACGTAAGGATCGGCTCCTAAAACGCGGGGATTGGAGGTAATGGTTTCTGTAGCAGACATGCCTACGTTTGCTGCATTAAAACCAGCTGCAGGCCAAACGCCTTCTGTTGGATCAACATTTGGCATCATCGTGTAACGCATCGGATTATCTGGTAGTTCAATAACAAACGCAGAGCCCTTTGCTTCGTAGTGGCGGGGTTGCTTGCTTGGGTCGACAACGACCATCTTTTTCACATGGAAAGAACCGGAAGGAGAGTCATCATTCCTAGCGACTAATGTGCTTCCGTTATAGGATGCTTTCTTTCCGACTAATATTGTTGTGCATGCCATAAGAAATAACCTCTTTTCTATACATAGAAATTCTACGTTTTCTTCTATGCTTTTTCACGAAAAATGATTTTCGAAATACCCTTTTTCTCTTTTTTCTCCTAAAAAGAAGGTTCCGAGAAGTCAAAAAGTGCTTTAGAAGTTTCTAACTTAGATACAATTAACTGGAAAAAAGAGAAAAAATTCAAAAAATTTTAATCCTTCGAATCATCATCATTTAGAATATAGGTAGTTAAATAAAACAAACGGAGAAAATTATGGAAGAAAAGAAACTCATTCAGTACACCTTAATAATTGATGGAATGAAATGTGGCATGTGCGAAAGCCATGTAAATGATGTTGTTCGAAGAGTGAAAGGAGTAAAGAAAGTAACCTCCTCTCACTTAAAAGGAAACACCGTTGTCGTAATGGAAGAAACCACCTCCAAAGAGGAAATCAAAAACGTCATCGAAAAAGAAGGCTACCATGTATTAAATGAAGAAGAAAAACCCTATGAGAAAAAAGGATTCTTCTCCATTTTCAAAAAATAGGGGAGACGTGTATTCATCTAGACGGCTTTGACCGTCTTTTTTCTTTCATAAAAAAAGAAAACCACACATGCGTGTGGCTTAGTTTTGCTTCTGTGCTTTCTTTAGCGCTTTGGCTTTCCGTTTTTCTTCGGCTCTTTTTTGAATTTTGTAGAGACGTACGAGGTCTTTTCCTGAAAGATGGGGCTCATCATCAAGAATTCTATGACCCTTTCTTTTCTCACTAATCCAATAAGCGAAGACAAAAAGGAGAGCCAATAGGATAAGCGCAAAGACGAGGTAGGGGATCCATTCCATATATAACTCTCCTTTCTAATATTTATATTAAGCGTTTAATGAAACGGTTTTTGCTTTGATGTGACGATCCCAGAAATAGAGACCAAGTCCACCAGCAATAATAAGACCAACTGGAAGTAACCAACCCCATTCATACCATTCGAAGGTAACATAGGTAACGCATCCTAAGATATAGGAGCTAATAAGCCAGAAGGCGATGGTTCCAAGATAATCTTTTCTGTTTGCAATTTCACCTTTTGCGGTTGCAATCGATGCAAAGCAAGGAATAGTGGTCATATTGAAGACAGCGAATGCAGTAAGGGAGGCGTTAGAAATATAATTTCCTCTGACCAATTCTCTTCCAGCATTGGAAGCAGCAACGATAGCTTGCAAAGCTCCTAAGTCGTTGCCTTCTTCAATGGCTGCGCCAATTCCTGGAAGGTTGGCTAATTGACCTAATGTGGAAACGACATTTTCCTTAGCGACAATACCTTGAACAGAGGCAACCGAATACATCCAAGCGAATTGCCCACCTTGGGCACTTCCGAATCCCATTGGAGTGAATAATGGAGCAATGATCATACCGATATGAGCAAGGATACAATCTGCTTCAGTTAAGGTTTCAGAGACTGGGATAAATTGCCAGTTAGGGGTGAAGGAAGATAAGAACCAAATGATAACAGTGGAAGCGAAGATAATGGTGAACGCTTTCTTTAAGTAATGTTTTCCACGATCCCAGACATGTAAAGCAAGAGCTTGGAATTGAGGGAAGTGGTAAGCAGGAAGCTCCATGATGAATGGCGGGACTTTCTCACGTTGAGTGGTCTTATTCATCACGATAACGGATACGATAGCGGCAACAACACCGAACATATAGATTAAGAAAGTGAATCCACCGGCATCAAGTCCGCCAAACTCAGCAACAGCTGCCGCAATAATGACTAAGAATTCAGTCTTTGCTCCGCAAGTGAAGAAAGGAATAACACGGATGGTTTTTGTTCTTTCTTTATCGGAAGCAAGGGTACGGGTGTTGATCATAGCAGGAACGCCACAACCAAATCCCATGATCATTGGTAAGAAGGCTCTTCCAGAAACGCCGAAACGACGGAAGATACGGTCTAAAACGAAGGCGATACGGGCCATATAACCAGAATCTTCAAGAATGCTGAAGAAGGCAAATAAGAGAAGAATCTGAGGAACAAAGCCTAAAACGGAGGAGATACCAGCTAAAACACCATCATAAACGAAGGAGATTAACCATTCAGGGGCATTGCACATTAACAAACCTTGTTTAATGCCAATGCAGATCATACCTTGAAGACCGGCGTCGTTTCCGCTGCCGAATAAGCCTTGAAGGATGGCACCTAAACTATTCACCCCGCCATCGGAGTAGAATAATCCCTTAAAAGGAACAACCTCGACGGCTTTCCCACCTTCCATATAGGTCCAGCGGATTAAGCCTTGATAGCCTTCCCCAAAATTGACACCCATGGCATTTAAGTAGAATAAATCATCAGAGAAAGTAAGATGGAAAATCAAGAAGAGAATGACGATCATAATTGGGATTGCGGCCCATTTATTTGTCAAAACCTTATCGATTTTATCGGATTTAGAAAGTTTCTTCTTTTCTTGCACTGGGGCGCCATGGCGATAGATGGCAAGCTCCGAACTAATGAATTTATAACGCTTATCTGCGCTATCTGCTTCATAATCTTCATGTCTGTTATAAAGAGAATCGACTTCTTTATAAGCATTAGCGTTTTTCTCTTTTTCTAAATCATCGCCTTCAAGAGCTTTAATCGCGTGGAAACGAGGATCTTCGACACCCATTTCTTCATACGATTTGATGGCTTTTTGAATCAAAGCTTCATCATCTTTCCCCGCCCAAAGAGAAACGCCTTTTCTTGGGGTTTTTGCTGTTTTTACAGCCAATTGCATCAAGTCATCAAGGTTATGTTTTCTCAAAGCGGAAATACCAATGACAGGAACGCCAAGTTTCTTTGAAAGAGAATCAACGTCAATCGACTGTTTATTGTCTTTTAAAGCGTCCATCATGTTTAATGCGACAACGACCGGCACATTCATCTCAAGGATTTGAGTGGTCATATAAAGGTTACGCTCTAAGTTGGTCGCATCAATGACGTTAATTACCAAATCTGGTTTTTCTTCCAAAATATAATTTCTGGAAATAACTTCTTCTGGCGTATATGGAGAAAGGGAGTAAATACCAGGAAGGTCAACGATTTCGACCCCAGTTTTGCTTCCTTTTTTCTTATAGACACCGGAACGTTTTTCAACCGTGACGCCTGGCCAGTTACCAACATAAGCGGTGCTCCCTGTCAAAGAGTTGAAAAGGGTTGTTTTACCGCAGTTTGGGTTACCAGCTAAGCAAAATCTTAATGCTTTTTCTTCGCTCATAATCTTCCCTTTCTACATAGCATCCTTCGCACTTAAGTCAGTGACGCGGATGATTGCATGCGAGGCTTCTTCTTTTCTTAAAGTTAATTCATAGCCACGCAACGTGATTTCGAGAGGGTCGCCAAGAGGGGCTTTCTTTCTTAAGAAAACTTCTGCTCCTGGAGTGAGTCCCATGTCAAAAAGACGTCTTTTGATCTTTCCTTCGCCTTCGATACGAATGATTTTTCCACTCATTCCGATACCGAGGAGATTCAATGAAAGCTCATCTCCTAGCTGAATATCGCTAGGGTTCAAATTCTTTTCTTCTTCCATAGTTTTTCCTAACCAATTAAAGAGCTTCCACTAAAATTGCCCGGGCGATATCTTTATCAATCGCAAGACGAGATTCTCCAACGCGCAAAATAACACCGCTTGCTTCTTGAGAAAGCAATGTAATTTTCATTTGGGGAACGATGCCTAATTCACGAAGATGCTTCATTGCTTTATCACCCCCAGTGATTCTAATTACCGTTAATTCTTGGTTTAGTGGTGCAATCATTATTGGCATAGTTAGTTACTCCTTATGCCGCTATTATAGTCGTGGTTATTTAGAAATCAACAAAAAGTTAGTACCTTATAACTAAAAGATTTGTTAGAATACTATTATCCTATTTGAGAGCGAGGTAAGAATTATGGCAATTGACGCTTTAGAATCAGCAGAAGACTATTTAGAGAGAATTTTGATGCTTCAAGAACAAGGAATGAAGGAAATTCACGCCGTAGATTTAGCTTCTTCCTTTGGATATTCCAAAGCATCCATCTCCATTGCGTTGCATAAGTTAGAGGAGAAGGGGTACGTTGCCCTTGGATTAAAGAGTCAGCTCTATCTCACACCAGCCGGCTATGATATCGCTAAAAAAGTCTATGAAAGACATCAAGTGATTTCTGATTGGCTCACCTCTATTGGCGTTAGCAAAGAAAACGCTTTAAAAGATGCCTGCCGTATGGAGCACTTTATCTCGGACGAATCATTCCAAGCAATTAAGGCTTTAGGCTCTAAAAAAGAAAACTAACGCTTTCTATTCTTAAATTCTTTTCCAAAAAGCAATTCGCTAACAAACGAGGCTTTTTGGATTTTTTATAGACGAAATTGTTAGTGTATTTCTTTTT
Organism: uncultured Mollicutes bacterium; assembly: GCA_900540385.1. GTDB lineage: Bacteria > Bacillota_I > Bacilli_A > RFN20 > CAG-826 > UBA4951. Next base: position 7,374 of record UQFY01000004.1, read on the forward strand.
CTTTCCGCATCATCTTCCCTTTGAAAACGCAATGAACATAAATATATATAAAGGATATAAAGGCGGCTAGGAATTGAGAAAGAATCGTCGCGAAAGAGCCCTCTCCACACCTAAATGAAAATGACTAGATAAATTCGATTTATCTATCAAAAACGAAGCTAAAACATCTTCTTTTAAAGCAAAAGACAAAAGTCAAAGATGAAAGACGCTCTTCCTTTTTTTAAAAATGAGGATAGACTTTATAAGTAATAAGCCGAATTTCTTATTACGCTAAAAGAAAGAAGGATTTTTTATATGTCAACTCTCGCTATTCAAGGTATGCAATGGGGCGATGAAGGAAAGGGTAAAATTACAGATTATTTTGCCACGAAAGCGGATATCGTTGTTCGTTCCCAAGGAGGAAACAATGCTGGGCATTCTATCGTTGTCGATGGGAAACGCTTTGCTTGCAGGCTTCTTCCATCCGGTGTTTTCCATAAAAATACCGTAAACATTATCGCGGATGGGGTTACAGTTAATCCAACCGCTTTGATTGAAGAAATAGACACCTTGGATAAGCAAGGGATCAAGGATATCAAACTTCTTATTTCTAATCGTGCCACGATTTTAATGCCATATCATATTGATTTAGATCGTGCGCGTGAAAACGCTTTAGGAAAAGCAAAGATCGGTACGACAGGGAGAGGCATTGGCCCTTCTTATGAAGATAAGGCATCCCGTCTTGGACTTAGAATGGGAGATATTCTTGATGAAGATTATCTTCGTGAAAGACTAGAAGAAGTCCTTCCTATTAAGAATCTTGAACTTCGTGCTTTTGGCGCTAGAGAATATAGCGTCGATGAATTAATGGCGTATTTTGTTCCTGTGAGAGAACGTCTTGCCTCTTTAATCACCGACACCTCTCTCTATTTAGATGAACAAATTGCTGCTGGCAAAAAAGTACTTTTCGAAGGTGCACAAGGCGCTATGCTTTGCTTAACTCATGGTACTTATCCATATGTCACTTCCTCTTCTCCTTTAGCAACCGCCATCCCTCTTAATGCGGGTCTTCCTTTAGACATGGCTCCAACTATTTGCGGTATTACCAAAGCCTATTGCACCCGTGTTGGCGCAGGTCCATTCCCAAGTGAAATCGATGGAGATGATGCAGTTGCCATCCGTGAAAAAGGACATGAATATGGCGTTGTCACCAAACGTCCAAGACGTATTGGCTGGTTAGACATCATGGAATTAAAATACGTGAAAAGAATTACTGGCGTGAAATACAGCGCTTTGATGTTATTAGACGTTCTTTCTGCTGTGGATACAATTAAGCTTTGTGTTGGCTATACCTTAAATGGAAAAGCAATCAACACCATGCCATCAACCGTTAAAGAGGTGGGTGAAATTAAACCAGAATATATCGAACTCCCATCTTGGAAAGAAGATATTTCTTCTTGCAAGAGCTTTGACGAACTTCCTTTAAATGCGAAAAATTATGTCAAAAAAGTCGAAGAACTCACAGGTATCCATTTTGCTTTGATTTCTGTTGGACCGGACCGCGAACAAACCATTATTCGTAAGGAGCTTTTCAATGATTGAGCGTTACGCCCCAAAGAAAATCGAAACGCTTTTCACCGATGAATCCCGTTTCGATGCTTATCTTGAGATTGAAATTGCGGTTGTAGAAGGCTGGAACAAACTTGGCCTTGTTCCTGATAGTGACTTAAAAGCCATTCAGGAAAAAGCCAAAACAAACGTCACAAGAATCAAAGAACTTGAACAAATCACCAAACATGATGTGGTCGCTTTCACTCGCCAGATTTCTGAAACCCTTGGTGAAGAAAGAAAATGGATCCATTATGGTTTAACCTCTACAGACGTGGTGGATTCTGCCTTAGGCCTTCTTTATAAGAAAGCCGATGATTTGATTCTTAAAGACTATCTTGCTTTTATGGAAGCCTTAAAAGAAAAAGCCTTGGAATATGAATTTCAACCATGTATTGCGAGAACACACGGCATGCATGCTGAGGTGTATTCTTTCGGTTTGAAGTTTGCTAGTTTCTATGATGAAGCAAAACGTTCCTTGAAGCTTTTCGAAGAAGCGAGGAAACAAATCGAATGCGTAAAACTCTCTGGAGCAGTGGGCACCTATGCAAATATTGATCCAAGAGTGGAAGAATATGTCGCAAAGAAATTAGGATTAAGCAAACCTTCTATTGCCACACAAGTCCTTTCAAGAGATCGCCATGAAGAATACGCTTCGGCCATAACGATTGCTTCTTCCCTTATTGAAAAGATTGCAGTGGAAATTCGTAACCTTTCCCGTACCGAAATCGGAGAACTTGAAGAAGACTTTTCGAAAGGCCAGAAAGGTTCCTCCGCTATGCCACAGAAAAGAAATCCTATCTCTTCCGAAAATCTTACGGGTGCTGCAAGAATGATGAGAGGATATCTTCTTCCTATATTAGAAGATAACGCTCTTTATCACGAAAGAGACATTTCCCATTCCATCGTTGAGCGTGTCAGCTTCATCGATATGATTGAACTTTTCGACTATATGCTTATGAGAGTGACAAGAGTGATTGAAAATCTCTCTATCTTCCCAACTCGTATGGAAGAAAACATTCAAAAGACGCATGGCGCTATCTATTCGCAAAGAGCGATGAACGCTTTAATTGAAAAAGGTCTTTCAAGAGAAAAGGCGTATGATTTGGTTCAGCCATTGGCTATGAATTCCGTCACAAAAGGCATGGAATTCATCCCTCAGCTCTTAGAAAATCAAGAAATCTTGAAATATCTTGCCCCTGATGAGATTACATCACTAACTAGCGTTGAATATTACTTCAAAAATATTGATTATATTTACAAAGAAATAGGCTTGAAATAAGCCTTTTCTTTTTATTTAGAAAAAAGTTAGATATGTAAAACACATAGCCAATATCCCAGTTTTGTTCATTTTCTTTGTGTTAACAACCCCGTTTTTCATAGTAAAATAATCACGTTTTGAAAGGATATTTTTTCTATGGAAACGAGTAAAAAAACAGCTCAGGTTTGTATCCGTTGCGCTCGTTGTATCCACGCATGTCCTATGGGGTTGAATCCAGTCAACATCATGACCACGATGAAAACCATGCCAGTGGACAAAGCAAAGATTAAACTTCTTAATCCTAGCGTTTGCGATGAATGCAAGAAATGTAACGATATTTGCCCAAGCAATATTGATTTAGCGACAATCGTTAAAAGAGCGAAGATTGTTGCAAAACTTCCTTAATGAGGTGCGTTTATGAGTGAACAAAACATTCAAACTAATGTAAAAGCGGAAGCAGTTGTAGCTACTCCTAAGAAAGTTCATAAGCAATCTGTCGAATGGATGCTTTATGATGTCTTAATTGCTCTTGCTCCAACCGTGATTTATGCCATATTGGCTTATGGCGTTTATGCAATCCGCAATATTTTCCTTCCAGCCGTTACGATGCTTGTTGCGGAATTGGTCTTTGTGCTTATTAAAAATCGCAAGGTTCTTTTTAGCAAAGATGAGAAAACAAAGAAAGGATTCTTTGATGTTCTTACACCAACGGATATCGTTTCTCCTTTGATTTCTGGCATCATTTTTGGCTTGATGGTTTCGAATAGAGACACCGATCCAGAAGGATTGATTTACTTTATCCTTATTGTTTCTGCTTTATTCGGTATCGTTTTCGGAAAACTTTGCTTTGGCGGTCTTGGGAAAAATATCTTTAACCCAGCTGCTGTTGCCTTTGTCTTCATGTTGATTTGTTTTAGCAGCAAATTCAGCGGCGTTTATCATTACAATGCCTGGGGCCTTTCCTTCTTAGGAAATGCGAAGTTTGCAACCGATTCCACTCCGTTAGCCAACGGCTTTAGCGCATCTTTATATACTTTAGATAATGTGCAAGCCCTCTTCTTTGGTCAAATCAATGGTGGCATTGGCGAATCTTGTAAGATTCCTCTTCTTATCGGCATGATTTATCTTCTTATAAGAAGAGATATCGACTGGAAAGTGATTGTCTCTTTTGCTTTGACTTTCTTAGCTGCTAGCTTGATTGCAGGCCTCTTCTTTATGAGCCATAACGTCAATCCTGGTATTTATATGCTTTATGAGCTTCTTTCTGGTGGAGTTCTCTTTGGCATGGCTTATATGATTAGTGAACCAGTCACAATGCCTCTTACCTCACCAAGCCGTGTGATGTATGGCATTGTCATTGCTCTTATCGTGGTCTTTATTCGTACCTTTGCTTCCGCTCCAGAAGGAATGGCTTATGCCATCTTAATGGGCAACGCCTTAGGTTGCTTTATTGACTATTACAAATGGAGCCAAACCAAATTCACTTGGAAGAGCTGGGTTGCAATCGCTGCAATCGCTGTGCTTGGCTTAGGCATCTTTGCCTGGTGCATGAATGGCTTTAATTATGGAGGAAACTAATATGAGTGAAGAAATCAAACAAGATAAACTTCCTTCTGAATCTCCAAAAGAAGAAAAGAACGGCCTTGGAAAATGGCTTAAAATCGGCGGCATCCTTTGCGCTATCGCTGGATGCAGTGCCCTTCTTTTAACTGCCTTAAACCTTGTGACCGCTCCTGTTATTCAACAACATTTGGATGAAAAACAAAATGCTGGATACAAACAAGTCTTTAGCAACTGGGCTGCTAATGGTGAAGCAATCGCCATTGAAGATAATCCTAATCTTGCTGAATATTGCATTGCTTATTCGGATACTGCCAAAACCCAACAAATCGGTTTCATCTATACGACAAAATCACTTGCTGTGAAGTCTTATGGAAATTTGAAAGCCATGATTGGTATCACTGGTGAAACAGATTCCCCAGTTCTTGGCAAAGTTTATATGCTTGAAAATAGCCTTTCCTACAAAGGTGTTTTAGAAACCGGCTATATCGAGAAATATAATCAAAACCCATCTGATGCGACCTTAAATAACGTCAAATGTGGCGCTACCTTTGGCGCGGAAGCTCTTCAAGGCATGATTAACGCTGCTAGAGATCATTACACCTCCATCGGTGATCCTTTCAAAGAAGATCTTGCTCAAGATATTAAGGATATCTGGGGTGAAGGAAGTGCTTATACGGTTGAAAACTCCAAAGAAAGCAACGTTTCTGGAGCTCAATACGTCAAGAAAGCCTATTCCTTCTTTGAAGATGATACCAAGACTGGTGAAATCGGACGTCTTTATTCGGCAAAATCCAAAAATGAAACTGGAGATATTTATCTCACTGTTTCTTTCACTGGCGTCACCGATTTAGGCAAACTCGTCATCACCAAGAACACCCTCACGGATACTTCTTCCTTAGATGCTTATGTAACTGCTTATAACGCCAATCCAAGTGAAGAGACGTTAAATGCTACAAATGGCGCTGCTTCAGAAAGAGTGAAAGCCATGGTCTTGGAAGCGAAATCCACTTTAACCACAGACGGTGGCTTAAAGTCTTCTAAAAACTACTTCAAGAACATTGTTGCGGATGACGCCTATGTTTCTGTAAGTGAGCCAACCGCTCTTAGCAAAGACGATAAGAAGATTAATGTCCTCCGTTATTGGAGCTTATATTCCGATGAAGGAAAGACAACAGAAGTGGCGAAGATCTACAAAGTTCAATCGATTATGAAAGCAGTAACCTTTGAACCAATTGAATCCAATACTGTCTTCTTAATTGCCATTTCTGGCGAAAAAGAAAACCCAGCCCTTGGTAAAATAACCATTCTTCATAATGAAGTTGGAAATGGTCTCGAAAGTGTTGTTGAAGATTATGTCAACAAATTTGACGAAAGCAAGGGCAAGCCTCAAGAAAGCCAAAGTGGTGCTACTTATACCTTAAGAGCCATTTGGGAAGGCACGCAAAAGGCAAAAGCCCTTTATAGCGAAACTAAATAAAGGAGAAACGATATGAAAAATAATTCTCTTTCCCGTTCGCAACACAAAGAAAACTTCTTGAATCCTATTTGGAAACAGAACCCTCTCTTTGTTTTGCTTCTTGGAACCTGCCCTGCGTTGGCGGTTACAACTACCATTGAGAACGCCATTGGTATGGGCATTCTCTTCACCTTTGTCCTTGTTGGATCAAGTGTGCTTGTTTCCTTGCTTCGTAAAGTAATTCCTGAAGAAGTGGAAACCCCAGCCTTCATCATTATCATCGCAACTTTCGTTACCATCGTGAAAATGGTGGCTGAAGCTTTCGTCCCAGAACTTTATACTGGTTTAGGTGTCTTTATTTCCTTACTCGTTGTAAACTGCATCGTTTTAGGAAGAGCAGAAGCCTTTGCGAAAAAGAACAGTGTCTTCGATTCTTTCTTAGATGCTCTTGGAAATGGTGTTGGCTATATCATCGCCATTCTTATCATTGCCGCGGTGCGTGAAATCTTAGGCAATGGCACAATCACCTTTGGCGCTGTCTTCACCTTTATTCCAAAAGTGAGCATACCTGTTCTTAAGTTCGACAACGTCGATCTTTCTATTTCTTTGTTTGCTAAACCAGCCGGCGGTTTTATCGTCTATGGCGTTATTGAAGCAATTATTGCTGCAGTAAACGTTAGCAAAGCTCAAAAAGAAGCCGCTTTAAAGAAAGCCGCTTTATTAAAAGCGCAAGCTGAAAAAGCTGCCGCACAAAAAGCGAAATTAGCACAGGAGGCCAAATAATGACTGCTACAAACCTCTTTACCGCATTCTTACTTGCGATTATTTCTTCGATGTTGATCAACAACGTCGTTCTCTCCCGTTTCTATGGCATTTGTTCCTACCTTGGTGTTTCCACCAAAGTAAAATCTTCTGCCGGTATGGGTGTTGCTGTCGTTTTCGTCATCATGCTTGCCTCTTTGGTTTGCTACCCAATTTACCATTTCGTTCTTATTCCAGCGGGATTAGGTTTCCTTGATACAATCGTCTATATCTTAGTCATTGCTTCTTTGGTTCAATTAGTTGCCCTCGTTATCAAGAAATATTCCCCATCTCTTTACAAGAGCTTAGGAATTTATCTTCCTTTGATTACAACCAACTGCGCTGTTCTTGGCGTTGTGCAAGAAAATAACAATCTTAACTTTGCTTCCTCTATGGCAAACGCAATCGGTACCAGCCTTGGTTTCCTTGTGATGATTGTTCTTTTCTCCACCATTCGTGCAAGAATGGATTCCTATGATTCTCCGAAAGCGTGGAAAGGACTTCCTCTTGCCTTAATCACCGCTGCCATCATGGCTATGGCTATCATGGGTTTAAGCGGAATGATTGCCTAATATGCCAAAGATTGCTTATATCTTTATTGCAATCGGCATTCTCATGGCTCTTATCGCTATCTTCGTGATAAGCTTCATCGCTTATCGTAAGACACCAGCGCCTAAGGGCTGTGAAGATGTGAAACCAGACCCAGAGCTTTGCGAAAGATGCAATAAAGCTTCTTGTGCCTTCTATAACGAGTTTCACTCAGAGATTGAAGAAAAGATAAAGAAAAACGAAACAGATAAAGGAGATAAAAAAAGATGATTGATCCAATGACCATACTTTGGGGCATTCTTATTCTTGCAGGATTAGGACTTGTCCTCGGCTTCCTTCTTGCTTTGGCTGCCAAATTCCTCCATGTGGAAGAAGATAAACGTATCAAAGCAGTGGAAGATATGCTTCCAGGCGCAAACTGCGGTGCTTGCGGATATGCTGGTTGCCACGATTTAGCCGAAGCCTTAGTTACTGGCAAAGCAAAGAAAGTTACAGCTTGCAAAGTTGGTAAAAAAGAGAAGAATTTCGACCCAATTGTTGCCTATATGAAGGCCACACCTGGACCGGATGGAAAAATTACCGAAGTTAGCGAGTAATTCTTCTTGCTCAATAAGAAACGTTTGTTTATAATAAATCCCGCTCGTATTGAGCGGACGTGGGACTTTAGCTCAGCTGGGAGAGCGCGTGCTTTGCAAGCATGAGGTCGCCGGTTCGATCCCGGTAAGTTCCACCAGAATTGGCTGAGTAGCCCAGTTGGTTAGAGCAACCGGCTCATACCCGGTATGTCGAGGGTTCGAGTCCCCCCTCAGCCACCAATCGAATAAAGTCGGCATTTCTTAAAATAGAATGCCGTTTTTATTTTGTAAAAATTGTCACTTCAAAATAAAAAATCATACGATGAAAAATGATTTTCTCCCAAGAAGAAACCAAACTTCTTAAAAACTGTTGGATACGTTTTGACGCATGACTTATCATTACGAGAAGAGAATGCCTAAAAGGCATCTCCTAAACGTAAATGATTAACGAATTTTCCCGTCTCCAATTGTTATTAGATGATGTTTCTTTCCAGAAAGTGCAACAAAGCAAAGTTGCAATTTTTGGCGTTGGAGGAGTGGGAGGATATGTTTTAGAAGCCCTTGCTAGAGCGGGCGTTATGCATTTTGCTTTGATTGACAATGATGATTTTTCTTTAACGAATCTGAATCGTCAGATTCTTGCTACGCATCAAAGTGTTGGTAAGAATAAAGTGGAAGTGGCTAAAGAAAGAATTCTTTCCATTAACCCTCATGCGGAAGTAAAAACCTATTGTCAGTTCTATCTACCAAGTGAAGAACCGCCTATTTCCTTTGAAGAATACGATTATATTGTTGATGCAATTGATACGGTGACTGCTAAAATCGACCTTATTTTGAAAACAAAAGAAGCGGGGAAGAAGATCATCTCCTCCATGGGATGTGGCAATCGTTTTGACCCTTCAAAGCTCCGTCTTGGTGATATTTATCAAACGGAAATGGATCCTCTAGCAAAAGTCATGAGAAGAGAATTAAAGAAACGTGGAATCAAATCTTGCCCCGTTCTTTATTCACTAGAAAAACCAACTAAGCCGAAGAAGGAAAATGAAGAGATCACAAAGAAAACGAATGTACCAGGCTCTTCTCCTTTTGTACCATCTGTTGGTGGTATAATGATTGCATATTGGATTTTCCAAGATATTACTGGCATTAAAGAGCCAACCTGTTAAAAAGAAAGGACACATTATGACAACGAAATGGGATTTAACAAAACTGTATGAAAATGAAGCAGATTTCGAAAAGGATTTAAAGACATTTAAGGAAGTGTATGTTCCAAAAATTGCTACCTTCGAAGGCAAATTAGGTGAAGAGAAATCTTTTATTGAATGCCTTCAAACAGAAAGAGAAGTTAACTCTATTTTAGAGAGACTTTATCTATATTCTGCTTGCGCTTCGGATTTAGATAAACGTGATATTGCTGCTAGCGAAAGAGTCGCAAAGGTTGTCGCTGCCATGAACGCTTATTCTAGCAACGCTAGCTATATCGACCCTGAAGTCCTTGCTGTTGGCAAAGAGAAAGTCGATTCTTTCTTAGAACATAATCCTGATTATAAACAAGAGTTTGATTTTGCTTTCGATAAACTTTTCCGTGGACAAAAGCACGTTCTTTCTAGCTATGGCGAGAAACTTCTTTCTTCCTTTAATAATCTCGAGGGAGATGGAGCGGAACTTTATTCGTTGCTTACGGTTGCAGACTATAAACCAAAGACCGTTACCTTAGAAGGCAAAGAAATAGAGGTCAATATGTCCAACTGGCATACGCTTATTGAGAAAGCGGAGACGGAAGAAGATAGAGCCCGTATCTTTGAATCCCTCTATTCTTGGTATGACGAGCATAAAAACGCCTATGGACAAATCTATAACACCGTTTTGCATGCGGAATATGCCGAAATGAAAGCAAGAGGATATACCTCCATTCTTGAAGAGCACCTCTTCCGTAATAACATCCCTCTTTCCGTTTTCCATAACCTCATTGAAGTAGCGTCCACGGATAACGCTTCTTTGAAGAAATATTACGAATTAAGAAAGAAATACCTTCACTTAGAAAAACATCGTTCTTACGATCGTTTCCTCCAACTTGCTAAATCCGATAAGAAATACACCTACGAAGAAGCAAAAGATATCTTCTTTGACTCTCTTAAGGCTTTCCCTGAAGATTATCAAAAGAAAGCAAGAGAAGTCACTAAGGAAGGCTATGTTGACGTTTATCCAAGCGCTGGAAAGAGAACAGGCGCTTATAGCACGGGTGGAGCGAACATTCATCCATTCATCCTCCTTAATTTTGAAGGAACCTTAGATGATGTTTTCACCCTCGCTCATGAATCCGGTCACTCTATCCACACCTTATATTCCGAAGAGTCCCAACCTGTTTCGAAACAGGATTACACCATTTTCGTTGCGGAGATTGCTTCGACCTTCAATGAACACAACCTTCTTGATTATCTCTTAAAGAGAGGAGATTTAAGCAAGAACGATAAGATCTTCTTACTCCAAAAAGCTATCGACGAAATCTGTGCTACCTTCTATCGTCAAGCCTTGTTCGCCCAATATGAATATGAAATCTCCCTTCTTGCTGAGAAAGACGAACCAATCAACTATCAAGTCTTATCCAATAAGATGATTGAACTTTATAAGCAATATTACGGAATTGATATTCACGAAGAAAAAGTGAAAGAGCTTGTCTGGGCTTATATCCCTCATCTTTTCTACACCCCATTCTACGTTTATCAATATGCGACATCCTTTACCGCTTCGATGCTTCTTTATCAGAACGTTAAAGAAGGAAAAGAAGGTGCTTTCGATAAGCATATTTCTCTCTTAAAGATGGGTGGAAGCGATTACCCGGTGCAAGAAGTTATGAAAGCAGGTGTTGACTTCACCAAGAAAGAAACGTTCTATTCTTGCCCACGCAGAATGGATGAACTTGTTAGTGAGCTTGAAAAACTTCTTGAAGAATAATTGAGAAGACATTCTCACTTAGTTATAATGTTTAGGCTGCTTTTGCAGCCCTGGTCCATTAGCGCAGTGGTTAGAGCGAACGACTTATAATCGTTAGGTCTCAGGTTCAAACCCTGAATGGACCACCATGGAGGCATACCCAAGCGGTTGAAGGGGTCGGTCTTGAAAACCGATAGTGGGATCATATCCCAGCTAGAGTTCGAATCTCTATGCCTCCGCCATCGGAAATAACACGGAGAAATCCGTGTTTTTTATTTTTTCACTCACATAAACGACTTTATATGGAGTTTTCTTGATAAAAATAGGTAAGTTTAATTATAATACTATTGAAAAATTCTTACGTATGCGGAACAAATATTCAGTGGAGGCTTTATGCAAATCATAGAAAGAGATTCCTATTTACAGAAACTGATTAATAAAAGAGGCAATGGTCTTGTCAAAATTGTTACGGGTATAAGAAGATGTGGAAAATCTTTCTTGCTTGATCCTTTGTTTAAAGATTATTTGATAGGGGAAAAGGTACAAGAAGACCATATCATTAAATTGGACATGGATGAAAGAAGAAACGAAAAGTACCGGAATCCTGACGTATTAGATGAATATGTCAGAAATCTAATCCAGGATGATCGAATGTATTATCTTTTGTTGGATGAAGTTCAGAAAGTTGATGACTTCGAGTCCGTTTTGAATGGGTTCCTGCATATTCGGAATCTGGATGTTTATGTGACAGGAAGCAATTCTAAATTCCTGTCTTCTGATATTGTTACGGAGTTTAGAGGAAGAGGTGATGAGATCAGAGTGTTTCCTTTGTCTTTTTCGGAATTCACTTCCGCCTTTAACGGGACGACAGACGAAGCGTGGCAACAATACGTCACTTACGGAGGTATGCCTAGAATTGTTTTTTGTGCGGATGAAGCCGAAAAAAGCCATTATCTAAAACAGCTGTTTGAAAAAACATACCTCTCCGACATCATCGAAAGAAACAAGGTTCAAAGAACGGACATCCTGGATTCCCTTGTCAATATTCTATCTTCTTCCATCGGTTCTCTTACTAATCCCAACAAACTATTGAACACATATGTCAGCAGCGGAGTGAAAGATATATCCATAAATACAATAAATAAATATCTGGGTTATCTGCTCGATTCTTTCTTGATTGAAAAATCGGAACGCTATGACATCAAAGGGAAAAAGTACATTCATACTCCCTTTAAGTTTTATTTTTCTGATATCGGGTTAAGAAATTCAAGATTGAATTTCAGACAGCAGGAAGAAAATCATATCATGGAAAACATCCTATTCAACGAACTCTTATTCCGCGGATACAATGTGGATGTAGGTGTTTTGCCAATCCGGGAAGGAAACGACAAGAAACAGGTGGAAATCGATTTTGTGTGCAACCAGTTCAATAAGCGGTATTACATACAGTCATCATTGTCGCTAGACACAAGAGAGAAGACAACTCAGGAAGAAAGACCACTGCTGAATGTACCGGATAATTTCAAGAAAATAATCGTGGTCAAGGATAGTATTAAGCCGTGGATAACGGAAGAAGGAATTTCTGTTATCGGAATAAAGGAATTCCTCTTGAATAAGAACAGCCTGGATATCTGAGAGTTGGTTTAAACAAGAATTAAAAGGGAAAACACATCATTACGACATTACGGACTTTTCATAGTTATGATGTTTTTAAGACAGTTCGGAAAAATACACTACTGGCCCGCCACTAAAAAATACACGGAGAAATCCGTGTTTTCTTTATCCTTCGAAGTTAACGTACTTGTTTATGTACGCTTTTTTAGTATAATCATAACGAGGTGAAGAAGTATGGCAACAACAAATGTTACGGAATTAAGAAAAAACCTGTTCAGCACGGTAGATTCTGTCATTAAATTCAATGAGCCCGTTCAGGTGACGACGAAAAACGGAAACGCCATTCTTTTAAGCGAAGAAGATTATAATGCGCTTTTGGAAACGGTTTATCTTATGTCGCAACCTGGATTGGTTTCTAAAATCAAAGAAGGCGAAAAGGAAAGAACATCCGAAATGTCCGAATTCAATCCGAAAGAGGAATGGTAAATGTGGGTTGTCCTTTTTACTAAGAATGCTGAAAAAGACAAACCGAAATTAAAAGCGGCCGGTTTAGAGAAGAAAGCCAAGTCTTTACTCATATTGCTTTCCGAAAATCCGTTTCAAGCACCTCCTTCTTATGAAAAACTTGTTGGTGATTTGAACGGATATTATTCCCGTAGAATCAATATTCAGCATCGTCTTGTTTATCGCGTTGATTCTCAAAAAAATATCGCGATTGTTCACTCCATGTGGTCGCATTACGAACGATAAAGGATCCAAATAATTTCTACTTTGTCATGCCGTTGGACATTTAACACGATGAAATCCGTGTTTTTTTTGAATATCTAAATCAGTCTTAGTTAATGGACATTACGTCTCTAATGGTTAAAACTTATCTTTTCGGTTTCTAGGGTGGATGTAGATAATAAAAGCGGTTAAGTGATTGTTCACCTTCTTTCTTTCAAGTTTTTTAAATCAAAGTCAAAAAGTTAATAAAATTTAAAAGTTTTTGACTTCAAATCCCAAAACTTTGAAAAAACCAAAAGTTTTTGACTTCGAAGTCAAAAAACCTGTCGCTTTTGCAGAAATGTAGAAATGATTTTTTAATGGGATTTTGATCTTTAGGAAAACTAGGGAAAATTAAAACTGAAATCAAATACAGTTTTAGAGAATAAAAATTGTAAATAAACATAGAATAAACGCATCCTAACGAATAAAATGTAAAAAATATTCTTAAATTGAAGCTAACTCAGATATCTAAAAAGGCTTACGGAGAACCATTCAAATAATAATCCTAGAAAACATTCAAAAAACATATCGATCAAAAAACAAGAAACAAACGATCGCTTTGAAAAATGTGTCTTTGTCTCTTCCGGATAATGGCTTAGTTTTCATTTTGGGAAAGTCTGGTTCTGGGAAGACAACGTTGCTGAATATTTTAGGCAGCTTGGACTCTTTTGATTCGGGAGAAATGATCGTAAATGGAAAGAGTCTCAAACAATTGAAACAAAAAGAAGTGGACGATTATCGAAAGAACTATGTTGGGTTTGTTTTCCAAGATTTTAATCTACTAGATGAATTTAATGTTAAGGACAATATTGAGCTCGCCTTACGTTTGCAAGGGAAAAAAGACAATCAAGATGACATTTCTCGATTACTAAAAGAAATGGATTTAGAAAATATTGAATCGAAGTTCCCTCAAGAGCTTTCTGGTGGGCAAAAACAAAGGGTGGCTATAGCAAGAGCCTTAATTAAAAAACCGAAAATGATATTAGCTGATGAACCTTGTGGCTCCTTAGATGAAGAAACGGGCGAAAGCATCATTCAAATATTGAAACGAGAAAGCAAAGACAAACTCGTTGTCGTAGTTTCGCATAATAATAGCCTCGCCGAAAAATACGCGGACCGTATCATTAAAATGAGGGAAGGAATAATCCTTGAAGAAAAAGTAAACCAACGAATAAATCAAGAACCTCATTTAAATCCAAACAGCGAAAAAGAAGAAACCAATAATAGTTTAAAGAAAAGCAAATTACCTTGGAACTTTTCGCTCAAGATGGGTTTTCATTATCTTTCTACGCGAAAAATACGCTTGGCTTTTACGATACTCTTTTCTTTCTTGTCTCTATCTTTGTTTTCTGTTTCTGAAGTTATAGCGAACTATTCTCCAGCAAATTCCATCTACCATTCGCTTACTTCTAGAAAAAATAGGCATTTTTCTGTTAGCTATGAAGCAAAACACGATAATGACGATTATTTTACTACCCAACGAATTAGCGAAGAAACCAAAGAGCATTTTGAGAGGACTTATGGTGTTTTAAGTGACGGGACATGTACTTTCTCTTCCTCACTTGGCTCCTCCTTTGAATCTTATCCAATTTCTCTTCCAGAAATAAATGAATCACCAAATTTGTTAAATATTTCTGAAAATAGGATGACTCAATTAGGCTTCTCCTTACTTTGTGGTAAATTACCAGAGAAAGCTGGTGAAATCGCTTTAACAGATTATCATTTCTATATTTTTCAAAATATCGGTTTTAAAGATTTCACTAATCATGCATGTCCAAACGTAATTAGCGGTTCTCTTTTGCAAAGCCCTTCCGATTTATTAGGAAAGACAATTTGTTTTTCCGGAAATTATTTTACAATCAGCGGTTTTTTAAATACAAACACCATAAGCAACTATCATGAACATCTAGATAAATTGTTCTCGTTTAGCAAAGAAGAAGTTCAAAATTACATCAAAGATAATTCTTTAGAATACGATTTTTTCAGAAACGAAATATCTTACAATTATCCTAGCAATATTTATTGCTCTTCCAGCTTTGAGTCTAAATTGAAGGATGGCTATGGCTTTCATCCTATTAAGAGTAATCTTTCTCCAATGAATAACGGAAACGGACCGTATTCTTATGGGTTTGATAGGTTTGCAACCGATGCTGTTCAAGAATCGACTGTTGAATTTTTAGGAGAATATCAAAATATTGCTGATTCCTCGCAAATTATCGTTTCTTCTTCTCTTAAATCCACGATATTAGAAGTGGATGATACAAAAACATTGGAAGAGAATGATCAAACCGCATCTTTCATAGAATTCGTTTTAAAAGATGGTTATTGGGAAAAAGTGGAAACAAATTGCACCTTCTCTTCCCCATCTGATTTCTTTAACCGAGGAAAGAAAACACACATCTTTCATTATTTGCTTAACCATCTTCCAAACAACTCCGTGTTTGAAAAATATTGTTTAGATTATTATCACTCTGGAGCATTACGAGATCCTTCCTCGCTATTAACAAACGAAATGAAAGCATTTGCTTATTTTTCTTTTTTGACAAATGAATACGACTATAGGCAATTTATTTCAAATGAGATGAAAGACTTTATCTTTAAGAAGGCTTTTGATGAAGGAATAATGAATCCGTTTGGAACGGAAACGAAAGAATATCTTGATGACTTGTTTGAAAATTACGTCTATGGAAAATATAAGAAAGACAAGAATTATGTGATCCATTGTGAATATCAAAATATAAAAACTTATACAGATAAAAAGACATTTGATTTTACTTTGATTGGTTTTTTTGACGATCCCTTCGGTGAAAACGCAAAGAAAGCATTAGTTAGCAAGGAAATTTTTGACCAATTGACCGATCCAATAAACTTTGGATATTCCAACTTGCTTTGTGATTTAGATGGAAAAGAGATAAAAATGTATGATTTGTTAAAAGACAGTTTCAATCAAAAGACAAATGAACGCTTCTATTTGAAAAATCCTGTATCAGGAAAAGTCGTCACTTTTCATCGACAACTTTCTTTTCTATCTTCCACGTTTTCTTATGTTGGATTAATACTCGGAATTTTATCTGTTTTGCTTTTTTGCTATTTCATACTTGGAACGATTTACTCTTCCACAAAAGAAATTGGCATTTTAAGGTCCTTAGGAACAAGAAAAATGGAGATATTCCGTATTTTCCTCACGGAGTCTTTATTCGTTGCTTTTCTCGATTTTATTTTGGCGACGATTCTTTGCGTTGTTTCCGTTCATTTTTTGAATCTCTTCGCCATAGAAAAGATAGGCTTAGCAGTCAGCGTTTATTTCTTTGATTGGCTTAGTGCGTTCATTTTGCTTGGGCTCTCATTCATAAGCGCCTTGATTTCTTCTTCCGTTCCGTTTTTGTCTTTTTTGAGAAAGAAGCCTGTTTCTATTATAAAGAAAGAATAGAATGAACTTTTAAAAAAGTGGCGTTAAGCCGCTTCATGATATGAGAAACTTTAAATATGGAAATCTTCTTCTTTTGGAGCATCTTTTGCTAGGATGTTGACCGTTTTTTGACCACATTTCGTTTCAAAGACGATTGTTACTTTGCCTTCTTTCAATGGACGGATAATCGCTTGTGCTCTTCCATAATATGCAGTGGTGACATTATCTAAATAAGAACCTGTGTAATAGGGGCATGCGTTTCCTAAACCAAGAAGTTTGCCATTTGTAACAGATAAAACTTTAATCTCGTTATTCTCTAATGGCTTTTGCTTGCCATCTTGATCAACAAAATTTAAACGAATATAGGCAGTTTCATCAGAACGGACTGTATCTTGCTCTGGAATAGCCTCAAAGAAGGTTTCTTTCTTTACTGTTGAAAGAGAGGTTCTTGCGTATTCCTTTCCGTTTTCATCATAAGAAATCGCTTCGACGGTTCCAGGAACATATTTAATTTTGAAATAGAAACGGCCCTGGCCTTTTTGTTTTTGCATGCCGATTAACTTTCCGTTTTGATACAAGGCAACTTTAGGTTCTTTAGAATACACCTCAACAACCATTTTTTTACCTTCCCAACCCGTATAGTCGTAGGAGCGGTGGGCCCAGCTTAACTTCCAAGAAGATGCGCTATGCCCATAATAAAGATCCTTAGGTGAGACACAGGCCATACCAATCTTTTCATAGCCATAGGCTACGCGTGTATAGGTCATTTCCGCACAGGGGTGGCCTAAAATGTCTAATCTTCCAGAACCAGCCAATAACCAGTTTGTCTTATCTTCCTTCATGCCTTCTCTTTCTAAAGCAACCCAGCTTCCGACACCTGCTTCGCCTAAATAATCCCATCCGGACCATACGAAATCGCCAATCAGGCGGGGATTCCTTTCGACTTCCTTAATGAAGGTAAAAGCATCTGAGCAAAAAGTTTCCGATCCCACGATGAAACGATCGGGATATTTCTTCAAATCCTTTTTATAACGTTTAATGCCATAGTTATATCCAGCAACGTCTAATTCCTTAAACGCATCTCTTGTTTTGATATCAGAACGATGTAATGTCGCGCCCATTTTCATGAAATCCGCGCCTAAAAGACCGGCTAAATCATTAAAGAATTGTGAGCCTACAGAGGCTTTCTTTTGCGTTGGTTTCTTTTTAGCGTCACGTGCTGCTTTCTTATCAGAATATTGACCTAAGCCCCAGCTATATAAAGCGTTAAAGAAAATATTCACCCCACAAGTTATAGGTCTTGTAACGTCATATTCCTTAATAAACTGATACATGTCTCGCACGAATTGGATGCCACGTTTCTCTGAAGTTTCTGCAACTTCATTGCCTAAGGAATACATAACGACGGAAGGATGATTGTAATCCTTATCAATCATATCCTTCAGATCTTCTTTATACGTCTTTGTGACAAATGAGGCGCAATCGTACATCGTTTTGTGGATGTACCAAGCGTCCGCATATTCATCAAGAATCAAAAGACCGATACGATCCGCCTCATCCATAAAATAACGGGATATTGGATTATGTGCAGAACGGATGGCATTATAGCCATTCTTGAATAACAAATCCGCACGACGCCTTTCCGCATCCTTATCGTCGATGGCTCCTAAAAGACCATTATCGTGGTGGATACAGCATCCTTTAAGAATGACTCTTTCCCCATTAATAAGAAAACCTTTGTCTTTATTTAATTCAATTTGACGGATGCCGAATTTTGTTTTTGCTTCATCTTTTTCGAAATGAATCTCTGCTTCATAAAGATTTCCTCTCCCAACGTTCCATAGTTTGGCGTTTGGGATGGAGATGAGCTCATTTAGGCTTTCAGATTCGAATTCTTTTTCAAAAACAGGGGACCCATTATCCAATATACGGAGAATTCCTTTGCCAATTTGTGAAAACTGAGCTTCTAAAAGAATTTCTCCTTTTTGATAATTTGTTGTCGTGATTCTGATGGATCTAGGAAGAATGTGCGCTTTTGGAAGAATCCACATATGCACAGGGCGGTAGATGCCACTTCCCGTATACCAACGAGAATTTGGTTCGTGAGAGTTGTCGGCAATCACCTCGATATGGTTTGTACCCTTTTTAATATAGGGGGTCGCCTCAAAAATAAAATCGGCGTAGCCATATTCTCTATGACAGGCTTCTTGACCATTAATGATGATCGTTGGATGAGCATATACTCCTTCAAATTCAAAGAAGACGCTTTCACCTTCTTCAAGAAAAATATCGAGATCTTTTTCGTAAATGTATTTACCACCAGCGAAGAAAGAAATGTTTACTCCACCAGGATTGTTGATATCTCTCTTTGTGGAAAGCATACGGTCATCGGGTAAATCAACTTGAATTGCCTTATCTTTGTGCCCCTCTTCATAAACTGTCCAATTTTTATTAATCAACATAATATGATTCCTACCTAAGTGTTCTCTATTATTATCATCAATGATGTAAGGGCTTTCTAGTTCAAAATAAGTCAGAAAAAGAACCGATTAAGTCAACTCTTACGTTTTTGCAAAACGAAAGGGAATTTACTATCATAAAAATATAACTTATGTTGAATATTCGAATTGCTGTTGTAGAAAACGAATTAAACGTCGCTCAAAATGATATTGTTCTTCTCGAGCGTTACGCCAAAGAGAATTCCTTATCATTGGAGACCTCTATTTTTCAGAATGGCTATGAGTTTTTGGATACCGAAGAGGAATTCGATGCCGTTCTTATGGATATTGATATGCCCGGTTTAAACGGGATGGAAGTAGCGGAGAAATTACGGGAAAAGAACAAAGCAATCGATATCATTTTTACAACGAATCTTCCTCAATTTGCTGTGGATGGATATAAAGTGCAAGCTCTTGACTTTGTAATTAAGCCAGTCACGTTCCCAAATTTGTCCTTTGCAATGGAAAAAGTAGTGGAGAAGAAACGAAATTTCCTTAATGGCTCTTTTTTCCTTCGTATCGGTGGATTTGCTAAACGCATACATAATGAAGAGGTCCTTTATATCGAAATGGTGAATCACTATATCGTTTTACATGAAATCGATATGGAACCAGTACGTATTCGTGGCTCTTTGAAAATGATTGAGGATCTTTTAAATCCTGAGATATTCGTTAAGATCAACTCAGGCATCATTATTAACATTTCCAAAGTATCTTCTTTTGAGAATGGTCTTGTTTTGATGGAAGATGGTTCCAACCTTCCTCTCTCGCGTTCTCATAAAAAAGAATTTGCTGTACGTTTAGCTGAATTTTATGGAAATTCGTTTTAGGAAACCTGCTTATGGAAAAAGGAAGCCCATTATTTAAAATTCTCTTTCTCGGTAAATACCAATTCTATTTGGAGTTGTTGATACCTCTTCTTATTTTGATGATGTTCTCCCGAAGAAGGAAATATTTCTGGATTGCTCTCCCTTTTGTTTTCATTGTTCCCTGCTTTTTATACTGGGTGCCTTCTTTAAACACAGATTTTTATAATTTCAACTATATTGCTGTTAGTCTCTTTCTGTTTCTTGTTTCCTTTACGCTATACAAAGAATCTATTCCGACCTTGCTTTGCGCTTCGATGATTGGCTTTGGTGTTCAGCATGTCGCTTGGAATTTAACCGGATTCTTTTACGATATCATGCCAAACAATGCCAGCGATTGGCCTTTATGGGGCGTTACTCTTCTTTGGTTCGCAGTTTATTTGCTTGTATATGGCTGTTTCTTTTTCATGGTCTATAAGTTAAAACGTCCTTATCGTTGGCAAAAGAGAGATTCCTTAAGCCTCTTTTTCGGAACGATTCTGATCGTTGTTTCCTCCGTTCTTAGCCAATACGTGAAGCAATGGACAATAATATCGAGAATCTATACGGTTATTTTAATGTGTCTAGGAATTGCCTTGGAATTTATTATCCCTTTCGCTCATGAAGCGGGATCTAAAGCAAAAGAACTAGAAGACGAAAAAGAAACTCTCTCTTCTTTATTAGAACTTCAAGCTCGCCAGGCAGAAATGTCTAAAAAAGAACAAGAAATTCTCAATATGAAGTTCCATGATATGAAACATCAAATCATTGCTTTAAAGAACTTAGATGGAGAAGAAAGAAATCAAACGCTCAAAGAGTTAGAAAAGAGCATTGATGTTTATGGCGATTATGCCAAAACAGGCAACAGCACACTAGATATCATTCTCACCCAAAAATCTCTTCTCTGTACGGAAGAAAACATCACCTTCACGTATATCATTGATGGAAACGCCTTTTCCTTCATGAGCGTTAACGATCTTTCTTCACTTTTTGGAAACTTAATCGATAACGCCATTGAAGCTGCTTCAAAAGAAGAGGGGGAATACCGTTTAATTAAAATATCCGCTTCGGTAAAAAACAGCTTTCTTTCCTTGAATGAAGAGAATTATGTTTCGGATAAAATCTCTTTTTCTTCAGACGGGCTCCCTATCTCAACGAAAGAAAACCAGGTCTATCATGGCTTCGGAACGAAGTCTATTAAATACATCGCAAGGAAATACGGAGGGACCTATTCTTTCACTCAAAAGGGCAACCATTTCCACGTTTCTTTGCTTTTCCCTCTAAAAAAGTAAGCGCTTACCAAAAAAGTCAAAAATCATACCAATTCCGTACAAGTGCCCTCTTTTTCGAAATGTAAGTGCTTACAATAGCGACAAGTTTGAAGTCATCTGACTCAAACATAATAAGGAGGGCAGTATGCCTAAAACAAATGTTTTTCGTGGTTTGACAGCATTAAGCGTTTTATTGTTGTCTTCTTCCACAGTCATGGGCATGATCATGGAGAAATATCCTCAAGGTATGGATCAAACTTGGGGAACGCAATCCAGTAAGACCGTGATTAAGAAAAACGAAGGATCGGAGAATAACTGGTCTTACGTTTCTAAATTCAAAAACGCAAAAGAAGCAATCGCCGGCTACAAAGACTTAGCTATGCGCGAAGCTGCAGAATCGTTCGTTCTTTTAAAGAACAAAGATAACGCGCTCCCACTTGCTAACAATCCAAAAATATCTCTCTTTGGACTTAGAAGCTATGCTCCAGTTTATGGCAATAGCGGTGGTTCTATCGCAGACAAAAACACCATCGATAATGGCAACACCATCACCGAATGTTTCCAAGAAGAAGGTCTTCAATTAAACCCAGGACGTTTAAATACTTATAAGACCTACTTCGCCGATAAAGCTTGGGGAGGAAGAGGCTTTGGCGCAATCCCTCCGCAATATGAAGATGTCACTTTAACCGACGATGCCGCAGAATTAAGCCCTGCAGAATTAGCGGGAATTGATGCAAACTACGCTAAAGATGATGCTTCCTATGCGGATGCAGCCGTTGTTATCGTTGGCCGTCCAGGTGGTGAAAGTAAAAACTTCCGCCCAGGCAAGAAAGGCCTTAAGGAAGGCGTAAATACGACAACTGGCAACATCATGGGCTTAAGCGATAAGGAAAAGGAAGTCATTGCCGAAGCAAAAGCCAAATTCAGCAAAGTTATCGTCCTTATCAACAGCACCCAGGTCATGGAAATCAAAGAACTTGAAGAGGATGATCAGATTAGCGCCGTTATGTGGATTGGCTATCCAGGTGCTTATGGTTTTAGAACCGTGGCTCAAGTCCTTCAAGGAAAAATCAATCCTTCTGGACGTTTAGGCGAAGTCTATGTTACTAACGGATTAACTGCACCAGCTCTTCAAAACTTTGGTGATGACACTCCATGGGATGATGAGACAAAAGCCGCAGGGGTTAACCTCAATAGCTATTTAATTAACGCCGAAGGCATCTACACCGGATATCGTTATTATGAAACCCGTTATGCCGATGTCGTCGCAGGCAAAACAAGCGCTAAAACAGCAAAAGCGGGAACCTATACAACAGGGAAAGGCGAACTAGCCACGAGTGCAGGCGAATGGAACTATGATCAAGAAGTGGTTTATCCATTTGGTTATGGTTTAAGCTACACCAATTTCGAAGAAAAGTTGGATTCTGTAAGCATTTCTGGCGATCACCGTACCGCGGAAGTAAGAGTCACCGTTACAAATACAGGTAACGTGGATGGCAAACACGCTGTTGAATTATATGCACAAACTCCATATACCGAATATGACATTGCCAACAAAGTAGAAAAGAGCGCTATCCAACTCGTTGATTTTGAAAAGACGGACGTAATCAAAGCCGGCGCAAGTGAAACCATCACCATGCATGTCGACTTAAATAACATTGCCTCCTATGACTATACCAAAGCAAAAACCTTCATTGCCGATGATGGAAACTATTATTTTGCTTTAGGTAAAGATGCTCACGAAGCCTTGAATAACGTTTTCGCTAAACAAGGAAACGGAACGCTTGGTGGAAATGCTTCTAAAGTCTATGAATGGAATTGGTCTGGGCATTCTAACAAAGTGGATGATAAGACCTTCTCTGTCGCAGACAATGGCATCAACATCACAAACAGACTTTCCGAAGGCGATTCTGCCATGGACTGGAATGCTTTCCAAAAAGATACGGTTACTTATTTAACTCGTAATGATTGGAATGGCACTTTCCCTAAGACCTATACCGGTTTAAAACCTTCCGAAAGAATGAAGAAACTTCTTACATGCGATTGGATCGATCTCGTAAAAGGTGATACTTCCGCTTATAAATGGGGCGTTGATAATGGCTTAACCATTAAAGATTTCAAGAACGCTGATTGGGATGACCCACGTTGGAGCCAACTTGTTGACCAAGTTACACCAGCTGAATTCCTCGATTTCGCTTCCAACGCTTTCCATAACCTCCAAGGCATTCCTTCTGTTGGCTTAGAGAAATACGCCGCAGACGATGGACCAGGTGGAGCGGATACCAATTATTTCGATAAAGGACAATTCCAGGGACAGCCTTGGGATGATATCGAAGCAGCAAGAGTCAAAGGAAGCCCAGATGATAAGAAACAATATATGGGTACCCGTGTCACTCCAGCTCAAACCAATATCGCTTATACATGGAATAAGGAACTCGCTTATGAAAACGGCGCGATTATCCTTGGTGAAACTTCTGTTGACTTGAGCTTACCAATCATGATTGGTCCAGCAATGAACTTAAAACGTCATGGCTATAACGGACGTGGTGGAGAATATCTCTCTGAAGATCCAATCCTTTCCGGATTTATTGGCTCCGCTATTGTTCAAGGTGCTCAATCTATGGGCTGTATCGTTAATATCAAGCACGCTGCTTTCAATGACCAAGAAATCAACCGTTCTGGCATTGCCGTCTTCCAAAACGAACAAGCTGCTCGTGAACTTGAACTTCGTAATTTGAACAAAGCCTTCACCGCCAAAGGAAAACCATCTAAGTGGGTGAATGACGAATCTAAAAAAGATACCTATACCGAAGGTGCTCTTGGCGTTATGACTTCTTACAACCGTATTGGTGCCTTGCCTTCTAGCGGCAATAAAGCTGTTATGCAAGATATCATACGTGATGAATGGGGTTTTAAAGGTTACAACGTTACGGATTTCACAGGTGTTAATATCAAAGCTTCTCCAAAAGAATCCATCCTCTATGGCACAACCGCTTTCTGTGGCTTCGGCTCACCAAAAGGAATCGAATATTGGGATAAAGATAAGATTATCGAAAGTCCAATGATGTGCGAAGCCTTAAAGAAAGACATTAAGTACATCCTCTATAGCGTCTGTCATTCGAATATCCTCAACAACACCGACGTCACCATTGAAACCGTCCAACAAACTACTTCCTGGAGAATCATGTATAAGAGCATGATTGGAATCTCGGCTGGACTTGTGGCTGTCTTTGGAGGCCTTGCTCTCTTTACCACCTTGAAAAAGAAAAAGGAGGATAAATAACATATGAAAAAGCTATTAGCAAAACAAACCATTTGGAGCTATCTTCTTCTTGCTTCGACGGTTCTTCTCATCCCTGGCTTTATCATCTTCTTGGTGAATAGCACAACAGGATATTTAGCAGGAAGCAAACTTTCCGCCTCAGTCATCACTTTGACAATCCTTGCCCTTATCGTAGGAATCATCATGCCATTATTCGGAGAAAAACTTCATAAATTCTCTGGCATTGGTGCCTTACTTATCGCGGTTATGGTTGCTATTTCTATCGCAGGCATTGCCTGGACGATAGAAGGAGTGGCTGCTGACATCTTCTTCATTCCAGTCAATTACCCAGAAAGCGAAAATGCAACTTGGGCACTTGGCGTCACTAGCGTAGTCTTCTATCTCCTTTCCTTCTTAAGCGCTATGGCTGCTTGCTTTGGAAAGAAGCTCTTCAAAGAAGAAGACTAATTCCCTTCAACAATAAAAATCTCTCTATACTCCTAGAGAGATTTTTTATATGTTAAGTCGTTTAGAAAACAATCTTTTTAGCAATTTCTTTCAAAGAATGATAAGAAAGCAATTCTCTAATCTCTTCTAAAGAAGAAATCTCTTTGTCCTTCAAAATAAAATGAATTTGATTAATCAAATGATCGGAAAAAGAAGATTCGTGTAGATAATTCTCATCCACGGATTCTAGCATTTCTTCATCGATTAAAATCATGATGGCTCTTCGAATAAGAGCGAGCATGCTTCTTTCGATCCAATAGGCAAAATGAGTGGAGGGGTGTTTCTCTTCAAAAGGAAGCATTTTCGTATACATAGGTAGTCCATCTTCTGGCATGTGCCATAAATCTGCGAAAAGGTAATCTCCTTCAAAAGAAGAATCCAAGAAGGAATAAGCGTCTCTCTCAATGATTTCGATTTTTTCTGGATGAGGGAAAAAAGGAAGAATCTCTTTTTTAAAAATATCGATGATTTTTGGATTCATTTCCACGATGCTTACTTTAGAGACGTTATCCTTATTAGAAACCATAAAAGCGTAATAACCTAAACCTAATCCTAAGGTGATTACCTGACCATGGGCTTCAGCAATAGGCTTTTCCATCGTATTGATTTCATGAGGGGTCACGCTCATCCATGTGGTGTTATTCTCATCTAAAGCGAGGAAAGGGAATCTTTTAGCAAAAAAGCCGAAAGGCGTACGTTCTTCAAAATATTTATCATCGCAGGAAATCTCATCGTAGACAAAGCCTTGATTTGGCTCATAGAAATGGGAATTTAAGTACACGTCCCCCTCCTTTTTAGAGTGAGGCCTCACGATTTGATAGTAAGGGTTCTTGGAATATTCTTCGTAAGAAAGTTCTTTAATCGGATAGGGGCGTTTTCTTTCTTTTACTTTTTCTCCAGAATGAAGGATGTCGTTAAAATAATCGGCTTCATCGATTGTTTTGCTAAGTCCTTCAAGGTAATAACCATAGGTATCGACTTCTTTTTCATTAAGATGGATTTTCATATGTATTTAGTCTACTTGCTTTCCTTTGCTTATGTTAGAGTTATTTCATGGCAAATCGAATCATTCTGACGAATATGTGCATGCTATATAAGGAAGACCATTCTTTCTTAGTTATTGACCGTTTGAAAAAAGACTGGCCTGGGATTAATTTCCCTGGAGGCCATGTGGAAGCAAACGAAAGCGTAGAAGAATCCGTAATCCGTGAGATGAAAGAAGAAACGGGACTTAACGTTCATTCGCTTGAATTTGTCACCTATTACGAATGGAACATGATTGAAGAAGGTGTGCGTCATCTTTGTCTTCTTTTCCGTTCAAAGGATTTTGACGGAACTTTGAAATCTTCCTTGGAAGGTAAAGTCTTTTTCATCAAAAAAGATGAACTTTCTCATCATCTTTTATCTATAGACTTCGATAAAATCTTAGAGCTTGCTTCGAAAGGCATCTTTTAATTCTCTTCTGGATCAGGATGATCCTCAAAGAATTTTGCATTGATTTTACCAACTGGTGTACGTGGCAATTCTTTCATGATAATGACTTTATCTGGCATATAAGCAGGAAGTAAGGAGGATTTGATCTTTGCGAAAATCAAACGCTTTGCTTCCTCGTCACTAACTTGATCTTTTCCTTTGCGGGTTACGGCTACAACACGGAAAACCTGGCCTTTTCTCTCATTAGCAACGCCATAACAATAAGCGGAATAAATCTCAGGCATTTCGAGAATGCTATTTTCAACATCTGCTGGGCAAAGGGTTTCGCCATTTATCTTCACGACACGTTTCAAACGTTGGCGGAAATAGACAAAACCATCCTCATCCATATAGCCATAATCGCCACTATGAAGCCAAATTCTGCCTTTTTCGTCTTCCGTTATAACTTTTTTGGTCCCTTCCTCATCATTAAGATATCCATTCATCGTCATCGGTCCAGATATCCAAATTTCCCCAGATTCTCCTAAAGGAAGTTCTTTTCCATCTTGGCCCATGATTTTGACCATTTCTCCAGGCTGAGGTTTTCCAATAGAACCTTTCCGGGAACGCTTAAAACTCGTATTTACCATGCAAACCATGCCTTCTGTAGAACCGTATCCCTGATAAAGCCTTGCTTCGCTTCCAAAGATTTTCATCGTGGTATTCCAATTGTCTAACAAGGTCTGTGATATGGCGTCTCCACCTACATACGCAATTAATTGTTTCTTAAGGAAATCGCCATAGAATTGCCTCTTACTCAAAAGAGCGTTATAGATTGCAGGCACGCCAAGCAAAGTATTTGTTTGGCCTTTTTTGATATAGTGTATCGCCTCTTTTGTATTGAACTTCAACATTAATACGGTCGATCCGCCAAAAGAAAGAGGAGTAACTAATCCCATTCCTAAACCAAAGATGTGGAAAAGAGGAATGGCTGCAAACAGCTTAATGTTTTCATAAGGCCCTCCAATCAATTGGTAGGATACGCTTCCAAGATAATTGATGGATTTAGAGGAGATACGAACGATTTTTGGCTCACCATTGGTGCCGCCCGTATTGAGATATATAGCGTCATCGTTTTCATCTGGATGACAAGGGGAAAGGTCTTTATCTTTCATCTTAGCGAGCTTATGGTAACGTAAAAGACCGTTCCTTTTTCTTCCTACGGCACGGAAATAGGAGGATTTCAAAGAGTTAATGTGGATGTAAGGGTTAATTCCTACAATCGTATAGTCCTGTGGAAAATAATCGCGGTTCTTAAAACCAGTATTCCAAAGGCAAAAAAGAAATTTCGAATGGGCGCGGTCCATGAATTTTTTTAAGGTTTCAGGTGGAGTTAGTGGGTGAATGTTATAGGAAATGGCGCCAATATAAGAAATGGCATAGAAAAGTTCTGCTGCTTCGATACAATTTGGAATCGAAACGGAAACAACGTCTTTTGGCTGTATGCCTAAAGCAAGCAATTTCCTGGCTGTTTGTCTGATTCGAGAATCAAATTGGCGATAATTTAAAGTCTTATTCTCGAAACGAATGCAAAGATTACGCGGAAACTTCTCCGCTGTTTCATGAAACTGATCGTAAATACTTTTTTCCATAACTTTCCTACGCTATTTTATAACCACAAAGAAGATAGACAACTATTAAAAGAAGATACATAAAAGGTTGATGACAGATGTAAATGATAAGAGAATGTCTTCCTATAAAGAGAATTGGCTTTGCCCAGGTAATGGGGAAAGAAGCGGGCAATAAAGATTTCTTCTCTCGATAAAAGAGCTTGCCAAAGGAAGCGCCGAGGAAAAGAGTTGCACTTACTTGGATGGGCGAGAAATAATCATCCCCATATCGCGCTAAGCCAAGAAGAAGCTTCCACCAATCTTTTGGTAAGGAGGCGGAGTAAATCTCTCCAGTTTCTGGATTGGCGTAAAAATAGGCAGTAATGATAGCCAAAATAGAAAGAACGATAGCCGCGATAAAAGTTTGATAGAATTTCGGAAAGAAATGGTCAAATAACGAATAAGCAAGAAGAGCGATTGCAATCGCATGCAAAATACCGCAGATAATACAAATGGCAGGGGTATTATCGTTCCCCATTGCAAAGAAATTCTTGGCTAAGAAACTTGCAAAAATCAAGCCCACGGTCAAAATTTCGGAGACATAGGCTAATTGCACGGCTCTTTTTGCATTATTCTTTGCAAAAGAACAAGAAATACCGGAAAGAAAAACAAACAATCCTGAAAAGAAAATCTCTAAAAACAATAGGTGAAACGATCCAGGGCCAAATGGGTTTTTTATACCAGAAGAGTTGATAATTCCCCAAAAAACGTTCTCGCAAAAACGGTTCATGGCTTCAATCGTTCCATTCTGGACGCTAAAACGATTAAAAAGAATGCCCATGATTCCGCTAAAAGAAGCCGCAAAACAAAAATGGACGGCAATCATTAGAATCAAATCAAATCCGCGAAGAAAATCGATTTCGAAGATCCTATTTTTTCTTTCTCTTTTTGCCAATTGAGCAATTTTAAAACCGTTCCATTTTGCCATTTCTTTAAGATTTTATAATAAAAGGTCTTTTAGCGATATTTAAACTTTTTAAAGGGTCCGTTTCAGCTTTTGCTTTATCATAGATAAAGGATTAAACTATACACCATGAAATATACGAAAGAACAATTTCCTGATATTTATAAGCACACAAAGGACAATGAATTGGACATTCTTCAATCAAAAAAATGTACTTGTCTTTGCTGTTTTGAAATCTATAGCGCACGAACGGTGAGCGAATGGACAAGTGATAAAAATAATCACATGAATGCACTTTGTCCTATTTGTGGTACGGATGCGGTAGTAGGTGACGCTTCTGGATATACTTTAGATTTTGCTACTATAAAGGAACTTCATGACACCTATTATGGTGAAGAATACATGAGGAAAAACCCTGATGCTGTTAACCGTTATGTTTTTTCCTATCGTCAAGGAAAGATTCCTCATAATTTGATTTCCGAAAATGTCTATCTTCGATACTTAGAATTTGAAACTCGTATGGGAAATCCTGACGCCGCTTTTTTTATGGGCGAGTTTTTTGAATTTGGAACGGAAACGATGAAACCTGATCTTCAAGCTGCCGCTTCCTGGTATTCGACGCCATTGCTTCGCTTTGATGATGAAGCACTTACCCGTCTTGGCGTTGTAGAAGAAAAACTCGGCGCTTACGCATCAGCTTTTGATAATTATGCGAAAGCCATGAGCTTAGGTTCGTTACAGGGTCTTCTTCATTTTTCGGATTGCTATATGAATGCTTATGCTGTGGAAAGAGATAGACCTTTTGCTTGCAAGATTCTTCTTGAGGCTTTTTCCGAAACCTATGCTCGTTTCACAATGGGCGATACAAAAGAAGCAGGCCCATTCTCCTCCCTTTGCTATCGTTTAGCAAAAGCTTACGAAAAAGGA
Organism: uncultured Mollicutes bacterium; assembly: GCA_900540385.1. Classification (GTDB taxonomy): domain Bacteria; phylum Bacillota_I; class Bacilli_A; order RFN20; family CAG-826; genus UBA4951. The sequence goes on from UQFY01000004.1 coordinate 37,188, forward strand.
TATGGGGTGGAGAAAGATAATATGGAAGCCCTTCGTCTTTATCTTTTTGCAAATTATGGCTTTACCCTTTTAAAGAATAGCAATTCCCTTCGTGGTGAATTTCTCGCGGAGAGTAAATCCGTTTCGAGAAAATTAAACGCCCTTGCAAAAGAAACGGACTTTCAAAAAGGAGAACCTCTTTTCGATTTAGACACATTCCTTAGTTCTCTTGTTTGTTATGGTGGAACAAAAGACGTCTATGATTTATATATCCCTTACGTTATGCATCCAGGAGATTTCGACGAAGATAATCAAACTTTTTCGCTTACTGTTAGTTGTCCCCGTTCACCATTGATCGTGGATATTCCTAATCTTTTCTGCGGTTTTGTGGATGGAGATATCACTTGGAATTTTGACCATGTTGTTGGCATAAGCGGTTTTCAAGAAGGGAAAGCGTATAACCGCATCGTGGGAGATGGCGAGAAAAGCATTCGTTTCATCAACACCTTTAATAATCCCTTCGAAGTTGTAGGAGAAATCCATTTTGATCATACCGAACAAGCAGAAATCGATGATTCAAAAAAAGCCTAATTTATGAAAAAAGAAAACAAAAAAACAGCACTTAGTGCTTTAAAAGGGAAATACTTTAAGGTTTTCCTTTGCCCAAGCGTGAAACTATTAGAATGCTTAATGGAATTGGCGACGCCTTTTGTTGTTCGCTACATCATTGACGATGGCATTGCTAAAAACAACCTTGATTTGACAATCAAATTATCTCTTATTGTTTTCGCTTTGGCTTTTCTTGGCTTTGGCTTTACGATGTTTGGACAATATTGGGCAGCTCGCGTTTCGGCGGACTATTCCTATGATTTAAGACGAGACATTTATGGCCATGTTGCTGAACTCTCTGAATCAGATTTGAATTCCTATGGAAAGCAAAAACTTCTTACCTTGCTTTCTAACGACGTTTTTTCGATGCAAAACGGCGTGATGATTTTCATGCGTTTTATTTTCCGTCCACCTTTTCTTTTAATCGGTGCGACCATTCTTTCCTTTGTAATTGACTGGAGAAGTGGCCTTATTTTCTTAGCCGCCATTATTTTCTCTGGAGCAATCATTGGCCTTATCATGCTTGTTTCTCCTAAGAAATATGCAGCCATTCAAGCAAACTTAGATGAGATATCTCTTCTTTCTAACGACGCTTTACAAGGTGCTAGACCAATTCGTGCCTTCAATAAGCAAGAATACGAAATGAAGAAATTTGGTCAATCCGTCGACACATACGAAAAGAAAAACATGGGTATGGCCGTATACAATTCTTTGCTAAACCCGTTCACTTTCTTCTTTGTGAACTTAGGGATGGTGCTTGTGGTTTTCTTAGAATATCATTTCGGTGTTTTAGATGAGAATTCTTCTGCTGGATTCGTTAGTATCGGTGAGCTCGTTTCTTTAATCTCTTACCTTACTTCCTCTTTAGCGGCTCTTATGTCCGTACAAAGGCTTATCGTTTCTTTAAATAAAGCCGGTGCTTCCAAGAAACGTATCGATGATTTCTTCGTTTATGAACCAGCCATTCATAACATGAAAAAATATCACAAAGAGGATCAAGATCCTTCGAAAGCATATATCTCTTTCCAAGATGTCTCCCTCACCTATGGTAAGGTGGGAGATAAGAACGCTGTTTCTGACCTTTCCTTTGAAATCAAAGAAGGCTCATGGGTTGGCTTAATTGGCGGAACTGGCTCAGGTAAATCCACAACGATTTCTTTGTTAGAAAGACTATATGAACCAACGCAAGGGATAATCTTTTATCGCGGAAGGCCTTTGGATGAATATGACCTGGATGCTTTAAGAAAAGAAATCTCTCTCGTCTCTCAAAAGCCATCCATTTTCAAAGGAAGTATTCGTTCGAACCTTCTTTTGGCTAAAAAGGACGCGAGCGAAGAAGAACTTATCCACGCTTTAAAAGAATCTTTAGCGTTTGAATATGTTTCTAAGTATGATGATTTCCTTGACCATGAAGTAGAAGAGGGTGGGGCAAATCTTTCTGGCGGTCAAAAACAGCGTCTTTTGATTGCAAGAGCCATTCTAAAAGGAGGAGATTTGCTTATTCTAGACGATTCAACCTCCGCTTTGGATTATCTTTCTGACCAACAAGTTAGACACAATATTTCTTTGATTCCAGGCTTAACGAAAATCATTATTTCCCAACGCGCTGGTTCTTTAAAAGACTGTGATTTGATTCTTGTCTATGACAAAGGAAGAATCATTGCTCAGGGAAAGCACGAAGAACTCCTAAAAACTTGCCCTGTCTATCAAGAAATCTATGAGATGCAAAGGAAGGGGGCATAATTATGATTAAGAAATTTAAATCATTCATCCCTTATGTCAAAGGATCTTACTTTTTAGTCTCCATTTCCTTATTCTGCGCCTTATTGGCGACCGGTTCTAAGTTATTCATCCCTTTCCTTGCTGGCAAATGCGTAAACCTCATGAAAGATACACCCCTTCATGAATTAGATCTTTCAGGCTATTTCCTTATAATGGCCCTCTTCCTCGTCGTTGGAACTCTTTTCCGCTATGTTTTCGACTACATTACCTATTTGGTAGGTCAAAGAGTTATTAAGAACATTCGTAACGAACTCTTTAAAGCAACGTTAGAGTCGCCTATTTCTTCCATTGACCAATCAAGAAAAGGTGACCTTCTTCTTCGCCTTGTTAACGACGTAGAAAATGTCCAAACGGGATTGGTAAGCGGATTTGCTGCCTTCTATGACGGAATTATCTCTATCTTTATCACTCTTGTTTTCATGTTTACTTTGAATTGGATTCTTGGCTTAGTGGTTGTGGCTCTTACTCCAATTTCCATTTTTGTTTCTCGTTTTGTCTCTAAATTTAACAGCAAGCATTTCCGTAAACAAAGAACGGCGCAAGGAATGGTTAACTCTTTTGTCTCAGAAAGCCTTACGAATTCGGAAGCGGTTGCCACATTGAATATTGCCAAAGACCGTATTGATCAATTTAATGAATTAAGCGACGAGTTCCGTAAATCCACCTTTAAAGCGAATCTAGGCGCTTCGACAATCAATCCTTCAACTCGTTTAGTAAATGCCTTAATCAATGCCGCTTTGGTGCTAATCGGTGCCGCCCTTATTATTGAAAAGCCTACGAATTTAGGATTAAGTGCTTTCGCGGTTGGTGATCTTTCTGCCTTCTTAACCTACGCTTCTTCCTATATGCAGCCATTTAATGAAATATCCAATGTTGTCTCGGAAATCGACTACGCTCTCGCCTCTTTCCAAAGAATCGATGAAACAATCCACGGCAAAAAAGATATCAATAACGGTAAAGAAGTCATTCCTGGAAGTATTGACAATCTTGAGGCGAAAGACATTACTTTCTCCTATGATGGCAAAAGAGATATCATCAAAGACTTCTCTTTGGATATCTATAAGGGGCATAAGATCGCTTTCGTTGGCCCTACCGGATGTGGCAAAACAACGCTCATTAATCTTTTGATGAGATTCTACGATCCTCAAAAAGGTGGTTTCTACGCTAATCATAAATCCACTCAGGATTTAGAAAAGGCGGCGTTCCGTTCTCATATTGGAATGGTCTTGCAAGATACCTGGATATTTAATGGAACGGTTTTTGAAAACATTGCCTATGCAAAAGAAGGTGCTAGCAGAGAAGAAGTAGAGGAAGCTGCCAAAAAAGCGCAGGCTGCCCACTTCATTGAACGTCTTCCACAAGGGTATGATACACGAATTAGCGATAGCTCTGGCTTATCCGTTGGTGAGAAACAGCTCATATGTGTAGCTAGAGTAATGCTCTTAGAACCAGAAATTGTCATTCTTGATGAAGCAACATCGAATATCGACGTCCGTACGGAAAAACTCCTTTCGGAAGCTTTCGATAAGCTTATGCAAGGAAAGACCTCTCTTGTTGTTGCCCACCGTTTATCAACCATTGTCTCAAGCGATTTGATTGTCGTCTTAAAAGATGGGAAAATCATTGAGACGGGCAATCATAAGGAATTGATTGCCAAAGAAGGTTTCTACTATAACCTCTATAACGCTCAATTTAATTAACGATGAAAAGAAAGTCACTCATTTTAACTTCTATCCTTCTTCCTTTACTCGCTTCTTGTGAGATCTCCTATTCTCATCCAATCACCCAAGAAGAAGCCAAAGGGATTATTTCGAACACTTTAAACGATGTCAAAAAGAAAGATTATTCCTCTTTTTCAAGAATTCAGCTTCATTCCACACTCATTGAAGAAAGAGTCCTTTCCGTTCTCGTTCATTCGCGCTTTCTAGAATGTAGCTACGACTTCATATATACGGCCTCTCCTTATTCTTTAACGATTCATACCAACTACCAAAACAAAGAAGGAAAGAAAACCAATTTGGTTAGCTCTAAATTGATTATTACGCGCACCGATAAGACCTATATGGTCTCATTAAACGACGATAAACTTGAAGATATCAAACAAGATAAGTTTAAAGCTTATTGGCAATTCTGTGATTTCCCTAGCTATATCAAGACTGTTTCTTATGGTCTTTTAAATAAAGCCAGCACTTTGATTCATTCTGTCGGAAACGAAAACGATAAAAAAGAGAATCACTTAGTTGGCTTTCAAACTTCCTCTAAAGCATCTGATGACTTAAGAATCGGTTTTTCTGGCAGCAATTTTGATGCAGGTTCCCTTTTTTTTCAACAAAACTATCATTCGGAAACCGCATCAGAATTAGAGATGTATATGACTGGAAATCTTATTCAAGAATATTCCACGACCTATTCTTTCGTGCAAAACAAAGAAGACGATTATTACCTTGCCGGTTCTTATGAAGGAAAAATCAAAAGTCGTATTAAATATGAATAAACCTCGTTCCGAAGCAACTATCTCCTACACCATGAGTCGTATTCGTGGGAAAGACACGTCTATCGAATTGAAACTCCGTAAAGAATTATACAAACGTGGATACCGTTATCGTGCCAATTCCAAATACATCTTCGGACATCCTGATATTTCTTTCAAACAATACAAAGTAGTGGTCTTTTGTGATTCCGAGTTTTGGCATGGATACCATTTTGAAGAAAACAAAGAGAAAATTCATTCTCATTTAGATTATTGGATCCCGAAAATCGAAAGAAACATTGCGCGTGATAAGGAAGTAAATGCCAAACTTGAAGAAGAAGGATATATCATTCTTCGTTTCTGGGGCAATGAAATCAATAAAAACTTAGAAGGATGCGTGGAAAAAATAGAAGCCGCTTTAGCTTCTAGAGGCTATAAAAAAATCCCTCATTAACGAGGGATTTCAATACAAATTCGTAATTATTTTTTAGAATCGGCAACAAGATTCAAGAGAGCTAATGCAGCAGCAATAAAGGAGAAAACGATAACGCAAATGCTTCCTGCGCCAAGAGAAATCTCAGAATGGGCAGCATAGAAAATTTCAGGATTGAAACCGTTGCTGGAAATGAAGAAATTAATAACAAAGAAGAAAGAGATGCCAACACCAGCACCAAGCACCAATTCAATTAAAGGAATCACTTTTTTGCCAGAATCAGCAAGAATAAATCCAGTGAGACCAACAAGGGTCAAAACGATTAATGCAACAAAGCCGCCAACGATTGGCCAAACAACGTTATAGCTGCTATTGTGCATACCAAACATGGCAACGAAAATGCTACCTTCACCAGAATCGACTTTCTCCGAGAAGATATTGGCAAACATACACATGATGGCGACGAAAGCCGCAATCGCAACAAGAAGGGAGAAAACCTTTGTATTTGATTTCTTTTTCATACTTAAACGTCCTTTGTAAATAAAAAGCAGTGAGGCAAATGCCTACCTGGGTTATTGTAACCTTAATTCAAAAGACCATAAAGGGTTTTTCTTGATTAGGAGAAGATATTTTGTAAAAAAAGTCTGCTCCCGTATAATAGGAGAATGGAAATCTTCATTGTTTATAGCTCTCTTTTTTATCTAGGAGCATTAGGTGGTTGGATTATTGAACTCTTTTTCCGCCGTTATATTTCACAAAAACGGTGGGTTAACCCTGGCTTCCTTGTTGGACCTATCGTCCCTTTATATGGCTTTGGCTTGGTAAGCTTTTATTTCTTTGCCAACGTGATTCCTTGGCAAAATATTTCTTCTATTTCCTGGCTAAATACTCTAATTGAAGTATTTGCTGCAGGATTATTCATGACTGTCATCGAATATATTGCTGGCATCATTTTTATCAAAGGAATGCATATCAAACTTTGGGATTACAGCATGAGACCTGGAAATATTCAGGGAATCATTTGCCCTCTTTTCAGTTTGATTTGGCTTGTTTGCGGAGCCCTTTATGTCTATTTATGCAATCCTTTGTTCGTCAAATTCGCAGGATTTATTTCAAACAATTGGTTCTATCTTACTTTCCCTATTGGCGTATTTTACGGGGTTACGGCAGTGGACTTTGGCTATTCGATGCAACTGGTTACGAAGATTCGTAAGGCCATCGCTAACTCGAAAGTCATTGCCTCTTGGGAAAAACTCAAAGTGTCTTTTAAGGATCACTTAAAGGAAAAGAAAGAACATTCTAATTTCGTTTTTGCTTTTGCTTCTAAGAAAGAAGAATTTGATACGATGGTTCGTGAAGCAATGGCGAAATCTAAAAAAGAATATGATGACTACATTGCCAAGAAAACGGCAAAGAAAGAGGCCAAAAAGCTAGCGAAAAAGGATTGACGTATGACCCCATTGGCGATTTTCTTCTTGGCTTTCTATGCATGCGTTTCCATTTTGAATATTATCTTTTGCATTTTAGAGAATGAACGTTGGAGGAAAATTAGCAAACCATTCTGCCTTGTTGGCCTAATCGGCTTTATTTTCGTTACGGATATCTCGCATGTCTGGCTTTGGGTATCTTTGATTCTCGCTTGGTTAGGCGATGTTCTTTTCATCTTCAAAAAGAAAAAACCGTTCGTCATCATTGGAATGCTTTCCTTTTTGCTTTCACACGTTTTCTATTTGTGCGAATTCGGCTATATTTTCCAATCCACAAATACGGAAATATATGCAAATTACTGTTTCTTTCTTCGTTTCTACCCTCTTTTTGTTATCCCAGGCATTCCTGTCGCCTATTTTCTTTCTAAGAAAGATCCTCGCTTGACGGTCTTAGGAAGTCTCTACCAATCTGTTTTAATCATGGTTTTTGCTAGTTCCATTTTTGCTTTGGCAAACGGCTACTCCCTCTATTTCTTATTCGTTGCCTTTGGAACAATTCTCTATTACACAAGCGACTTCTTTAATGCCCTGACTTTGTATGTAAAAAAACTGAGGAAGAGAGAACTCATTATCATGTCGACTTATCTCTTGGCTCAGTTTTTGATTGTTTTTGGCATTTATTTAGCTTCTATTGTTTAGATAGATAAGCTAATAATTTTTGAACCGCTTTACCGCGGTGTGATATCGCATTTTTCTTTTCGTCGGAGATATCGCCAAAACAAAGGTTCCCTTCATCCGCGATAAAGATAGGATCATATCCAAAACCGTTCATTCCACCGATTTTATTTGCAATCTTTCCTTCACAAACTCCATCAAAGAAAAGAGGTTCTGCATCCTTGCTTTCAAGAAGACAGATAGAACAATGGTAACGGGCTTTGCGGTTTTCTTTATCTTTAAGCAAGGAAAGAACGTATTCGTCTACAACACGATAATCAGGGGAGATACTAGCGGCCCATCTTGCGGAATGGATGCCTGGAAAGCCTTCTCCTAACCCATCAATTTCGATCCCAGAATCATCTGAAATAACGGGGATATTCAATAAAGAACAAAGAGCGTGAGCTTTAATATAAGCGTTTTCCTGGTAGTTCTTACCATCTTCGATCGGCTCATTATGAACATTAAAATCCTTATCGGAATAGACTTGATATCCTAAAGGTTCCAATACTTCTTTAAATTCTCTGACTTTGTTTGGGTTATGAGTGGCAACAACAATCTTTTTATCCATTTTGTTTTTCCTTTTTAGCAATCCTTTGGTAAAAGGCCATCGGTATTATAGACAAAAGGAAGAAAGTAAGGGTAACTAAAAACATCACATTAGAAGGAGTTTTGCCCCCTAAGTTAGCATTCGTTGGGTCGTTATAAGAGGTGACTGGGAAGAAAGATTGAGAAAGAAGTGGTCCAATAATCATTGGCAAAAGAACGGCAAAAACCATTCTCATCCCTTGGAAAAGGCCCACATCTTTTTCTGGTGTTCGATCACGAATAGAAGCGCTTAAAACAGCAGTGCATAAAAGATACCCTGTAATTAAAAGAAGGCCAAAAAGAATCAACAAGACATGGTTTGAGCCAAATTGCCCCGTTAAATAAATTCCTAAGGCACCAACAGAACCAACACCTAAAGCGGAATAGAAAAGAATTGTTGGCTTCACTTTATTCATAATCGTGGCACCAAGAATGACTGTAATCAAAGATGCTCCACCCATGATGATAATAAGGGCAACATAGAAGTCGATGCCAATGCCAAAATTCGCTCCATAATACTCCGTTGGATTCTGGAAATAGACAAGATAATAAGGCATAAAGGCGTTAATCGCACAATTGAAACAAAGGAAGGTCAATAAAAGAAGATATAGTTCTTTATTTTCCTTCATAACGGATGGCTTAAATCCGTAAATTAACTTCTTGCCATAAGATCCTTCACGGTTAGGGACGCAATTATCCTTTGGCAAAAGGAAAATAGATATCACCCCAATTATGGTCACAATAACTCCACAAATTAAGAAATAGAGGAACCACCCATGGGCCAAAGCTTCTTGAGAATCCTTATACGTCCCATTTTGAATCAATCCATTTAGATAATCATCCCCATTTGTTGAAGAACCAATATGCAATGGGAGACCGATTCCCATCATCATTACGTTGGCTAAAAGAGGCAAGATCGAAACGACGGATTCAACTTTACCACGGTTGCTAGAATCCGTGTGTTCTGTTAACCAAGCATTGAAGGCCGCGTCATTTGAAGAAGAACCAAAGAAGGTCATCACGTTATCCATGACGGTCATAAAAATACCGACTAAAAGAATAGCAGAAGCCTGATCTTTAGTGATTTCAAGCATGTTGTGATAACTAAATAAACCGAAAGAGAAAACGCTTAAGCCCCAAATAATATAACCAACGCTGATGAAAAGTTTTCTCTTCCCTAACCTATCGGATAGCAAGCCAATAAAGAAAGTGGTTAAAGTGGCTGCAATGGAAGAGGATATTGTCATCCAAGTGATAGCGTCTGCATTTCCTGTTTGGGAATACACCCAAAGATTGATGTAGTTATTCTCGATTGCCCAAGCCAATTGACCAATAATGCCCACCAAAAGAACGGATACCCAAAATCTAGCTCCTAATTTATTTTGTTTCATTGAAGTTTTCCTCGTTATTTCATTTTAACAAAAATACATTGCTTAGAAGAAAAAAGTCAGGAAACCCTGACTCAAGAAAGAAAAAACGTTAAATAATGTAAATCAATAAATAGAGGGCAAGGCTAGCGATTGCTATAACGCTTGTGACGGTATAACAAAGAGCCTTTTTCTTTTCAAAAGCCTTAGAGAAAATCTTAAATAGCATCAAAGCAATGGTTAAAACACACACGATCGCTCCAAAGATTTCAAACTGAATGGAATCCGCGTTAGCAATATAAAGACCTCTTTGAGAGATGATAAACTCTCCATTGCTATCAACGTGATTGTTATATTGATGCCAAGTTAAGAAATCAGATAGGGCAAAGATAGCAAAATCGAAAGTACAAGAACCTATCATGTTTCCAAAACCTGCATCATAATTCTTTTTCTTAAAGAGCTGGGCAGTCGAAACAATTTCGGGGATAGAAGTGCCAACGCCCAACAAAAGAGCTCCCGCAATAGATCCAGAAAGAGCAGGAATTTCAATTTGAATCAACTTGGTTAAATAGGTTAAAGCAACAGAAGATCCAATCAAAAGAATAGCGGAAATTACAAACCAAACGACAATCTTTTTCACGGACCATTTTATTTCTTCTTTCTCATCTTCTTCCTCGGATTCCTTTGGCTGGATAATCAAAGTCACGATATATAAAGCGAAGATAAGTATGGAAACAAAATTGATATCACCCAACATGAGTTGCCATTCTTTTGGAGCAAAGAAAGCGTAAGCGGCAAAAGCAAACATCAAAAGACAGGCACCCGCATTAACTAAATGGAATTTCTGTAACTTAGCATTACGGAAATTCTTCACAAAGATAAGAGTTTCTAACAAAAGACAAACCATATCGAAAACGATAGAACCTAACAAATCGCCAACGACATATTCAGGCTCATTAACTAAGAAAATGGATGGTAAAGCAGTAAACAATTCTGGAAGAGAGGTTACAGCAGCCAATAAAACTCCGCCAATAAAGGCACCAGATATCTTTGTCTTTTTGTCTAGCTTATCGACCAAATCCCCTAAGAAGAAAGATAAGCCAACCATTACAACAAGGTCTACTAGGTAAACTGGATAAATCCACCACATAAAACGCCTCCATGATTTTTAATAAACAAAAATCAAACATGCTTTATAAGTCTATTCTTGTCTTCTTTTGTTAGTCAATTCTATCCTTCAACAACGTGACATATAACGCGCAAAATGTGACCAATGACATCCAAAATCAAGGAGGCGTTGAAAACCGGGAAAACTCAATCCTATAATGGGGGCTATGAAGATGACTTTTAAATCAATTCAAGAAGGAAGTAGGGGAAACCTTGCTAGAGATAGAGGGGAGAAAGTCTACGCAAAAGATAATGAAGGATTACGAAAGCGACTTTCAGAGACTCTTGGACGAAGGGTGGAATCCGAAGTACGCCGCACAGGCAATGGCGAGCTACTTAATCTAAAATCAGAGACAAACGGCACTGAATTCGACATGTACAAAGGCGTGGACGGGCAAGTCTTCCACGATGTTTTTGGAGTAGTTATGGGTTACACGAAAATCGGCGATGAATATCTTGTTGTCACAATGGTTTCAAACCGCAAGAAAAGCTTGAATGATCAATCTTTGCATATAACAAAAAAGAATCGGCAGGGACCCAGCCGCGTCATGCCTCTTTAAATACCCTACGTTTACGTCCGAAACGAGGGCTGGGGATACCGATTCTTCTGCAAATAATGTAAATGAAAATGGAACCGTCGTCAACACCGATGCCGGGGAGAAAGCCTACAGGAAAGCGGAGGAGGCTTATCAGTTCAACCAGCAGCTTCCCAAAAGGGCGCCGCCCCAAACAAAAAGGCAATTTAAAGATGGCCACAGACTACGCCAATGCCGAGGAGAGCCTTATAGAGAGCCATCTTAACAGCAATGTTGATTCCAAATACTCGCCAATTGTTGAGGGAATCCGGGATGGACAATAAGACAATAAGGGAAGTGGCCTCCGCATAGGGGGTCTTTTCTTTAGCCTGGAAAGAAACGTTTGACAGAAAAGGGCATGCAATGTTAAATATTATTGCAGGCGAAAAGCACTGCTTACCGGTGTCAACGAACGATTGTTTAAGCGCTATGTGTTAGCTGCCGTTCACTGGGCGTCCGTTTGGGGACGTTAATGACCAAACGTTGGAGGCTGGGCGAAATACCTTTAAAAACCGCCTGATCAGTGTGCTCGGCATCACATTAAACCGCCGTAAATGGGCTGGTCGCAAGACCCGGGTCCACCTGATGTTTGGCGGGGAAGTCCTCCGCCTTTTATTTTATGAAAGAACTTAGCGTATTTGTTGATGAGTCCGGAGATTTTGGGCAGTACGATTACCATTGTCCCTTTTATATTGTGTCGATAGTCTTCCATGAACAAACTAATGATTTGTCCGAAAGCTTATCAAACCTTGAAAGAAAATTGTCGGAAATAGGCTATGGGGATTTGTGCGTTCATTGTGGGCCGATCATTAGATCTGAAGCTGAATTCAGAAATGAAACCATTGATACACGAAAGAAAATCTTGACGAGGATGATGTCGTTTGTCAGAAATGTAGACATCGAATATGAGACCCTTTGCGTGGAAAAGAAGCATATCGAGGATGACGTTGAGCTCGTTTTGAAGCTCAGCAAACAATTGTCGGCTATCATAAAAAACCATCTCGACTATTTCCAAAGCTTTGACGCTATTAAGGTTTATTACGACAATGGGCAGGCCCAAGTGAGGAGGTTGCTCACATCCGTTTTTGGCGTGTTGCTTGAAAACGTGAAATTCAAGACGGTTTCTCCATCTGACTACAGGCTTTTTCAGGTGGCCGACTTGGTTTGCACAATGAAATTGATTTCTACAAAAATCGAGCATCGATTGGTCTCCAAAACTGAAATTCAATTCTTTGGAGGTGAGAAAGAGTTCAAAAATTCTTACATAAAATTGTTGAAACGAAAAAGAATGAAATAGTCTTCTTGGTCGGAGGCTTTTTTTCTTTGCAAAAAAAAGAAAGTGATTTTGCGATGTCGAAAAACGCAACAAAACAAAATGGCTCACCTTTTTGATGAGCCATCCATTCGTTAACTGCTTTTATATATTTTCAAACACTTTATTTTCCCTTACCTTGTCAAGTGCACAAGCGAGAGTACAAATTGTTATAAAGTGCTGATAAATTCAATATTGGAGCAGGTGACGGGAATCGAACCCGCATAATCAGCTTGGAAGGCTGATGTTCTACCACTGAACTACACCTGCATGTCTCTGGCGGACCATACGAGATTCGAACTCGTGATCTTCTCCGTGACAGGGAGACATGTTAGACCGCTACACCAATGGTCCGTATCAGTGCGCTAGAAAATATAGCATATCTAGCGCTCTGTAGCAAAAGAAAGTTTCAAATTTATTGAAAATCAAAGAACATCAATGATCTTTTTGACTTCTTCTTCGCCAATATAGCCAACGTTTCCGTGTTTAATTTGGCCATTTTCAAAATAGATAAGAGTTGGAATAGAAACGATGTTATAACGAACTGCTAATTCTTCGTTCTCATCAACATTTACGCGAAGAAGGTCAACTTCTGGATTTTCTTCGATTACTTTTTCTACGATTGGAGCAAGCATTTTGCATGGTCCGCACCATAGGGCGTAGAAATCGACCAAAACACGGCCTTCTTTAATGGAATCATCAAATTCTTTTGCGTTCTTAATTTCTTTAATCATTTGGGGTTACCTCCGACACTTAGAATGATAAAGCAAATATCAAAGCCAACAAAGCGATATGCAACGGATAATACAGGTATGTGGCATAACGGAACCATTTTTTGTTATATCCTCTTTCTCCGTTATAAAACATGATTGGAATAATTGCCAAAATGGCATAGCTTTGCGGAGAAATACTAAAATAGGCATCTAGCTGCGGGAAGAAATAGGCGAATCCCCAAAAAAGGATAGTGGTTATAGCAATCGATGAAATGGCCAAGGTATTTACCAAACCTTGAAATTTCTTTCCTTCTTTAAAGATGCTCATATCCACATCGTTCTTCTTTTCCATGCTCTCAAGCTGTTTTTTAGCAAGGATAGGGGCGTAATAGATTCCTAAAAACATCAAAAAACCATAGAGCGAATAACCGCATCGAGCCCATTCTGGAAGGAAAGAGGTCCAAAGAGAGGTCATATTATTCGCGGCCGCATAAATCTCGCTTACTTGCATCACGTAAGAAAGAAGAATAAAGCTTAATGGCAAAATAGAAAGAGCCTTCCACCAGCCTTTCTTTTCGATAAGGAAAATAAAGAGAGCGTAACAAAGCAAATCCGTGAACGCCTGGGCGGAAGTCATTTGGAAACCAAATAGATTTGTCTTAAAAAGAACAAATTGAACGATAAAGATGACCGCCCATAAAATCGCAAAACGCAAAAGATAATTCACACGATCATGGGTTTTATGAAGGCCTTCTGCCAGCATGAAAATGAAAAGAGGGAAAGATAATCTTCCGAGGATTCTACAGGCCAAGGCAATCGAGGAAAATGTCGCGTTTGTTCCGCCATACATTTCCAAAAAATAGCCAACATGGTCAAAAGTCATCGTTAAAATACCAATGATTTTGAGCCAAAACTCATCTAAAACAAGTGCTTTTTCTTTCATAAAATTATTTTCCTGAAGTAAGGATATAAGAAAGAACAGCTAATAGGTTATTCATCGCATGAGCAAGGAAAGAGCCGCCAAAACCAAACTTATCATAAGCAAAGCATAAGCATAAGCCTGCAATGAGATAAGAAGGGTAGGATAACCATTCATTTAAGCTTCCATAATCCTTTATATGGATAAGACCAAATAAGGCACCGACTACCACATAAGCGAGTACTGTATTGATTCTTTTCAAAAAAGTGAAGGCTCCAACTCTGTACGTAAGCTCTTCAACAAAAGGGGCAATTAACCCTGTAACTAAAACGGCTAAAAGAGGGGAGGCCTTAATCGTTTCTTCAACGGCACCTTGGTTAATGTTCGTTGAGGCGCCTAACTTTATAGCAATATTGCTCCAAATGCCAGAAAGAATAATCATCGCGAAGCCAACAACGAAACCAAAAAGGATTTTTAAATTGGCAAAAGATTTCAAAAGTCTTCTATTGTCTTTCCAAAGGAATAAGAGCATTGCAGCAAAAATCAAAGTATACGTCAAATCGTTGATTAGCAACGTGAAACGAACGCTCGAAGAAAATTCCGTTAAAGCGGCTTTTAATTCATCGCCTGTAAGACCCATTTGAGCATAACGGAAGCTTTCCGCACTCAAAGTGATAATTCCAATGACCTGAGCCAACAAAAATAAACCGACAAAACCAATTAAAAAAAGACCGATTTCACGATACGCTCCAAGAGTTAAAAGAGGTGCAAAGGAACGAGCTCTAGGGTCAACTTCTTCGTTTTTCTCGTGACATTTTGGACAAGAAGAAGACAAAGGGTCATAACGTTTTCCACATTTTGGACAAACGGACCGATGGAAGGGATTAAAGAAATGTTTCATATAAACATAGTCTAATCGAATCACTTTGTTATTTCACGGAAAAATATTGATATAATCAATCCATGAAAATACCTTTCGAATGTCAAGAAAAAGAGATTGATGTATTGGGCTCTCGCTTTATTGCCATAATGATGCCGTTAGAGCGATTTGAAGAAATAGATCAATGCCTTGAAATCGTTAAGGAAAAATATCCCAAGGCAACCCATTACCCTTATGCAGCCCGCTATCTTCCTAATGAGAGGGCTTCCGATGATGGAGAACCATCTCGTTCCACGGGTATCCCTCTTTTATCTTTGCTTCAACAAAAAGATGTCGATCATATTTTTCTTTGTGTCGTACGTTATTTTGGAGGAACGAAATTAGGCCTTTCCCGTTTAACGAGAACCTATCGAGAAACAGCCGCGTCTTTATTAAATGAGGGCACTTTCTCAAAGGAAATTTCGATTTTAATGAAAAGAATCTCTTTGCCTTATTCCGATTTTGAATATTTAAAAAGAAAGATCAAAGATCTCGATTTAGAATTAGAAGATGTGGAATATGATATTTCCGTAAAACTCTCTTTGATGGGAAATGCTAAAATGTTAAATAGTGTTTTGGAAGTTTTTCCAAATGCCCAGATTTTAGATGAAAAAGAAATGACAATAAAAAGGAGAATCACCAATGATTAACGCAGATGAATTCGCAGAACGTAGAGCTCGCTTATTAGCTCTTATGGATACCAACTCCGCTTTGGTACTTTATTCCGGTGTAGGTAAGGTTAGCAGTGCAGACGAAACCTATCCATTTGAGGTAAACCGCAATTTCTATTACCTTACTGGCATCGATCAAGAAGACTCTGCTCTCTTGCTCGTTAATTCTTATGGCGAGATGAAAGAATTCCTTTTTATTTCCCCATTTGATGAAAGAAAAGAAAAATGGTACGGAAAACGTCTTACTCCTCAAGAAGCGTCTAAAATTTCTGGTTTTAAAAACATTCAAGTGATTGACTCCCTTACGGCTAAAATCGATGAGGTGCTTAATCCTAAGTTCGCTGTTTATGGGGAAGTAAACAAACTCTATTTGGATTTGGACCGCGAAATCAAAATTGCGGATGAAATGACCACGAGAGATTTAAAGAAGACCTTAGAAACAACCTATCCTAATGTTGCTTTCTCGGACGCTTATCCTTTATTAACAACCCTTCGTTTAAGAAAATCCGTTCGTGAAATTGCTGAGCTACGTTCCGCTATCGATACCACTCAAATTGGTATCTATTCCGTTTGGTCTTGCATGCGCCCAGGAATTCACGAATACGAATTGGCTGACCTTTTCTTAAAGACCGTTAATGACTTAAATGGCTATGAAGGTTTGGCCTTCCCAACAATCATGGCCTCGGGAATTCATGGCACAACCCTCCATTATCCAACCCCAATGGACGCCTTAAAGGATGGAGATCTTCTTTTATCCGATTTGGGTTCTAGAAAGAACTATTATTGTGCGGATGTCACTCGTACCGTACCGGTAAACGGCAAATTCACCCCTCTTCAAAAACAGGTTTATGAAATTGTTTTAGGGTGTAATAAAATGATTGCCAACAAAGCAAGACCTGGCATCACAATCGCTGATCTTCAAGAAGCGGCAGTGGATTATCTTGCGACCGAGTGCCTAGCCGCCGGATTTATTGAAAATAAGGAAGATATCATCAATTATTATTTCCATAATATTTCTCATTTTATCGGCTTGGATACCCACGATCCTTACCTTTCCCCATTGAAAGGGGAATATAAGAAAGTTCCTCTTGAAGCGGGTATGGTTATTTCTGATGAACCAGGCTTATATATGGCGGATAGAGGAATCGGAATCCGTATCGAAGACGATCTTCTTATTACCAATGACGGATGTGAAGTTCTCTCAAGTAAAATCATTAAGGAAGTTTCCGACATCGAAAACGCTTTAGCGAATAAACGTTAAACGAAGAAATGAGGGCTTTTCCGAAGAAGCCCTTTTTCTTTTTGTTCATCTGTTTCATAATATCGGTAAATAAATAACAAGGAACCCTTACATGAAGAAATATATTTTGGCGATAGACCAAGGTACGACTTCAACCCGTGCCATTCTTATTTCTCACTCTGGAGAAAAACTTTTTCAGGCTCAACGCCCAGTCGAATGTCTTTATCCCAAACCAGGATGGGTAGAGCAAGATGCCAATTCCATCTGGATTTCCGTGGTAGACGTCATTAATGAACTTTTAATTGTGTCCGGCGCAAAAATGGAGGAAATTGCCTCTATTGGCATTACCAATCAAAGAGAAACGACGGTGGTGTGGGAAAAAGAAACCGGGAAAGCCGTTCATAAGGCGATTGTATGGCAATCTAAACAAACACAAGAGATCTGCGAGCGTTTTGGACGCCATACAGAAATGATTCGTCAAAAGACGGGTCTCCGTATCAATCCTTATTTCAGCGCTTCAAAAATTCGTTTCATCCTTGAAAACATTCCAAGAGGAGAAGAAAGGATGAACAAAGGGGAACTCCTTTTTGGAACCATTGATAGTTGGCTAATTTATAAAATGACCCAAGGAAAAGTACATGCGACAGATTATTCGAATGCCTCACGTACCCTACTTTTTAACATCAAAAACCTTTGTTGGGACAATGAGCTTCTTGAGATGTGGAATATTAACCGTAATATGCTCCCTGAAGTAAAAGATAATAACGCTGATTTTGGCGAAGCAACCTTCTTCCCAGGAGGAGTTCATATCTTTGGCGTAGCAGGGGATCAACAAGCTGCGCTTTTTGGGCAATGTTGTTTTCAAAAAGGTCAATCAAAAAATACTTACGGCACAGGTTGTTTCATGTTAATGAATACCGGAGAAGAACCAATCTTCTCTCATAATGGCCTTTTAACAACGATCGCTTGGAAGATTGGCGATAAAACAACCTACGCTCTTGAAGGTTCTGTCTTTATCGGTGGGGCAATCGTGCAATGGCTTCGCGATGAGATGGACTGGTTTAAGCATTCTGCCCAATCGGAGGAATACGCTTCAAGAAAACCAGATACCAATGGCGTGTATGTCGTACCTGCTTTTGTAGGTTTAGGCACACCATATTGGGATGATGATGCAAGGGGAGCCATCTTTGGATTAACAAGAGGGGCAGACCGTCATAACATCACCCGTGCAGCTCTCTATTCCATTGCCTACCAATCGACGGATGTGATTAAAACGATGCAAGAAGATGCAAATTTGGATCTTTCCGTTTTGAAGGTGGATGGAGGAGCTTCCGCCAATGGGATGTTGATGCAATTCCAGGCGGATATCCTTCAGGTTGAAGTTTGTTTACCTGCATGTGTAGAAACAACGGCTTTAGGAGCGGGATATTTGGCTGGATTGGGATGTGGTTTCTGGAAAGACTTGAAGGAAATCGAGGCCAATCATTGTTGCTCAAAACGTTATTATCCAAAGATGAGCGCCAAAGAAGCCGAGTCCCTTTACGCCGGTTGGAAGGAAGCGGTGAAAGCAACACGTGCCTATAAACCACAAAAATGACTATAATGGTGCTATGCCAGTTTGCTTTCTAAAAGAAAAAGAATATGTCGTGATCGCTTCGAGAAATCGAATCCCGTACTATAAAAACATTCAAAAGAGTTCTTCTCTTTCTATGGAAATTATGACCATAGAGGAAATGAAGGCTCTTTTCCTTTTAGCAAACCCAGAACGTCATTTCATAAACAAAGAAATTCTCATATCCGGGTATTATGCTAAAGGAAACGTCTTCGCTCATTACTTAAACTCCTTGTCTCACAATATGGCAATCGGTTATGAAATTGAGTCTAGAAGAAAGGAACCTCTTCCTGAAACGCTTTACGAAAATGATGAAGAAGAATTATCTTCCATCATTGAAAAAGCCCAAGAATTTTATGAAAAAAACTCGTCAAAACCCATCTATTTTTTTAATTTAGCCCCAAAAGAGAAGAAAATCGTTAAAGAAAAACTTCCTTTTGTTACTATTCCTTATGGTTATTCCTTACCTTTAGATGGTTATTCTTTTTTCCTTCATTGGAATAAAGAAAAGGCTTTTACGAAGGAAGATAAAGCAGACCGTAGGATGGCAATAAAATCTCCTTTACTTATTTCTCTTTCTTCCAGCAAACGATATAAGTTTTGATTTTCCACATAAGAAAGGTAGAATTAACTCATGTCGAATACCTTGAATAAAGAACAATATTTCTCCCTCTTGAAGGCACTTAATATACCTTCTTCTTTAAACTGGGAATACTTATTTCAAGCCTATGTTGACGCTAAAGAATCATCCAAAAGCTTTGCGGAAAGCAATAACGTCATCGCTAATCTTGATGTGAATGATGTTACTTTGACTTTGTATTTGGCGAATGAGCATTATTTCTATTTGCTTACCCATCCTTCCGATTCAGATGAGAAACTCATAAACGATGAGAAATATGAACAATTTCTTCTTTCGATTACCTTAGATAAATACTATACGAATGAGCATTTAGCCTATAAAAACGCGGCTTTCTCGAGTCGTTTTCAACCTGAAATCTCGACGATTTCCCTATACATCAACTTCATTTTGGGAATGTTAGAAAGATATAAGCAAGGCGATCCAAAACAAACCTTGATCGTGGATATTTTGCAAAAAGGCTTTTCCATGGCTCAATGCATTGTTTCTTTGCTTACAGGTGGTTTTGAAACCGAAGCGTTTTCTACTTGGAGAACTCTTCATGAAAATGAATGCATTCTTCTTACTTTGGTTCGTTTTGGACAATCTGTGATTGATGAATATCTCAAACACATGCGTTATGCCGTATGTTTCCGTGGTGGAATTCCTTCTAAAGAAGAAACCGATAAGGTCTTCCTTCAAATCAAAGAAGAAATGAAATCTCACGATTTAAAGAGCAAAGACATGAAACGTTTCATCGAATACGGCTGGCTTTATGCCGTTCCTGAACTTGAAAATGAAGAAGGCTTCAAACTAAATTTCCGTGATGGAGTAGAAAGAGCCGCCCGTCTTCGTGATTATTCTAAAGTCTATGAGATGTCTAGCGAAATTGCTCATTCTTCCCCATTATTGATCTATTCCCGCAAAGACTATTTCTATCTCATTACTTTATTAAATCTTTACGAGTCTTTCTTTCGCATCGAAAAAGTCTTTTCCTCTCTTTATATTTCTACGACCTCCAATGAAGAACAACAATCCTATCTTAGAATGCAAAACCTTTATAAAGGGGAACTTCAAACTTGTTATTCCTTGATGCAAAAACGTTGGCAAAAACTAAACGAAAATCAGTCTAAATAACTACACGTCCCCCTTATATTTAAAAAAGAGCCCTTGTTTCCAAGAGCTCTATTTTCATACATCCGCGTAACAAGAACCGCCAATGAACTCCCTCATTAAGGAATTTGATGGAACCCATTCATCAGACATATCGATGAAGAATTTAAGCATTCCAATCAAACGATGGGCATCAGAATGATATGGGGAATCGTTTGGTAGGGCTTGAAGAAGTGGTAAGGCGTATTTCTTCATGACCGCCAACTCATATGGAAGGAAACTATTAAAGACGTAATCGCATCCTTCTTGATATGGATAAATCCATTTAAATTCACCTGCACGAACTTTCGCCCACATGGAGAAGGTTTCCTCGGCTGGAGAATTGCGGAACTTCTTATCTCTAACCAAACGACGTAATAAACGTAAATCGGTTAAGGAAAGAGGGTTGTGGTCATCCAAATTGATTTGAGCTTGTGGAGAAATGAAAATCTTAAACTTCTGGCTCTTTGGGATTTGGAAAGTCAGACGATCATTTAAGGCGTGAATGCCTTCAATGATGATTGGCTGATCCTTTTCCAAGGTGAGTTTTCTTCCAGGAACACGATGACCAACATTGAAATCGAATTTAGGAAGATCCGTTTCTTCGCCATTAATCAAACTAATAAGATTTTCGTTGAAATAATCAATGTCGATTGCCTCGATAGTTTCATAATCAGGCTCGCCATCTTCTCCTAAAGGAGTCTTATCTCTTGGAAGATAATAATCATCGGTTGAAAGACGGATTGGCTTAATTCCACGGGAAAGAAGTTCTATTCTTAAACGATTTGCAAACGTGGTTTTGCCACTAGAAGATGGTCCAGCAATACAAATAACGCGAATATCCTGAACGTTATCTTCAATCGTTTGGCCTAATTCCACCAACTGGCGATTGTGACGGTCTTCACATACGTTAATTAATTCAGCAGGACCTGCTGTCTTAATTTCGTTGTTGATTCCTGCGACTGTAGAAATGCCAACGACCTTAGCCCAGTCATGGGACTCTTTTAAAGTTCTTCTATAGGTAGGCGCATCTTCAAAGTTTGGAATCTCGCCATTACACTCAGAACGTGGATATTGGACTAAAAAACCCGACCCATATAGGCGAATTTTATAAGAATGGATATACCCAGTAGATGGAACAAGGTGAGAATACATGTAGTCTAAATAGCCATCGCATTCATAGAAATGGACGGTTTTCTCAGGACGGTATTTCAAGATATCTTTCTTATCTAAGAATCCTCTTTGATCATAGATCTTCTCTGCTTCAGCATTTGGAACGACTATTCTCTTCAAAGGGTAATCTGCTGCAACAATGTGGTGCATTTCTTCGTTCACCTTATTAAACATCGCATTATTCGCTTTCATTTTAGGATCTAATAAATGCACGGAAATACAACGGCTGATGTTATAAGCCAAACGGATTTTTAAATTTGGGTAGGCTCTAGAAAAAGCCATAGAAACCAAATATCTTAAAGATGCCTCATACATCTTCATGGCTTGCGTTGATTTCAAATCTAAAAATTCAACTTCAGCGTCATAATAAATCTCGTATGTTAACTCTCTAATACGGTTATTCACCTTAGCGCAAACAATACTTTTGTCTGCTTTTTGTTCTTCACTGAGAAGGTCTAGTACTGCAACTTTTTTGTCAAACTCTTTGCTGACGTTGCCAATCTTTACTGTAAATTTTTGCATAATTCTCCTCCCTATCTCCTACAAAACTTAGACTTTTTATCGAAAAAAGGCAATTGTTTTGCCCACTATGATAACGATTTGACAAAACCTATGCAAGCGCTTTCAAAAAGAAAACATTTGGGAAAAACGTCAATTGAAACAAAAGCGTAAAAAATATTTATAAAAAAGTTGATAAAAGAATGTTCTTTTTTGTGTCAAGAAAATGAAGAAATGGTACAATTCTAATGTTAATTAGATATGGTTAATTTTTACGTTAAATTAAATAGAGATAAAAAGGCATTCTTCTGGTTGGTTGTTTTGGCGGTAGTGATTTACCTTGCCTTAATGCCCCTTTATTTTTTCGGTCTTGAAAAAGGCTATCAGTATCCAAATGGCTGGCTATTTGGCTCTTTAATCGAATTGTTTGCTTATTTCACTTTGATTAAAACGACCAATGCCGTCACGAAAGACCCGGTTAACAAAAAACTCTCTCTTATCGTTTTGATGAGCCTTCTTCGCCCATTGCTCTATGTCGTTGTTTTGGCGGTCAGTGGTATTTGCACTTTTAAATCAGAATGGTTTGGTGACTTTGATATGTTTTCTTTCTGGACATCTTTTGCCGCTCTTTTACCAATGCCTGTTGTTGTTTTAGTTACTCATTTCATTTCTGCTAGAATACCTATGCCTATTCATAAAGAGGATGAAAAATGAGCCTTACGGAACGTATTAAAGACATGCTTGTTTTTGATTGGGATCATTTGAATGCCCCTCTTTTTTCCTCTCTTCTTATTATTCTTGTTTTGATGATTTTAGGCATTATCGTCGGTATTAAGGCAAAGAGAGCTATTAAAACCGGTGCTTATAAACATGCTCCAAGAGGTCTTCTTTTTTGGGCTGACGCCTATTATGACTATGTTAGCAATTTCACAGTCAATAATATGGGTAATTCCTCTAAAACGTGGAGTGGATATTTCTTCACATTATTTGCATATCTATTCTTAGCTTTTAACGCCTCTTTGTTCGGTATTCCAAGTCTTATTGATTGGCTACCTGCCCCTCTTTGTTTGTCTATTATCATGTTTTTATGGATTCATATCATTGCCATTAAATATCAACATTGGGCTTATTTAAAACGTTACATCGACCCAATTCCGGTTTTCTTACCTGTGAACTTAATTACCATGTGGTCCCCAATCATTTCGACCACAATGCGTATGTTTGGTAATGCTCTTGCTGGCACCGTTTTAATCACTTTGATTCAATGGGCCACCTCAAATTTATCCGCGACGATTTTCTCCGCTTTAGGCGCTTCCCTTCAAATTCAAAGTGTTACGGGAAGCTGGTATAACTGGTGGAATTCCTTCCCTTATTGGACAGGAACCATCCTTTCTCCGATCCCTATGGGGGTCTTAAATATCTACTTTAGTTTGTTCTCCGGGTTTATTCAGACCTTGGTGTTTGCTTCCTTGACTTCCCTTTGGATCGCTCAAGAAAAGCCAACGGACGAAGACAATGTTTATCTTGCCTTCCGCCCAGTGCCACAGAATTTGCTCGTTCTTGAACAAACAAAAGAAAAAACCAATTACTAGGAGGTAATAATATGGAAGTTGGTCTTAAAGCTATTGCAGCAGCAATTTGTGTTGCCTTTGGTATGATTTCCGCCATTGGCGAAAGCTGGATTGCCTGCCACACAATTGATGGCATGGTGAGAAATCCAGAAATGGCAGACAAATTAAGAAGCAACATGATCGTTGCTGTCGCTCTTGACGAATCGACTGCTATTTACGCTTTGATTGTCGCTATCTTAATCATTTTCGTTTTATAAGGAAGAAGAACTAGGATGAATACCATTTTACTAACAATTTTAGAAGATGCTTCGTCCGCTCCTTTCCAGCCGGAAGATTTTTTAAGCAAAATTTTCGGAAATTTCTGGTCTTTGCTAATTAACCTTCTTGCTTTGTTGGTTCTTTTTCTTGTGCTTTTCTTTCTAGCCTATAAACCTATCCGTAAATATTCGGAAAAGAGAAGAGACTATATCGAAGGAAATATATCTAAAGCCGAAGAGGCGAAACGTTTCTATGAGCATAAAGTAATGCAAACCCAAGACATTATCGATTCCGCTCAAAAACAAGCCCAAGAAATCATCCAAAAAGCAGAAGAAAACGCTCAAAAAGAAGCCAGCGTAATTGTTGCTGACGCCAAAAAAGAAGCGGCTTTGACGCAAGAAAAAGCTCTTCAAAACATTGAGCAAGAAAAGCAAAAAGCCCGCTCTGAGATTCATCAAGAAATCGTTAACGTTGCTTTAGACGCATCGAAAGAAATCTTAGGTCGAGAAATTACGGAAAAAGACAATCAAAAGATCTTGAATCAATTCACCAATGATTTAGAGAAGAAGGGATAAAGGTATGAAAGATGAAGTTTTCGTGAACTATGCCGCTGCTCTTTTCTCTTTGGCGAAAGGCGAAAAGAAAGTCGCGACATATCGTAAAGAAATCAAAGAAGTGGAAAAGATCCTGACGGGTGATCCAATGTTTTTGGAATGCTTTTCCTCTTATAAAGTTTCTCACGAAGACATCTATCATCTTTTGGATGAAGCGTTTAAAGGATTAGAGAGTCCCTCTCTTTTACCTTTCTTAAAGCTTCTAGTTTCCAAACATCTTATTTCTTCTATCTCAGAGATTTCGGAAGCTTTCTACGGAATGTGCAATGAATATTTGGGTATCAAAGAAGGGCTCATTTATTCAACTTCACGTCTTACGGAAGAAGAAATTTCTAAACTTGAGAAAACCTTGGAAGATAAACTTTCTTGCAAAGTCTCTCTCAAAAATAAAATTGACCACAATCTTATCGGTGGGGTACGAATTGTTTTAGACGGAAAAATCTATGACGGATCCGTGGAAAACAAGATTGAAACCTTACGTAAGAAATTACTTAAAGGAGGCCTCATATGAAGCTAGACACCAATCAAATAAGCACTTTAATCAAAGAGCAAATAAAGACCTTTGCCGGTCAAATTGAATCGGATGATGTAGGCACTGTCATTTCTGTTGGAGACGGAATTGCTTCCGTGTACGGATTGAAAGATGCCATGCTTGGAGAACTCCTTTTATTCCCAAACGACATCTATGGCATGGTCATGAATTTAAACGCTGATGATGTTGGAGCCGTCCTTTTAGGAAGTGATCTTTCTTTAAAGGAAGGGGACGTGGTTAAAAGAACAAAACGCGTCGTGGAAGTCCCTGTTGGTGACGGGCTTTTAGGAAGAGTCGTTTCACCTTTAGGTGTTCCTCTTGATGAAATGGGACCTATTTCCTATAACAAAACGCGACCAATCGAAAGAATCGCCCCAGGTGTCATGACGAGAAAATCCGTTGACACACCTTTAGCAACAGGTATTAAAGCGATTGACTCGATGATTCCAATTGGCCGTGGCCAACGTGAGCTTATCATCGGTGATCGTCAGACTGGCAAAACCTCCATTGCCATCGATACTATCGTCAATCAAAAGGGCAAAAACGTGAATTGCGTTTACGTAGCTATCGGTCAAAAGAACTCCACGGTCGCAAATATCGTAAACCGCTTGAAAGAAAAAGGCTGTTTTGATTATGTAACGGTCGTAAATGCTTCCGCTTCCCAATCCGCTCCTCAACAATACATTGCCCCATTCTCCGGAATGGCTATGGCGGAAGAGTGGATGGAAGAAGGCAAAGACGTCCTTATTGTTTTTGACGATTTATCCAAGCACGCTGTCGCTTATCGTACCTTATCTTTGCTTTTAAGAAGAGCACCAGGACGTGAAGCTTATCCAGGCGATATTTTCTATTTGCATTCTCGTTTACTCGAAAGAGCTTGTAAACTTGCACCAGAATACGGTGGAGGTTCTATCACCGCTCTTCCGATCATTGAAACCCAAGCGGGAGATATTTCTGCTTATATTCCAACAAACGTCATTTCCATTACCGATGGTCAGATTTTCTTAATTAGTGACTACTTTAACGCTGGTCAAAGACCTGCGGTTGATTCGGGATTGTCTGTTTCCCGTGTTGGCTCTAGTGCTCAGATTAAGGCGATGAAACAAGTCTCTAAATCCTTGAAAATCGAACTCGCCAACTATAGAGAAAACCTTTCCTTTGCTCAATTCGGATCGGATTTGGACAATGAAACGAAACGTATTCTCACCCATGGTGCCATTGTTATGGAAGCATTGAAGCAAAAGAATTGGGCGCCAATGGATATGTTTGATGAAATCATTCAACTTTTCGCTGTCAATCGTGGTTTCTTGGATGATTTATCTTTAGAAGAAGTTAGTCCGTTCTTGGCTGATTTGCTTCGTTATGTCAAAGGCTCTTGTCCAGAGATCTTAGAATCCTTAAATAAAGAAAAAGCCTTCAGCAAAGAAACTGAAAAGGCTCTTTCAAACGCTATCGAAACCTTTAAAAAGAATAGGAAGAACTGATTTATATGCCGTCTTTAGCAAAAACAAAACGTCGTATTAATTCCATCAAAGGAACGGAGAAAATCACCAAGGCAATGGAACTTGTTGCCACGGTAAAAACCAAACGTTTTTCTACGCTTCACGATAAAGGATACGCTTATTCCCAGGAATTCCTTTCTTTAGTAAGCCAAATTTTTGCCTACGACAAAGAAGGCGTTTCCCATTATGGAAAAATGAATGAAGGGGATCTCCCTGTTCTTTATCTTGTGATTTCCTCAAATATGGGACTTTGTGGTGCCTATAACAATAACGTTTTTAAGTTTGCTGAAGCGCATTTGAAAGATGGGGATTTCATCGCTCCCATTGGAAATAAAGCCGTACACCATTACTCCTCAGATCCAAAATACGCGAAAAACGTCATTGATGATTTCTCTTCCTTGAATTTAGACACGGATATGGATAAAGTCCATCTTCTTGCTAGCAAACTCAAAGAGGACTTCAATAACAAAAAATACAAAGCGATTCGTATTATTTACACCCGCTATGTGAATTCCATCACCTTCGAGCCAACCGTCTTTCAAATCTTGCCTGTGCAAGTGCCGAAAGTGAAATGGACGGACGATGAATTTGCTCCGCCATTATTTGACGAAGAACCAAGAACGATGTTGCATCAAATCTTACCATCGTATCTAACTGGAATTCTTCATGAAATCGTTCTGGATTCTTTCTTATCTGAGCAAGCTTCTCGAAGAACGGCAATGGATAACGCAAACGATAACGCAGACGAATTATTAGGTAAATTAACCATTGAATACAACAAAGCGCGCCAGGGCGCAATTACTCAACAAATTACCGAAGTTGCCTCAGGGGCTAACGCTGGGGAATAGAAAGGAGAAAACATATGAGCGAAAAAAAGAAAGATGAATCTTTTGACGGAAAGGTCGTGGAAGCGGTTGGACCGGTTATCGATGTTCGTTTTGATGATAAACATTTACCAAACTTATTAACCGCTTTGAAAGTCGTTCTTTCAGAAGATAAAACCTTAACCGTCGAAGTTATGCAACATATCGGAGACGATAAGGTGCGTTGTGTTGCCATGGGTGCCACAGAAGGCGTTGCTCGTGGGATGAAAGTCATTGACACAGGCGCTCCTATTTCTGTTCCAGTAGGCGAAAAGACCTTAGGAAGAATGTTTAACGTCCTGGGTGAGCCAATAGATGGCCTTGGTGGAGATTTCCAAGATGTTCCTCACCATCCTATTCATCGTGAAGCACCTTCTTTTGCTGAACAAAACGTCTCCACCCAAATGTTGGAAACAGGTATCAAAGTCATCGACTTACTTTGCCCTTATGTCCGTGGTGGGAAAATTGGTCTATTCGGTGGCGCTGGCGTTGGTAAAACCGTCTTGATTCAGGAGCTTATTTTCAATATTGCCTCGGAACATAACGGTATTTCCGTTTTTGCTGGCGTTGGTGAACGTTCCCGTGAAGGAAATGACCTTTATTTCGAAATGAAAAACAGTGGAGTTTTGAAAAATACCGCTCTTTGTTTCGGCCAGATGAATGAACCACCGGGAGCTCGTATGCGTGTTGCCTTAACGGGTTTAACGATGGCTGAATATTTCCGTGATGAAAAACACCAAGATGTTCTTCTCTTTATTGATAACATCTTCCGTTTCACCCAAGCCGGTTCGGAAGTATCCGCTCTTTTAGGACGTATGCCTTCTGCGGTTGGATATCAGCCAACCCTTGCTAACGAAATGGGACAACTTCAGGAAAGAATTACTTCCACGAAGTCCGGTTCTGTTACTTCCGTTCAAGCAGTCTACGTCCCAGCCGACGATTTAACAGACCCTGCTCCAGCAACAACCTTCTCCCATTTGGACGCCAAAACAATTCTTGATAGAAACACGGCTGCACTCGGTATCTTCCCTGCCGTTGATCCTCTTGAGTCCGCTTCCAATATCCTTGATCCTGATATTCTTGGCGAAGAACACTATGAAGTGGCTCGTTCCGTTCAAAAGATTCTTCAAAGATATAAGGAACTACAAGATATCATTGCTATTTTAGGCATCGATGAACTTTCGGATGAAGATAAAGCCATTGTTGCTCGCGCAAGAAGGATTCGTAACTTCCTTTCTCAACCTTTACACGTTGCCGAAGCCTTTAATGGATTCCCTGGCGTATATGTTCCAGTTAAAGAAACCATTCGTTCCTTTAAAGAAATCCTTTCGGGCAAATATGATGCCTATCCAGAGAGTGCTTTCTTATATTGCGGAAGCATCGAGGATGTTATTCAAAAGGCAAAAGAAATGGAGTCTAAGAAATAATGGCTACCCTTCTTTTAAACGTTCTTACCCCCGAAGGATTGACTTTTGAAGGAGAAACAAGCTATGTTTCCGTTCCTTCCAAAAAAGGCGTTCTTGGCTTAATGCCTGGATACACGACTTTAATTTCCCCTTTAGCCGATAAAGGAGTTTTAAAAATCGTTCTTCCAAACCATGAGGAACGTTTTTTCGCCATCTCTTTTGGAGCGGTGGAAGTCAAAAAAGAAAAAACCATCATCTTAACCGAGAAAGCTTTTCCTGCTAAAAACGAAGAAGAAGCAAAGAAACTTCTTAAAGAACCTCCGTTTGTTTCTTCTTATGATAATGATAGGGATGTTAAGACAGCATCCTATAAAATTAAGAAAACCTTAAAGGAGGGGTAATCATCGTGAATTTCATTTTCATTTCTCCAAATTATCCTTACCGTTATTTCAAATGGGTAGAGGCTTTAAAAGAAAGGGGCATCACTGTTTTAGGAATTGGTGATACACCTTATAACGACACCTCCATACGTCTTAGGAACGCTTTAACGGAATATTATTTCCTTCCTAATCTTGCAAATTTTGACGAAATGCTAAAAGCCTGCCGTTATTTCGAAAGAAAATATGGCAAGATCGATTATCTTGAATCGGATAATGAGTGGTGGCTTTATCAAGACGCAAGGCTTAGGAAAGAATTAAACATTATCAGTGGTTTCTTCCCAGAAGAGATGGAGAAAATCAAAGCCAAATCGGCCATGAAAGAATCTTTCCAAAAAGCAGGGGTAAAAACCATGCGTTAT
The DNA here is from genome assembly GCA_900540385.1 of uncultured Mollicutes bacterium. Lineage (GTDB taxonomy): Bacteria > Bacillota_I > Bacilli_A > RFN20 > CAG-826 > UBA4951. The sequence continues at coordinate 66,669 of UQFY01000004.1, forward strand.
ATTCTTGTGGATGGCCCAAAGGATATTGAAAAAGCTCTTTCTTTTGCTAAAGAAGTGGGTTGGCCTCTTTTTATGAAGCCAAATATTGGTGTTGGCGCAGCAGAAAGCCATGCAATTTCTAACGAAGAAGAGCTACGTAATTTCCTTAAAGAAACCTTGCCAGAAACCTTCATTGTTGAAGAATTTATCGACGGTGAGATCATTTCTTTTGATGGCATTTGCGATTCTCATTCCGATGTGGTTTTTGCAACCTGTGATCATTTTCCTACTCCGGTTGCAGATGTTGTAAACGAAGCCAAAGACGAATATTACTACACGTCCCCCTTCTCTTTGCCTTTCCCTGATGTGGATAGGGATGCTTTCTTAAAAGCGGGTATTGCTACCGTTAAAGCCTTTGGCATTAAGAAACGTTTCTTTCATATCGAATTCTTTGTTTTGAAGAAAGATAAAGAAGGATTTGCTAAGAAGGGAGAATTCGTCGCCTTAGAATGCAACATGAGACCAGCTGGAGGATATACGCCAGACCTCATTAATTTCGCTAATTCCGTCTCTTGCTATGAAATCTATGCGGATGTCATTGCTTATGATAAGAACCTCCAAGATATGGGAAAAGAGAAATTCTACGCTTTTTCTGTATCTAGAAGAGACGAACTCAATTATCTTCATTCCCAAGAAGAGATTTTTTCGAAATATGGCTCATCCTTATGTGCACATGGCGTCTATCCGAAACATATGGCCGATGCTATGGGAGACGATTATTTCTACGCCAAGTTCAAAACGATTGAAGAAGGCTTGGAGTTTGATAAATTCGTTCGAGCAAAGAAATAAATCAATAATATTTTTCTAAAAGAGTGTTTGAGGAGAGATCCTGAACGCTCTTTTTTTCTTCTTTATAAATAAGATCGTATTCACCGAAATAAGCGTCTGCTTCTTTCTTCTCTTCTTCATTTAAACGTGACATATCCAAAACATAAGTGGAGCGTGCGCTTTCTTTTGCTAAAGGAAAAAGGGATTTCTGATAGAAAGAAAAGGAAGAGTCATCTTCATAATTAAGACGGTATAGGAGAGTATCTTCATTTGTTTCTAATGCTTTTTTAAGATAGGTAAGAGAAGAAAACTTATAGATATTCGTCAAAGATGCCTGAGAGAAATAATTTCTTTCTAATGCTTTTCTTGTTTCTGCGCCCCAATTCGCTATACGTACCTTCCCTTTTTGGGATGCAAAATACCAGCTCGGCGTATTTTTGAAGAAAGGATGGGATTCATCTTCTTCAATCTCATCTTCTGCAAAAAGAGAACGAATTTTATCGCGAAACTGATACATGTCTTGGTTATTTGACGAAAAAACAGCAACATCTAATTGATAATCTTCCACAAAAGAAACAAACGTATCCTGGAAAATTTGACAAGTGTGGCAGGTCTTGGAAGTTTTAATGAAAGTAACGCTCTCTCCTGCTTCAAGAGATTTCTCTAGATAGGTGGAAGAAATTCCGTTCCCGAGGTCATCATAAGTAGGGTCTTGATACTTTTTGACTAACAAATCCCCATTCCGGCATAAATCAAAGCTTTTATTTGGGTCCAATTTTCCTTTTTCTTCGTTACAAGAGAAAAGGAGAATAGGCAATAAACAAATGAATGAAAAACTCTTCTTCATATGTGCTATTTTAACACCTTTTGTGATATATTTTTTCAGGAAAAAAATGAGGAAACCATCATTTAAAAATCAAAAACCTTACGTCTATCTTCTTTTTGGGATGTGGATTTTGTCTACCTTGGTTTTAATTATTGAAAGTTGTATCCCTGGAAATATTTCAGCCGACCACTCGCATAACTTTACGGATGTCCTTCTAAACTTTGTTGCTATCTTTCGTCCTCAAAACGTCGTTCGATACGTGGATCCAATTTCCATTGACCTATCCTATGAAACCACCGTTCTTCCAAAAGAAGGCGATAAATACATCCTCCCTGTTTCTTCAGGAGCCACCGTTAAATACAAGCTGTCCTATCCTGAGTTAAAAGAGGGAGAAACTGAATACAAAAAATTAACTCTCAAAAGAGGGAGTGGAGAGCAAAATAGCCAAGACGTGTATCAACTTTCAAGAGATGATGAGACTTCGCCTGTTTTCTATATCGTGGCAAAAGAAGAAGCTAAAGACTGCTCTTTTCAGGTTTGTTGCGATAAGGTTTTCTCCAAAGAATTTCGTTTCGACGTTGTTCCTTTGCCAGCGCCTAAAAACGATTTGCTATTTACGAGTACGCCCTCTTCTTTAAACCTTAAGGTGAATGAATCATATCCGCTTGATATTCGTATGGACGATGGTGTTAAAAAGGATAAAACTTATCCAAAAAACACAAATCGAAACGAATTTCTTTCGCGTTATTATGACATCGAAAAAGTATCGCATTCCGTCGAAGATAAAAGCGTATGCGAAATAAGTAAGTTCGGTGTAATTACAGGCAAAAAAGAAGGAAAAACGAAAGTCCATTATGGGCCTTTTACTTTTGACGTAACCATTTCAGGGACAAATAAGGCTGTCCCGAATAATGCCTCATTCAGTTTCACCAAAACAGACGTGGATTTAGGGATTTTTGATTTAAACTACAATCATAGCGAGGTTACCTATACTTTTCATTTTAAAGATACGGAATTAGATGATTCTTTTTCTTTTGAGATTGTGGATGATAAAGGTGAAAAAGAAAACATGGCAGCAAGGGTGTTTCGCCAAGGGAAAAACGCTTGCTATATAAAGGGTCTCCGGAATGTGAGTCATCCTTTCTTTTTAAAGGTCTTCTCTTCTAGCAACCCGAACGTAGAAATGAATATACCCCTTCAATTTGCCACGATTTTACCAGACACCATGACTCTCTATATAAACAACAAAGAGGTTTCAAATAAAGTTGGCAGCGTTGTTCATCTTGACTTTGTCACAGGCAAAAAGACTCTTATTTCCTGTCGTTTTTGGAAAACGAATAAATACGTTTCGTATAGTCAAACAAAAGTTAGCCTTTTTACCGAAGATAGAGCTGTCCATTTTGATCGTTTGATAACAAATGGAGGGTACGTGACTTTTCTTAGCCCTGGAGAATGGAAAATCAAAGTCCAAGCGGTTCTTAATGAAAACTTTTGGTATGAAATCCAGGCTAACGTTACCAAAGGAAGAGTTCAGCTAGATGCTCAAAATGATGTCTTTTCATCTTTTATACGTAAAAGCTTCGGACATTTCTTAGCCTTTTCTTTTGATGCTATGTTTTTATTTCTTTTCCTTTATTTCTTCTTAAAAGATAGGCATGGGCTTATTAGCGCTTCATTTTCTCTTCTTTGGGGATTTGTTTTTGCAAGTATTACAGAACTTATTCAATACTTTGTGCCGGGAAGATGTGGAGAGTGGAGCGATATTGGAATCGATACAGCTGGCGCAGCTTCAGGCGTTGTCTTTATATTCTTATTTGTTTGGCTAATTAAAATCGTGCGTTATTTTGTTTCCAAGCCAAAGGAAAAAGCGGTGGACGAGAAAGAAGATTAACGAAGCTCTACATGCTTTGCTTTACTTAAAAATTCTTTTGTTGTTTTAGAAACATTCTTTAAATGAATTGTTTTGTATTCTTTTAAAATAGCTTCGCCTAATGCAGGTCCCTTACGGATATATTTTCTTTTTGTATAAAGAACGTCTCCATCCTCCTCCGAAGAATTAATTAAACATATTTCAGCAGCAATTCGCATTTCTTCTTCGCTCGGATTCTCTTTTTTAATAATGACATGAGATCCACTTCGGGAAGCGATATGGAACCAGTAATGTTCCTTGGAAGTATCATAAAGGAAAGTTAAAAAAGCGTTTTGCTTTGCACTTTTCCCAAAAAGAAATTTCGTTCCGTTTATTTCAATAAAATAAGGGATGGTTTCGCTATTTAAAGAACAAGATGCTTTGTCATTCTCCTTTTTAGATTTATTCATTGGAATCTTAAAGTCTTTTGCTAAAAGCTCAAGACCTGCTTCATTTGCTACTTCTAATTGAGCTAAGCTGGCTTTGATATCCGCTAATTCTTTTTCGGTTTCTTCTTTGAATTTATTGCATTGATGAAGAGTTTCTTTTGCTTTTTTCGCACGTTTAAAATACGTCTCTGCGTTCATTGATAAACTCTTAGATGGATCCAATTCAACTTTTAAGCCTTCATATTCAAAAGAGCCTTGTCGATTATTAATTGAAGAATAACAAATATATATGGCTTCACCTTTTTTGCCATCGTTAAGATGTTTCTTGGCTTCCTCCTCGTCTTTTTGAAGGTAGGAAAGCTTTCGTGTAAGCATTTTTTCACGGTTCTTAAAGTAAGTGAAAGCGTATCCGAAACGTTCCATTTTCCTTTTTTGAGCAAGCACGTTTTCTTCTTCTTTACAGGCCTTTTGATATTCTTCTAAGGAAAAAGGGAGGGATTCCATAACAAATGAAGGATGTTCTAAAGGCTGATAGGTTAATCCTTTCATAACCGGTCTTTTATCATCAAGGGTAGAGCTTCGATAAGCGGCGATAATTTTGTTATCCCCATCAACCAATATGAAATTTGGATGGTGAGGCAATAGTTCAATATATATCGATTTCTTCTCTTCTTTGAAAACGGAATTCAATGAAAGAAAATCGAATTTGAGTACACGGTCCCCCTCGAATTGAGAAATAGAAGTAATGTAGGCATTCCCGCATTCCTTTTTTAAGACGCTTAAAAACTTGTCATCCAAAGATGTTCCTTCTAACCCCTCTTCGCTTAAATATACTCGAGGGGAAGTTCCATCTAAGCAAATAACCAAGGTGTGATATCCCTTGCCAGAAACGTGAAAGAGAAAGGTATCCTTTGCGTATAAGATAGGGAAGGATAGGTATTTGCCTTCGATTTCCTTTTTTAAGAAAGGGACATATTGATTCAATTGATTTGCTTTTAATGCCTTGAAATTCATGTCCAATATTATAACGAAAAGATAAGCCAATATTGCTCTTTCCTCGCAAAAATGCTAAATTCTTTGCATGAAAAAAGGCTTACTGATTATCATTTCTGGTCCTTCTGGCGTTGGGAAGGGCACCATTCGTCAACGAATCATGAAGGAAAATGACCTTAATCTATGGTTCTCCGTTTCTATGACGACTCGTTCTATTCGCCCAGGTGAGATGAATGGCAGGGAATATTTTTATGTTACAAAAGAAGAGTTCCTAAAAACTCGTGACGAAGGTGGCCTTTTAGAAACCAACGAATACGTGAATAATTATTACGGCACTCCGAAAGCGAAAGTAGAGGAGATGCGTGAAAAAGGATATAACGTCTTACTTGAAATCGACGTTAATGGCGCAGAGCAAGTCATGCATGCTATGGGGAAAGAGAGTGTCCTTTCGGTTTTCATTTTGCCTCCATCTTTTGAAGAATTAGAAAAAAGAATTCGTGGAAGATCCACGGAAACGGAAGAAAGTATTCAAAAGAGACTTCTTCAAGCTCATCGTGAAATCGAGCTACAAAAAGACTATCGCTATGTTGTCGTTAATGATGACTTAGATCGCTGCGCTTTAGAAATTGCTTCAATCATTAAGAAAGAGTCGGAAGCTAATTAATTAAGTTATAATATCCTTGTGAAAATACTCGAGGTTTTAACAGAATACGGAACAAGATCCTTGGATCGGACATTTTCGTATTTATATAACGGAAGTAGACCTATTGGTCCTCGTTTCCGTATCAAAATTGATTTTCATGGCCGTTTAGTCATGGGATTCATTTTATCTAGCGAAGAGACAAGTAAGTCAGTAGAAGAACTTTCAGAAGAAAAAGGCTATCCTCTTAAAATGATTCAAGAGGAAGATGTTGTCGATATAGAGCCTTTAATCGATGAAAATATGTTTCTGCTTGCTAAGAAGGTGGCAAGTTATTATTGTTCACCTCTTATCAGTGTCATTCAAACCATGTTGCCTATTACTTTGTCCCCGAAAAGTTCTTCTTTGCGTGGACCAAAGATTGCCTATGAGAAATACTTAGAAATCCTTGATAAGAAAGAGGATGGACTCACCGACAAACAAATCGAAATCCTCCGTCTTATTTCTAAAAACTCCCCGATTTTGAAAAAAGAAGCAGGATCGCCTTCCGTTGTTGAAAAACTCATCGAAAAAGGGAAAATAAGACTTTTTAAAAAAGAAAAAGAGCGTTACCAAATTCCTCTTGCCGAACGAGAAGAAATTCATGAAATGACCCCTTTGCAAAAGAAAGCTTACGAAGACATATTGTCTTCCTCGAAATCCGTTATTCTCCTACAAGGGGTTACCGGATCTGGAAAAACGGAAGTATATCTCCGCCTTTCAGAAACCATTTTCCAACAAGGGAAAACGGTTTTAATGCTCGTTCCTGAAATCAATTTAACTCCCCGCATGGTGGAATATTTCTCGAGACGTTTTGGCAATAAGATTGCCATTCTTCATTCTGAATTAACCCCAGCGGAACGTTATGATGAATACCGAAGGATTGCTAGAGGTGAGGCTTCTATTGTCGTGGGAGCTAGAAGTGCGGTTTTTGCACCTTTAAAGAACATTGGCCTTATCATCCTAGACGAAGAGCACGTTGAATCTTATAAGCAAGATAATGCGCCTTATTATCACGCTAGAGAAGTGGCGATTATGAGAGGAGAAATGGAAGGCTGCAAGGTTCTTTTAGGCTCTGCAACCCCAACCCTTGAAAGCAAAGCCAGGGCCCTTCGTGGTGTTTATGGTTACGCGGAAATGAAAGAAAGGGTAAACAAAAAAGCTCTCCCTAAAACCTACATCGTAGATTTAACTGACCGAAGAAACTTCAACGGTTCTAGTGAAAAACTCTCCCTTCCTTTGCAAACTAAAATTCGAGAAAAAGTATCCAAACACGAGCAAATCCTTTTGCTGATCAATCGTCGTGGCTATTGGACGGGAGTCAATTGTCCAAAATGTGGCTATATATTCACTTGCCCTAATTGTGGAGGGAACCTTACCTATCATTCGGAAGATAACATGTTAAAATGCCACCATTGTGGCTATGTTTCTCTTTTCCCTGCTTATTGTCCAGAATGCGGCAATAACAAACTTAGAAGAATTGGCTATGGCACAGAAAGGGTCGTCAAAGAATTAGAAGATCTTTTTCCAGGAGTTAGGGTCGCAAGAATGGACTCAGACGTTGGGAAAGTCTCAAAAAATGTCGAAAAAATACTCAAAGAGTTCCATGATGGAAAATACGACATCCTTGTCGGCACCCAAATGATTGCAAAAGGCCACGATTTTCCTTTGGTTACGTTAAGTGCCGTTGTTTTAGCCGATATCGGTTTGTCTTTGCCTACCTACCGTGCAGCCGAAAGGACTTTCCAACTCATTGCCCAAGCCGTTGGAAGAAGCGGACGCTCAGAGAAAACAGGCGAAGCGATGATTCAAACCTATAATCCAGGTCATTACGCTATCCAATTAGGCGCAAAACAAGACTACGACAATTTCTTTATTCAAGAAATGAAACAAAGAAAGATCACCAAATATCCACCTTATTTCAATCTCATTCTTCTTGAATTCCAAGGCGCGAATGAAGAAAAACTCATGGGTGCAGCCTATGATTTCAAAAAAGAAATGAACAATCTACACCTAGAAAACCTAGAGATAGTGGGCCCTATTGTCCCATATTATTCGTTGAATCAAGGCAAATATAAGCGGGTTTTGCTCCTAAAATTTAAGAAAAGAGAAACGATCGAAGGAGCTTTAGAAGCTCTTTTGTCCCGTTATAATGGGATTTCAGGAGTGGACCTCCGTGTTAACGTTGACCCCCTAGATTATTGATTTTGAAGGAAAAAGATATTCTTCCTTATAAGGAAGCTATGCTATAATTTTGAGCGAAGGAAAATATACAATGATTACGATTCAAGTTCTCGGCTTAGACCAATATGTTATTGGTCATTATTCCAAAGATTCCACAGCGGATATCGCCAATATCCTCGAAACCACAGAAGATGAAATTAACTTCTACGCCCCATGTGATTCTTTGCTTTTCCACAATGGAGTGGAACAAACCTCATGGAATACAGTGGTGTTTGTCAAAATTCCAAAAAAATATGAAATTTTTGAAGCGAAATTAGCGGATTATCTTTTGAAGACTTTAAAAGAATTCTCTATCAACGTGGAGATTAATTTCGAATATATTGCCGAAGGAAAGAGCTATGAGTACGTCAATGAATCTTATCCTCGTTTCTTAACGGAAAAGAATATTGTCAACGTCAATGACATGGATGATTCTGATGAAGACGATGAAACGACAGATGATGCCGATCCACGTGATAGAAGCGATTTGGATTATAACGATCCTGACCAGCTCTATTTAGGAAACGCCTTTGAAGGAAAAGAAAAAGAACTTGACGAATTAAATAAAAAATCGAAATAAACTGAGGAAACACATTTATGCAAGAATTTGATTTAGCGGAAAACATACTCGAAGACATCGTTGTTAACGATACCCTTTTTAACGACGCTTTAAAGAAAGTCTTCCAAGCCAATCCGGCTCTTCGTCCAATGCGCGCCATGGTTGCTGGAATTGTCGGTTGTGAGCTTCGTCACCATTTACTTTTTGAATACTTACTTGCCGAATATAAAGATTTGACCCCAGAAGAAAAGAGAACCATTTCTCTTACTTTGGCCGATCTTTATTTCTACAAACACATCGAAAAAGAACAAATGCTTGGCATTTTGAAAGAAAAGATTGGCGAAGAAAAATATAAGGAAATCAGCCCACTTTTAGACAAAGTAAGCACGGATGGACCTTATCTTCCAGATAATCTTTCCAAACAATCCAACCGTTATCTTTCCTTACGCTTTAACACCCCGGAATGGGTTTTAAAAATCTTTGAGCATTATGGCTTTGGCGCAACTTATAAGATTCTTAAAAAGAATAATCGCCCATTTGCCTACTACGTCCGTGTGAGAACCTCTTTAATGCCTACGGAAGAAGTTTTGAAAAACAATCCTGATTTCCAAAAAACAAATGTTGACGATGTTCTTTTATATACTGGAAAGACCTCTTTACGCAAAAATGATTTGGTGAAGAGCGGTGTCCTTTTCAAAGAGAAACCAGTCACGAAAGAAATCATTGATAAATATCGTATCGAAGAACCAAAAGAGCTCTTTGTTTATAACGGAAACCTCGATTCTTCCCTTTTAAAAGAAATCATCGAGAATTATGGCTCCTCCATTGGCATCAACATGGGCGTTAAGAGCTTTGATAATTATGCGGATGTCTCTCGCATCATTCGTCAAAAGCAATTAAAGAACATCAATTTCTTTGCTTCTAGCTTAGATTCCTTGCTTGTTTCTATCTCTCGTCCACAAGATTTGGTCATTGTTGCACCTGATTCTTCTAATTTTGATCTCATCCGTGAACAACCAGATTATCTCCTTCATTTTAAGAAGAATGGCATGGATGAATTATTTGCCCAAGAAAAAGAAGCGCTCTCTGAATGCTCCAAATTTGTAGCAGAAGGCGGAACTCTTATTTATATGATTTACACCATCTCTAAAAAAGAGGGTCATCAAACCGTCAACGAATTCCTTACAAACCATCCGGAATTCCATTTCGTGGAAGAGAAACAATGCTTCCCATACGAAGAAAACGAAACCTCTCTCTACTATGCCGTCTTACATAAAGACAGCAACCTTGCAAAAGAAGGAACGCCTTTAGCAAAAGAGATGTTAAACGAAACCTCCAATATTCAAAACACTACCCTAGCATCTGATAAATAATATGAAGAAAAACTTATTTGGCTACACCCTAAAAGCGTTGGAAGAGGAAATGCTTTCCCTCGGGGAAAAGAAATTCCGCGCCATTCAGCTTTACACTTGGATCTACGTTAAAAAAGTCTACGATTTTGATTCCATGACCGACATATCCAAGACTTTTCGTGAGACCTTAAAAGAGAATTATTGCCTCACGCTTCCTAAAATCTATACCCAACAGGTTGCAGAAGATGGCACCATCAAACTTCTTCTTGAAATGGAAGATGGAGCAAAAGTGGAAACCGTCTTGATGCGTTACGATTATGGCAACGCCATCTGTGTTTCTAGCCAGGTGGGTTGCGCAATGGGTTGCGCTTTCTGCGCCTCTGGACTTCTTAAAAAAGAAAGAAACCTCACTTCCGCTGAAATGGTTGGCGAAGTGATCGCTATGAATCAAATCCTCTATGAGGTTGGAGAAAATGTTACCCACATTGTCGTGATGGGAACTGGTGAACCATTTGATAATTACGATAATGTGTCAAGCTTTATCCATATTATGAACGAAGCAAAAGGCTTAGCGATTGGTGCAAGACACATTACCGTCTCTACTTGTGGTGTCATTCCTGGCATTGAAAAATATGCGAACGAAGGAATCCAAGTTAACTTAGCCATCTCTCTTCACGCTCCAAATAATAAGATTCGCTCTTCTTTGATGAAGATCAATAACGCCTATCCTTTAGAGGAATTGATCCCTGCCGTTAAAGAATATGTTGAAAAGAGCGGAAGAAGAGTTACCTTTGAATACATCATGATCAAAGGAGTGAATGACTCTATTGAAAATGCTAAGGAATTAGTGGAGCTCTTACGCGGCGTATTCTGCTACGTGAATTTAATCCCATTAAATCCTGTAAAAGAAAAACCATTTGAAAGAAGCGAAAAAGAAACCACCAAGCGTTTCTCCGTTTACTTAAATTCTCATGGTGTTAATTGCACTGTAAGAAAAGAGTGGGGAACAGGGATTGATGCTGCGTGTGGACAGCTTCGTGCGAAAGTCATGAAAGGGGAATAAAACATGCCTGAAAGCAAGAATTATCACGGAACATATGCCTATAAAACCGATATTGGACGCGTCAGAAAAACCAACGAAGACCGTGCTATTATCCTAATGAATTCCGATAATGAAGTCTTTCTTGCGGTATCCGATGGTATGGGCGGAAGCGAGAAGGGGGACGTCGCTAGCAAATTAACGATTGACCTTTTGAACGCCTCTTTTAAGAAAAAGAAAAAACATCGTTATCTTTTCTCTGACAAAAGATGGATTACGAGAACTTGTAAGAGCATCAACAAGAAAATCTATTCCATGGCCGAAAAGGTTAATAAAACCGAAAAAAATTCGGAAAAAATTGGTATGGGTTGCACCCTTGTTGCCGTTTTGATTTCTGGCGAAAGAATGATGATTGCCAATATTGGTGACTCCCGTGCTTATATGTTGAAAGACGGCGAGATAAAACAACTCACCACCGATCAAACTTATGTTGAATACCTTCTTAAAACGGGAAAAATCACTGAAGAAGGAGCAAAAACCCATCCTGACCGCCACGTTTTAACGAACGCTTTAGGCGTCTATAATTCGCTTTCCTTATCCATTGCCGATAGGCCATATCATGGTGAGAGCATTCTTCTTTGCTCAGATGGCCTTTATAACAATTTAGATTCTAAAGAAATCGCAAATATTCTTTTAACCGACGAAAGAACCGATCAAAAAGTTGTCTCTTTAATCTCCATTGCTAATCACGCTGGGGGATCTGACAATATAGGAATCGCTCTTTGGGAGTGCATAGCCAATGATTGAAATTGGTGACAAAATTGATGAACGTTATCGTATAACAGGCCGTATCGCTCATGGCGGAATGGCTGATGTTTACGAGGCTTTTGATATTGTCTTAAGACGTATTGTGGCTTTAAAAGTCATGCGTGAAGACATGATGAAAGACCCAAAGAACATCGAACGTTTTAATCACGAATGCAAAATTGCCTCTTCCTTAAATAATCCCAACATCGTTAAATGGGAAGGGCAAGGCATCATTGATGGTCGTCCTTATATGGCAAATGAATATGTTGAAGGAAGAACCCTTCGCGATAAGCTCAATGTTGCTGCTGGGCATAACCTTTCTGCTGCCGAAGCGTGTGAAGTCATGCTTCAATTAACTTCTGGCGTTTCCTATATTCATAATCATGACATTATTCATTGCGATATCAAGCCAGACAATCTTTTCTATTTGGTAGACGGTTCGATCAAAATCACGGATTTCGGCATCGCTTCTTTTAAGAATGAAATTGAAGTGGATAAGAACGCCATTAGCGGGACCGTTTATTATTGTGCACCTGAAGTCTTAATGGGAAAGGAACCTTCTGTTGCCTCCGATATTTATTCGATGGGCGTCGTTTTCTATGAAATTCTTACTGGAACCATTCCTTTTGACGCTCCAAGTCCAGAAGAAATCGCTTTAAAACAAATCAAAACGAAATTCCCTGAGCCTTCTAAAACTCTCTCTTCGATTCCACCAGCTTTAGATAAAATCATCATCAAAGCTTGTAGAAAAAGACCGGAAGAAAGATACGCTTCCTCTCTTTTGATGCATCAAGCCATCGAAAACGCTTATAACGACGAAAAGAATTTTAAGGAAAAACGCTCCTGGATTGCGCGTTTATTTGGATTTAAATAATGAAACTTGATTTAGCCACACTCTCCAAACCGATCATCGCCCCATCGCTTTTAGCCGCGAATCGTAACGACTTAGTCAATGAGGCTAAGAAAGCAGAAGAAGACGGAGCCAAATTTCTTCATATTGACGTCATGGATGGGAAATTTGTCCCTAACACCTCTTTTACTTTGGAAGAGATAGCTCTTCTTACTGACAAACATCACCTTTTAAACGACGTTCACTTAATGATTGAAGAACCAGATTTACATATTGAAGAATATGTCAAAGCTGGAGCCGATTTACTTACCTTTCATTACGAAGCCTTGCCAGAAGATAGGATTGAGCATTGTATCGACCTGATTCATTCTTGTAATTGCTACGCAGGCATTTCTATTAAACCAAACACAAAAGTAGAAGTCCTTCTTCCTTATATAAATAAGGTTGATCTTATTCTTTTGATGTCTGTTGAACCGGGGAAAGGCGGTCAAAAATTCTTCCCTTCCTCTTTAGAAAAATTAGATGAAATCCAAAAGATGCTAAAACCTCTTGTAAAGAAACCTCTTATCGAAATCGATGGAGGAATACAAGAAATCACCGGGAAAGACGCCCTTCTTCATGGGGCTGAAGTCCTTGTGGCAGGTTCCTATTTATATGGTCATTCCGATATGAAAGAAAGAATAGAGGGATTAAAATGCAAATAGTATTCTTTCTATCCTTATCTTTATCTCTTCTAAGCTTCCTTGCTTTCTTTTTCTTTCTTTTTCAAAACAAAAAAGAAGAAAACCTTCCATTTTCTTTTCGCCAATATTTCCTTTATGAAGGCTTTGGAGGAAGGAAGAATAATCTCTTAAGAATCTTGCAATCAAGTTTTCTCCTTTTGAATGTCCTTTCTTCGATTCTTTTCTATTTTTTGCCCATCGATCAAAGTCTTACTTCAAAATATTATTTCCTTCTCCTTGCTATCTTTTTCCTTGTTGCCGACGTTCTTTATTTCTTTTTGTCTTTTGTTGATTTCCGAAGAGAAAAGATGAGAATTGCTCTGTTTATGTTTTTTGGCGCCTTTATCACAATCTCAAACGGCATGAGTAGTTTCATCTTATTGTCTATATCGCGTAAAACCTTAGAAAATAAAGCGTTGCCACTTACTTTTGCAGTTCTTTCCTTCCTCTTTGCTCTTCTATCCTTTTTACCTTTGCTCAATCCAAAACTCAATAATTATTCAAAAATGGAAAACGTCACGGAAAAAGACGGTTCTTCTCATTTAGAGAGACCAAAATATTTCGTTATGGCCTATTCTGAATGGATTCTCACTTTCTTTTTAGAGGCAACTTTCTTAATCGAATATTTATTCTTTTATTTCTCTTTATAAAAAGGTAAGAAAAAAACGAGTCAATTGACTCGTTTGATTCATTAAAAACTCTAAGAATTAAGCAGCTTTTGCGTCTTTGGAAGCAGCTTTGACGGATTTGTTTAAGCTACGATAGGCGCGAGCACTCATTCTGACTTCGACCATTTTGCCATTGATGTTGATCTTATACTTTTGAAGGTTAACATTCCATCTACGGCGAGTGGCTAAGACAGAGTGGGAACGGGCATTGCCGCTCATTGGGCCTTTTCCGGAAATTGGGCATTTTCTTGACATAACTATCACCTCTACGTGCGTAAAATCGCAAAAAAGAATATACCATTCTTCGCGCCTATGCGCAATGGCAAAATGTGTTTTTCTCTCAAAGGAAGCCAAAAGAAAGAAAAGTTTCAAAAAAACGTAAATTTTTATGCGCTTTTTGGAATGAAAACCAGGTCTTTATGGTAAAATAAATTTGTTACATAAAACACATATCAAATCTCATTTACGAAGGAGGATAGACATGTCTAATCAAATGGTCGCCATGATTTTAGCGGGTGGCAAAGGAACGAGATTGAAGGCTTTAACGTCCAAGGTGGCAAAGCCTGCTGTTTCTTATGGTGGAAAATACCGTATCATCGATTTTCCATTAAGCAATTGCGCGAATTCTGGCATACGTAATGTTGGTGTTTTAACCCAATATGAGTCGAGTGAACTTAACCAATATGTCGGCAATGGTGAGAAGTGGGGATTTAACGGAGTAAGAAGCTCTGCCTCCATCCTCTCTCCAAAACAAACGGAAGAAGGCTCTTCCTGGTATAGAGGAACGGCCGACGCTATCTATGAAAACTTAGATTGGCTTGAAAGAATGAATCCGGATTATGTCTTGATTCTTTCGGGTGATCACATTTATTCTTGCACCTATAACGAAATGCTTGAGAAGCATATTTCTTCCAAAGCGGATTGCACCATATCCGTTTTCCCTGTTCCAATGGAAGAGGCGTCCCGTTTTGGAATTCTTGTTACCGATGCAAAAGATAACATCACTCAATTCCAAGAAAAACCAAAGAAACCTGTCTCGAACCTCGCTTCCATGGGTATCTACATTTTCACTTACAAAGTCCTTCGTGATTATTTGGTTCGTGATGCTAAAGAAGATACGGAACATGATTTTGGCAAAAATATCATCCCTGATATGATGGAAGATAAGCGCAAACTCATTGCCTATACCTATCATGGTTATTGGAAAGATGTAGGCACGATTGCTTCTCTTCATGAAGCCAATATGGACCTTCTTTGCAATGATAAGACCGGGGAAGATATCTATTCTATTTTCGGAAAGAATAAAATTCTTTCGGAAGATATGCACTCCGTTCCTCAATTTATTGGCCCAAAAGCCGATGTTAAAGACTCTTTGATTAACCAAGGTGCTCAAATATATGGCAAGGTCAATCATTGCGTCGTTTCCGGAAACGTTGTTATCGAAGAAGGGGCAAGTTGCTATAACGATGTCATTATGCCAGGCGCTGTTATTCAAAAAGGCGCACGCGTGGAAAATGCCATCATTGGTCCTGACACTTTAATTGAAGCAAACTCCAAAGTGAATATTGGAGGAAAAGAAATTGATCTTATTGTGAATAAAAAGGCGGCTAGATTATGAAAGACGTAATTGGTTTATTAAACACTCACGACGATCCTGAATTAGGAGAACTGACAGCGAATCGTCCTTTGGCATCCACGACCTTCTTAGGTAGATATGCCTTCATGGATATCGTCATGTCCAATTTCTCGAATTCTGGCATCGATACCGTTGGAATCTTAATTAAAAATCATCAACGTTCCATTTTAAAACATATGGGAAATATGTCTTCTTGGGTAAATAACACCAAAACAGACAAACTTACCATCCTTTTAAATGAAAAGGGCATTCTTAACCCAGCTTATAATACGGATTTAGCCAACATCAAAGAGAATGATTATCTTCTCTATGATTCGAGCGCTTCGATCATTGTCTTCCAAACTTCCCACATCGTTGCTCCAATTGATTTCAACCCGATTATTAATGGGCATCGTGCAAATAAAGACGAAGTTACCGTTGTTTATAAAAAGATTCATGATGGCGATAAAGATTTCGTTGGTGGATATTGCTTTGATGTTGATGAGAATGGTTACGTTCAAAAAGTAAGCGTTAACGATGGTAGCAAAAAAGACATCAACGCTTCTTTAGAAACCTGGATCATTAACCGTGTTGTACTGGCAAAGATTGTCAAAGAAAGCAAAAAGCATTCCTTCACGATGGGAATAGGGGATTATCTCCGTTACGCCGTGGAAAATAAGCTTTTGAAAATCCGCGCCTATGAATACAAAGGATATGCAAGAAACTTCAATTCTTTAAATAAATACATTGAATATTCTTTCGAACTTCTAAAACCAGAAGTTGCCGCTTCTCTCTTTAGAGAAGAGTGGCCTATCTTCACAATCACTCATAATACGACCCCAGCTTTATACAAAACCTCTTCGAAGATTTCGAATTCCTTCATCGCCAATGGTTGCGTGATTAACGGTTCGGTTACAAATTCCATCCTTTGCCGTGGAGTTCATGTTGGGAAGGGAGCGAAATTAGATCGTTGCATTGTTCTCCGTGGAACAAAAATCGGTGAAAAAGTCACTCTTTCCAATGTGGTGATCGATAAATATTCCATTGTTACCGACCGTCATACCATCGAAGGGGACAAAGATACTCCGATTTACATCCATCAAGGAGCCATCATATGAAGATTGCGATGTTTGCTTCTGAAGCTTTGCCACTTTCAAAAACAGGTGGCTTAGCGGATGTTACGTATGCATTAAGCAAAGAGTTAGTCAAAGGTGGAGATGAGGTTATTCTTATCTCTCCTTTCTATCCTTGTGTAAAAAAGAAAAATTATAAATTCAAGCATGTTGGCTTTATGCCTGTTTCTCTTTCTTGGAGAGAGCAACAAGCGGAGATTTTATCGACATCTATTGAAGGAATTACCTATTATTTGATTGAGAATTCCTACTATTTTGATAGAGATAATCTTTATGGTTACCACGATGATTGCGAGCGTTTTGCTTTCTTTAGCTTAGCTTGCATGAATCTTTTGAAATATCTTTCTTTCCAAGCCGATATCATCCATGTGCATGATTGGCAAGTTGGCATGGTTCCAACTCTTTTGAAAGAAAAATACGCCCAAGACCCTTTCTATAGCAAAATGAAAACCGTCCTTACGATTCATAATCCTGCTTTCAAAGGATTCGTTGATCGTTACTTCCTTCATGATTTCTGGGGCTTAGATGATTCCTTGTTTGATACAGGACGCGTTCGTTTCGATAATATGGTTTCTTCTTTGAAAGCCGGCATTGTTGACGCGGATAAAATCACGACCGTTTCTCCAACTCATCGCAATGAACTTCTTGACCCAAATAGCGATCAAAGACTCAATGGCGTTTTGGAATTAAGAAAAGATGATTTCATCGGTATTTTAAATGGCATCGATTACGAAGAATGGAATCCTTCTACCGACCCTTTAATTGCTAAGAATTATTCTTCTAAAGCATGGAAAACGGGCAAAAAAGCCTGCCAAAAGGATCTCTTGGAAACTTTCCATATTCAAAAAGGGAACGGTCCTCTTTTCGGCGTCGTATCTCGTTTATCCTGGCAAAAAGGCATTGATTTAATTTATGAAGCCATGAAAGGCTTCTTAAATGAATATAACGATTGTTCCCTTATCGTCTTAGGCTCTGGAGAATATGAGCTTGAAAGAAAGATGCAAGATCTTCGCGATAATTATCCAAATCGTGTTGGCATTTATATTGGATATAATAACGATCTCTCCCATAAGATCTATGCCGGATGCGATTTCTTTTTGATGCCTTCTCTTTTTGAACCATGTGGCATCTCCCAAATGATTTCTCAACGTTATGGCACTTTGCCAGTCGTTCGTTATACAGGCGGTTTAAGAGATACCGTCGAAGGATATGATGAAATCAATTCTTCTAAACCAGACGGCATCGGATTTAACAATTATGACGTAAATGGCCTTTCCTATGCGATAGGAAAAGCAAAAGAATTATTCCACCTCCCCCTTACTTACGATAAAATCGTAGGCAATGCGCTCAAGAAAGATAATTCTTGGAAACGCAGTTGCAAGCAATACCGTTCTCTTTACGAGGGTTTGCTAGAAAAATAAGGAGCTATCATGAGCTACAACCACGAAGAAATAGAAAAGAAGTGGCGCAAATATTGGGAAGAAAATAATACCTTCTATTGCGACACCCATGACTTTTCCAAACCAAAATACTACGTTTTGGATATGTTCCCTTACCCATCGGGGCAGGGTTTACACGTCGGACATCCTGAAGGATATACAGCGACCGATATTCTTGCCCGTATGAAAAGAATGCAAGGATATAACGTCCTTCATCCAATGGGATGGGATGCTTTTGGTTTACCTGCGGAGCAATTCGCCATCAAGATGAATCAACATCCAGAAGGTTTCACCCGCAAAAACATCGCAAACTTCAAAAATCAAATCCAATCTTTAGGCTTCTCTTACGACTGGTCTAAGGAAATTGCGACCATTGACCCAAAATATTACAAATGGACACAATGGATTTTTGTGAAAATGTTCCAAAATGACTTGGCTTATGTTGCTGATATCCCAGTGAATTATTGCCCTGAACTTGGAACCGTGCTTTCTAATGAAGAGGTAATCGATGGCAAATCCGAACGTGGTGGCTATCCCGTTATTCGTATGCCAATGCGCCAATGGATGCTTCGAATCACCCGCTATGCCGACCGTCTTGAAAAAGACCTTGAAGGCTTAGATTGGCCAAAAAGCACTTTGGAAATGCAACGTAACTGGATTGGCAAATCAAAAGGGGTCGAGATTACTTTCAAAGTGAAAGATTCTGATGAATCCTTCCGTGTTTTCACCACCCGTGTTGACACGCTTTTCGGCTGCAGTTATTGTTGCTTGGCTCCAGAACATCCATTAGTTAAGAAATTAGTTTCCCCTGAACAAAAAGAAGCAGTCGAAGCTTATGTGGATGAGGCTGCTCATAAATCCGATTTACTTCGTACTTCCTTAAGCAAAGATAAAACAGGCGTTTATTTAGGAAGAAAGGCCATTAACCCAATTAATGGCAAAGAAATTCCGATCTTTGTTGCCGATTATGTTTTAGGAAGTTATGGCACAGGCGCGGTTATGGCCGTACCTGCCCATGATGCAAGAGATTACGCTTTCGCTAAGAAATATGACTTACCGGTTACGGCTGTTTTAGAAGGCGGGGATATTAGCAAAGAGGCATTTGAAGGGGATGGAGAACACATCAACTCCGCTTTTGCTAATGGTTTAAACATTCTCGAAGCAAAAGCAGCAATCACCAATAAACTGGAAGAGATTGGTGCAGGAAAAGAAGTCACCAATTACAAACTTCGTGACTGGATTTTCTCTAGACAACGTTACTGGGGCGAGCCAATCCCAATGGTAAAGATGGAAGATGGAGCAGAATACCCTCTTCCAGAGAAGGATCTTCCTCTTGTTTTACCTGAGTTAGACGATTATCAACCAACAAAAGATGGCAAACCTCCTCTTTCGAAAGCGCCATCTTCTTGGCTACATGTGGAAATAGATGGCAAAAAGGGCGAAAGAGAAACGAACACTATGCCTCAATGGGCTGGCTCTTCTTGGTACTATATTCGCTATATTGATCCAAATAACGAAAACGCCATTGCCGATTCAAAACTGCTTGATCATTGGCTTCCTGTCGACCTTTATATCGGTGGGCAAGAACATGCCGTTTTGCATCTTCTTTACGCTCGTTTCTGGCATAAGTTCCTTTATGATATCGGAGTGGTGCACTGCAAAGAACCATTCCAAAAGCTTTATCACCAAGGCATGATCTTAGGTGCGAATGGCGAAAAGATGTCAAAATCGAGAGGAAATGTCATTAATCCTGACGATATCGTCAAGAGCAATGGCGCAGATTCCCTCCGTCTTTTCGAAATGTTCGCTGGTCCGCTTAACGAAGCAAAACCTTGGTCTACAACGGCTTTGGATGGATCTACCCGTTTTATCGAACGTGTTTTCCGTCTTGTGGATGAAGAAAACTTTGCGAATAAACTCACGGACAATAACGATGGTGAGCTAGATTATTCCTATAATTTCTTAGTTAAGAAAGTAACGAATGATTTCTTAGCTCTCTCCTTCAATACAGCCATTGCTCAAATGATGGTCTTTATTAACGATTGCTATAAAGCGAAGAGCTTATATCGTCCATACATTGAGAACTTCGTGAAGATGTTCTCTTGTATCTGTCCATTTGTCGGCGAAGAGATGTGGCAAAAATTAGGCCACACGGATTCTATTGCCTATGAAACTTGGCCAACCTTCGATGAATCAAAACTTGTTAAAAATGAAGTCACCATCGGTGTCTCTATCAATGGCAAGGTTCGTGATAGCATCACGTTAAGCAAAACCGCCACGCAAGAAGAGGCCATGAATTTAGCCCTTGCAAGCGAAAAGGTTAGCAAGTGGACGGAGGGCAAAACGATCCGCAAAGTCATTTACGTCCCAGGAAGAATCCTCAATATTGTCGTTGGATAAAACTATTCTTTCTAAGAGGCTAGGAAACTAGCCTTTTTTCTTTTATTCCTTTTCCTTGGAAAGAAGGTATAATTTCTACGCCCGGTACTAAGAAAATGTCTTAGACTGGAGCGGGAGAAAGTCCATGTTACTAACCATTGATATCGGGAATACCCTGATTGATTTTGGACTATGGGATAACGACGAATTGTCCTTTGTCTACAAGACACGAACTAAGCCATTACGTTCTCTTGATGAATATCGAAGCGTACTGGAGCTTTTCGTGATGACAAAACATCTTGAAGAAGCAAAGATCGATCGAGCGATCATCTCTTCTGTCGTTCCTCCGTTAAGTCCAATTTTTAAAACCATCGTATCTTCCCTCTTTGACGTTAAAGCCAAAATCCTTGGGCCAAGATTAAAAAGTGGCCTGGCGATTAAGACGGATAACCCTCAGGAAGTGGGTGCCGATCTCGTCGCGGATGCCGTAGGAGCTATATCCAAATACGGATCCAATCTTTTTATTGCTGATTTAGGAACAGCAAACAAGTTCATCTACATCGATGAAAACTCTGCCTTCGGAGGATGTGCGATTGCTCCAGGTTTGGCAATTGGGGCAAATAGCCTTTCGAAAGATACGGCTGCTTTGCCAGAAGTAAACCTTCTAGCACCTGATCATGTGATTGGGAAAAATACGCACGATTCCATGAATTCAGGAATTATTTTTAGCAATGTCTACGCTATCGAAGGCTTTGCGAATGCTTTTGAAAAAGAAGTGGGACGCCCCTTAAAGCGCATTCTCACGGGTGGAAATTCTATTTACGTTAAAAAGAACCTCCCTGGCTTTGAATATGAAGAGAACCTTCTTTTGCTAGGTTTAAAAGAAATCGATAAAAGGAATAATAAAAAATGAACTACTTAACTATATCTTTTTGGATCCTCACGATCATTTGGATCGCTCTTTTGCTAATCAGTCTCCACAAAATGTCTCCAAAAGGAAACATCAAAGCGAGAGACATTACTTTCCATGCCCTAATTATCGCCTTGATTGTCGTCATGGGTTTTGTTCCGGAAGCGGGCTATATCAGCTTTGTTCCTGGAATTTCTTTCTCTTTGATTCATTTACCTGTTTTGCTTGGCGCTTATCATAAGGGCTGGAAAGGCGGAATCATCTACGGCATCGCCTTTGGCGTTACCTCTTGGATTCAAGGCATGATGAGTGGGGTTGGCTTCAACGCCCTCTTTGCTATGCCTTGGGTTAGCATTCCTCCTCGTCTTCTTTTTGGCTTTTTTGCCGGCTTGGTCTTTGATTTGCTACGCAAAAACTCTAAACTATATACGAACCTATTTGCAGTGGGTGGATTTTCGTTTGTCTTCACCATCATGCATACGGTTCTCGTATTCGCTGATTTATTTATCTTCTACCCAGATACAATGAAGGGATTATTCCTCTCATCTTCCCCTGTGGCAGAAGGCGTCACCTATACGTTTACGATGGTGATTGCTTTCGGAATGTTAGGAGAGGCTATATTGGCTTCCATCTTGACTCCTCTTGTTTCGAAGGCACTTAGCAAAGTAAGAAGAAGTTAGTTAGGAGAAAACATGCCAAATTTCAAAAAACTTGCCAAAGGTTATGAAAAGGAAGCCATCTTGGCTTTACAAAAGTACATCCGTATTCCTTCCGTCTATGACGAACACACAATTAAGGAAGGTCAACCATTTGGTGAAAACGTCAAAAAAGCCTTAGATTATTTCGCAAAACTCGGTGAAGATTACGGCTTTAAAGTAAGAAAGGTCGATGGTTATGCCGTTGAACTTGAAGTCGGAGATGAAAATGCCCCATTGATTGGAATCTATGGACATTCCGACGTTGTTCCTGTTTCGGGGAAATGGACGTATCCTCCTTTCTCTGCAACCTTGAAGGATGGCGAGATTTTTGGACGTGGCGCATGTGATGATAAAGGCCCGTTAACGGCTGCTTTATATGCCGTAAAGCTTTTGAAAGACAACGGTCTTATCAAAGGCTATCGCGTTAAAATCGTGAGTGGTGGCGATGAAGAAAGAGGCTCTTCTTGCCTTCGTTATTATTTTGAAAAAGGTAATGGAGAAGCGCCTCGTTTTGGCTTTACCCCCGATGCCAATTGGCCTCTTATCTATGCTGAAAAAGGCATTACCCATGGCTCTCTTCATAAGAAAATCGATTTAAAACCAATTATTGCGATGGATGGCGGAACAGTGAGTAACGCTGTATGCGATTCTCTTCTTGTCACCCTTTTACCAGATGAGAAATTCGCTAAATATCTTGAAGAAAAGAAAATCCCTTGCGATATCAATTCCACCAAAGAGCTTCTTATGGTTCGTTTCAAAGGAAAAACTGCCCATGGATCTACCCCAGAGTTAGGTGTTTCCGCAATCAAACTTGCTTTTGAAACCATTGGTGCTTATTACAAGAATGCTTTCTTAAGCAAACTTGCTACCATCTTTGATAATAATGGCAAAGTCTTTAATGGTTATAGCCATTCAACTGAACTTGGTGATTCCACCTTTAATTTCGGAGTTCTTCATTACATGATGAACGAACTTTCCTTAAGCGTGGATTTCCGTTATGGGGAAAACGCCTCTCCAGAAGAAGCAACGAAGAAACTTTCCGAATATTCGAAAATGGAATTCCAACTCGACTCCGTCGCACCATACCTCTTATATGATAAGAAGTCTCCGCTTGTCTCCACTTTGATGAAAGCTTATAAGAAAGAAACAATGAAACTCTTCGATAAGCCACTTGCCATTGGTGGTGGAACCTATGCCAAAGAAGCACCAAATACCGTTGCTTTCGGTGCGGAATGGAAAGGCCGTCCAGGAAATATGCACTCTCCTGATGAATATATTTTCGTGAAAGATTTCATCGAAGATATTGCTATCTACGCACGTGCCGTTTATATGTTGGGGAATCTTAAGTGAGAGGACGTTTTAAGAAATGGGCCTCCCCTTTTTTAGAGGAACACCCAGAGCTTGTTTTAAAAGAAATTGATCCAAAGGATCCTTTCTTTTCTAACCAAAAGCTTCATCTTGAAGTGGGCTCAGGCAAAGGGGATTTTGTTATTGGAATGGCAAAGAAACATCCTGATACGAATTTCCTGGCGATTGAAAGAGACCTTTCTATTGCAGGCATCCTTGCAAAGAAAGTGTTCCAATCCGAATGCCCAAATATCCGTGTTATGCATGGGGATTTCGACGTTCTTTATCCAGAATTGGAGAACCTTCGTTTTCAAACGATCTATCTTAATTTCTCCGACCCATGGCCTAAGAAAAGACATGAGAAAAGACGTCTAACACACGTAAAAAGACTTGAAGGATTCTCGAAACTCCTTACTTTAGATGGAGAACTTCATATCAAAACGGATAATGATTCGTTATACGATTTCAGCTTAGAGCAAATCCCTCTTTCCCCATTTGAGATGATTCTTAATGAGGAGAATTACATTTTTGATGAAGAAAACGATGTGATGAGTGAATATGAAAAGAACTTCCGCTCTACGGGTAAGAGTATCCATCGTATTTTTCTAAGAAAGAAACAATAAGGAGAATATATTATGTATCGCTTATTTTATGATTTCGAAGTCAACGGAGACGTTCTCTTCGTCTTACTTGACCCTGAGAAAAAGCCAAATGAAGTCAAAGTGGAAGGGGATATCACTCTTCTCTACGCTCAAAAAGAACTCGTTGGAATGAATCTTTTCCATATTTCTAACATTGTTAAGATCAAATCCAAGGGTGTGATTTTCGCCCCAGAAGAGAAACTTCTTGCCACTTTAAATTCTTATCTTTCCAATCATAATGTTCCTCTTTTGCCTTCTTTGGAAGAGTCTGGCTATGAAGTCATGAAAATCGTCAATCTTGAGGAACATCCTTTAGAAGAAAAAGCCCAAATCGTTACTTTAGAAAGCAAAGGAAAGAAATATCAATCCGTTTCCTATTATCCAAATTTAGAGATCGGGAAACTCGTTGTCGTCGCCAAAGACGGAACGATTCTTTATGATGGCTCCCTTTTCCATAAGAAACTTGTAAGAAATATTCCTGTGGACGTTTCTCTTTGTTCATCTAAGGAATTAAAAATATCCAATGATGGCAAAGAAGCCTTCCTTCCAGAAGGTTATCTTGAAGGAGAGGATTTCTTCCTTTCAGAAAGGGGAGAAAAATGAGCAAAATCTATTGCGAACCTTACATTCCGGATGAAGACTACGATAATCCTGCCATGGTTACGGATTTCTATGAATTCACCATGGCTAATTGTCTTTTCCTTCATGGCTTCAAAGACAAAATCATGGTCTTTGACATGTTCTTCCGTGAAAATCCTGACAATCTTGGCTATTCCATCTCTTGTGGACAAGATCGTTTAACCAAATTCCTTTTGAATTACCATTTCACCGAAAAAGATTTAATCTACCTTAAAAGCAAAGGCATGTCCGATGCTTTCTTGGATTATCTTTCCAAATATCGTTGGAAGGGTAGCATGTACGCTTTAAAAGAAGGAACCGTTTGTTATCCGCAAGTACCTATGGTCCGTATTGAGTGCGACATGGTTGGAGCTATCTTGATTGAGACCTATCTTCTTCAAACAATGAACTTCCATTCTTTGATCGCCACAAAAGCCACCCGTATATCCGGACTAGCCACCCATCAAGAAAGAAAGGTCATGGAATTTGGCACTAGACGTGCCCAGGGGGAAAGCGCAGGAAACGATGGTGCCTATGCGGCTATTCTTGGAGGTTGCATTGGCACAGCCAATTGCTTAGCCGAGATGCGTTATGGCCCAGAAGTGAAAGCAGTGGGAACCATTGCCCATTCCTTTATTGAATTCTTCCCAGATGAATTAAGCGCCTTCCGTGCTTTTGCTGAGACCTATCCAGAGAACGTTTCTCTTCTTCTTGATACCTATTCTGTCTTTGATTCCGGCCTTCCAAATCTTATTACCATTGATGATGAACTCATCAAGAAATATCCAAACGATCCAAACAAACGCGTAAAATCCGCTCGTATTGACTCAGGAGATTTGGCTCGTTCCTATAAGAGATTAAGAAAAGCCTTAGATAAAGCGGGCAAACCATATATCAAATTGGTCGCTTCAAATTCCTTAGACGAGAAGAAAATCCGTAGCATGGAAATCTACGAAGATGCCCATTTCGATTCCTATGGCGTAGGTGAAAACCTTATCACCTCCGCGACCGATCCTGTCTTTGGAGGAGTTTATAAGCTTGTTGCCGTCAAAGAAGACGATGGAAGCTATTCCCCAAAGATGAAATGTTCTGATTCCGCTTCGAAAGCCATTATTCCTGGAAAACTTATGGCTTGGAGAGTCTATGATGAAAATGGACAAGGACAATGCGACATTATCTCAATGGATGATGAAGTAGTAGAAGAAGGAAAGCCAATCATTGTTTATGACTTCTCTCCTGATGCTTTCCATAAACGTAGAGAAATCATTCCTCTTAAAGTAGAGAAACTCCTTGTTCCGTTTATCGAAAACGGTGAACTTGTTTGCAAACTTCCTAGCATTAGCGAAAAGAAAGCCTACATCAAAGACCAATTAGAAAACAAAGTCTGGGAATCCGAACTCCGTTTCGAGATGCCGCATGAACACTATGTAGATCTCACTGAAAAAGTCTATAAAACTCGTGAAAATCTTTATAGTGAGCTTCATGGTGGAACCCTCTAAAAACAACAATTTCTCAAAGACCCCGATATAGGGGGTCTTATCTTTTTGCGTAAAAGTTGTTACATTGTTTCAGAAAATGGATGAAATTTTGTGTTATCTCAGCCATAATTAGAGAGCAAGGGAAAGGAGTTATTTCCATGAATAACTTAAAAGATCGCGTCACCATATACCAAGTCGCCCAAGCAGCGGGCGTCTCTTTAGCTACTGTTTCCCGTGTTATTAACAAACAAGGAAATGTCACAGAAAGCACAAGAACAAAAGTAGAGGCCACAATCAAAAAACTCGGCTACAAACCATCCGGCCTAGCTCAAGCTCTTGCCACAAACAAAACCACCAACATCGGTGTTATTATCCCTGGTGCTAACTACGTCTATATTTCGAATATGCTTTCGGGGATCTCTGAAATCGCTAAGCAAAAAGGATTTGTCTTAACTTTATTTACGACATCCCATTCTCGTGAAGAAGCTCTCTCCATGATTGAAAAAGTCATTACCACCCATGTTGATGGCACGATTATTTTCGATGATGAGCTTGAAGCGGATGATGTTAAGAAGATCAATTCCTATTTTGTCCCAGCCATTGTGGTAAATAATGTTTTGACTGGCGATAAAGTCGGCTGCATCAAATTCTCCTATGGCGAAGAATTAAAGAACATCATTCGTCATTATTATCAAGATGGCGGAGAAAAAGAAATGACTTTCGTCCACGTTCATGATGGTGGTAGACTTCTTACCCATTGCGAGCATTGTTTCGTGGAAGTTCATGATGAATTAAAGAGAGAATACCACGTCCTTAATTGTGATGATTCCTATGCTCACACATACGCGGACTTCTTAGAGAAATTCAAAAACGATCCAGAAGGAAGCAAAGGCTACTATATTGCCTATCGCGATTCCTTGGCGGCGGCTATTATCAATGCCGCTTCTGATGCAGGGCTTAGCGTTCCAAATGATGTTGAAGTTCTTTCCCTCGTCGGAACGAAATATGCGAATATCATCCGCCCAACACTTAGCTCAATGCAAATCAATATGTCGGAAGTAGGTAAACGCGCCATGCTTATGCTTACTGACCTCATCAATGATAACCTTGTGGAAAAAACCTGCCGTTTCGAAGCGAAATTCGTTAAACGTTCTTCCACCAAATTCTAAAGAACACCTTATTGAAGCGACGCCTAGAAACGTCGCTTTTTTCTTTCTCTTCTAGAGCTGGCATATTTTAGGTATATTTGAAGAGAAACAGAATTTTTTTTGTATTTTTTCTTTCGATAAATACAGCATTTCCCAATTCTTTTTAGCACTAGGCTATTGACAGTGCCAAAATAGTGTCTAACATAGTAATCGTACTTCAAGGAGGCATTCAAAAATGTCATCAATTAAACCATTAAATGATTATCTTCTATTGGAGAAACTTCCTTCCGAAAAGAAAGTTGGATCCATTGTTCTAACAACCGAAAAGAAACAAGGAAACATCGCGACTGTTATGGCGATGGGACCTGGCAAAACCGATGAAAACGGAAAACTTGTCGCGATGAGTGGCGTCAAAGTCGGGGATAAGGTTATCTACCGCGAATACGCTGGTACCGATTATGAAGATGATGGCCATAAATATCTTCTTTTAAAACTTGAAGATGTTCTTGCCGTCGTTAATGACTAATTCTTAAGGAGGAAACAAATATGGCAAAACAAATTAAATTAGGAAAAGAAGCCCGTGAGGCCATGGTTAAGGGCGTTGATACGCTTGCAAACACCGTTAAAGTCACTCTTGGGCCAAAAGGCAGAAACGTTGCTCTTGATAAGGGGTACGGTTCCCCTGAAATTTGTGAAGATGGCGTTTCCATCGCTCGTGAAATCGAATTAAAAGACGCTACCGAGAATATGGGTGCAAAACTCGTATACGAAGTGGCTAATAAAACCAACGAAAAAGCAGGAGATGGCACAACAACCGCGACCGTTCTTGCTCAAGCCATCATTCATAAAGGAATTGATGCGGTGGATGCTGGTGCAAACCCAGTCTTCATCCGTAATGGTATTGAAAAAGCTGGCAAAGCTGTCGCTAATGAACTTCTTTCCATCTCGAAGCCAGTTCAAACCAATGAAGATATAGAAGCAATTGCCTCTATTTCTGCCCACGATGAAGAGATTGGTAAACTCATTGCTGAAGCCATGGCCAAAGTTGGTAAGAATGGCGTTATCACCGTCGATGAATCTAAAACAAGCGAAAATGAACTCGTTATCTCCCAAGGTATGGAATATGACAAAGGTTATATTTCTCCATACATGGTGACCGATAATGAACATATGATCGCTGAACTTGAAGATGCTTACGTTCTTGTCACCGATATGAAGATCAATAATATTAACGACATCGTTCCTATGCTTCAAAGCGTAGTGGATGCCCATAAACCTCTTCTTATTATCGCTGATGATTTGGATTCTGATGTTACTAGCACCTTAATCGTTAACAAACTTCGTGGAACCTTTACTGTTGTTGCTACAAAAGCTCCTGAATTTGGTGATGCTCAAAAGGCTGCTTTGCAAGATATGGCTATTCTTACAGGTGCAAAATTCTATAGCAAAGACCTTGGTATGCAACTAAAAGATGTCACCATTGACGACCTTGGAAAAGCCAAACGCATCACTGTTAAGAAAGACTCCACAACCATTGTCGGTGGCGAAGGACTTAAGAAAGACGTTGAAGACCGTATTTCTGAACTTCAAGCCCAATATAACGTGGTTTCTAGTGAATATGACAAAAAGAATATTGCTAAACGTATTGCGAAACTCTCTAACGGTGTAGCCGTCTTGAAAGTTGGCGCTCTTACCGAAAGCGAGCTTAAAGATAAGAAACTTCGTATCGAAGATGCTCTTAACGCCACCAAAGCAGCTGTTGCGGAAGGTGTCGTTGTTGGTGGAGGCGCTGCTCTTGCTGAAGTCTATATGGCTTTGAAAGGCACATTGAAAGATAGCAACCCAGATATTCAAAAAGGTATTGATGCCGTCATTGATTCCTTGCTTGCTCCATTAATGCAAATCGCTGCAAATGCTGGATATGATCCAAAGGAAATTGCCGATAAGCAAAAAGAACAAGAAAAGAACTTTGGCTTCGATGCTCTCCATGGAAATTGGGTGAATATGTTCGATGCAAATATCATTGATCCTACCAAAGTTACACGTAATGCTATCTTGAATTCGTCTAGCATTTCTGCAATGTTTGTCACCACTGAAGCGGCTGTTACCGAAATCAAGGAAGATAAACCAGCACCAGCGATGAATCCAGCCGGAATGTATTAATCTCTCATTTTCTAGGCTCTAAGGATTGCCCTAAATCAAATTAAGGCAATCCTTTTTTGCTATTTAGCCTTTCTTTTTCTAAGTTTCCTCTCTTTGCTTTTAAAAAAGCAAGGAAACATCTTTCTTCCTTGCTTAATATCTTTCTTCGGCTAAAATTTTACCTAGTGAGGTAATGATATGGAAAATATCGTTGATGAATTAAATTATCGCGGATTAATTGAACAATATTCGAATGAAGAGAATGTCCGCAAACTATTGGCAAATAAAACAACAATCTATTGTGGTTTTGACCCTAGTGCTTCAAGTATGCACGTAGGGAACTATGTCATGATTTCAATTTTGATGAGACTTCAAAGAGCAGGGCATCGAATCATCGCTGTCGTAGGTGGCGCTACAGGCATGATTGGAGATCCTTCTGGCAAATCTGCCGAAAGAAATCTTCAAACCAAAGAAACCTTAGCGAAGAATACCGCTTGCATCAAAGCCCAATTAGAGCGTTTCTTGGATCTTTCTGACCCAGAAAAAGGCATGATTTTAAATAACTATGACTGGCTTGGGAATATTACCATGCTTGATTTCCTTCGTGATTATGGCAAATATTTCTCCGTTAACTACATGTTATCGAAAGAAATTGTTTCTTCCCGTTTGGAAGCAGGCATTTCCTTTACTGAATTTGCTTACCAGATTCTTCAATCTGCTGACTTCTATACCTTATATAAGAAATATGGCTGCAAGATTCAAATCGGCGGCAACGATCAATGGGGAAATTTAACCAGCGGTCTTCAATTAATTCGTAAGATTGATGGAGAAAATGCTGACCCTGAAGCAATGACTGCCCACTTAATCACCCGTGCTGATGGTAAGAAATTCGGCAAATCCGAAAAAGGTGCCCTTTTCCTCAACCCTGAATTAACTTCCCCATACCAGCTTTATCAATATTTCTATAACACCACCGATGAAGACGCTATTAAATACTTAAAAGTCTTCACTTTCCTTACCCGTGATGAAATTGAAGACATCACCCGTGATCATTTAGCAAACCCAGGCATGAGAATTGCTCAAAAGAAGCTTGCTTATGAAGTTACAAAAGACATCCACGGCAAAGAGGCTGCGGAGGAAGCAATTTCTATGTCCAATGTTCTTTTCTCTGGTGAAGTTCAAACTTTGAGTGCTAAACAAATTGAGGAAGTTCTTGGCGGATATTCTAAAACAGAACTTGCTGGTGAGATGCCAATTCTTGATTTCTTAGTCAAAATCGGTGCAGCGAAGAGTAAGACTGAAGCGAAAACCTTCTTAAACCAGAATTCCGTTTCCATTAACGGAAATAAAGTGAACGACCTTAATAAAGTCATCACCAAAGAAGATACCATTGCTGGCAAATACGTCATTGTTAGACGTGGTAAGAAGAATTATTACTTAGGCGTGTTTTAATTGAAACGTAAACGAAAGCGGCCCATTTGGGCCGCTTTTTCATTTATGAGAAAAGATATCTTTAGACACCCTTTTTCGCATAGAAATCAAGATATGCCCTTAATAAAGGATCATGATACTTCGCCATCTTTTCTTTTTTCCAATAATAGTCATCATTGGCTTGAAGATAATCCTCGCTTGCTATTTCTAAACCCACGAGGTTGGTTTTAATCTCTTTATCAATAGAAGAATAGAAGGGGTGCTCTCTTTGATCCCAATAACTTGTTTGGATATGGCAAAGATTATCTTCCATTACGAGCGTATCGTTAGCGTATACCGCTCCATCGATTACGGAGAGATTTTCTTTTCCCTTTACTCGATAGGTAAAGAAAGAAGGAACATATCCTGCATCATAGCCAAAAGAGAGGTTCCATTTATTTGAAAGGCCATATTTATCTTTAAAAGAGGACCAAGTTTCAGAATCGAATTTTCCATCTTTATAACGTATGCCTTCTTCATCGCATTCAACGACATAGATTTCCTTAGCGAAAGTCTCTTGGTTATATTCCTTTAAGAAATGATAAGAGAGGTAAGAGCAATCAGAACATGACTTCCTTAGATATCCAATCGTGTATTGCCCATCCGTTTCTAAAAAGGTATCTAACTGTTCCTTATTAATATAGAGCATCTTGCTCCAAGAGACGTTCTCAAAGAAATTCTCTACTTTCTCTAAAGAAGATAATCTCTCTTCTCCTGAGGTTTCTTGTTTCTTTATCTCGCCATCTTCAAAAATAGCTAGGGTCTGCTCCCCTAAAAGAAGATGGAGTCCATAGCGTTCAGAGAAAGAAGATAATTCTGAAGAATCTATAGCGTATATTTCCGCGTTATATTTCTCCATATATGCTCTTAAAGAGGAAGCAAAAGACGTATAACAAAGGCAATCGATGTCTTCCCCCTCCATTAAAGCCTTATATTCATAGACAGCTAAAACGAAGTTCTCTTTATTGCTTACCTTTTTCGCATACTCTTCATAGGTGATATTGCTTGTATGCAAAAAGAAAGAATTCACATCTTTTGAAAGAGAAGAATTGTACAATCTCCCAAAAGTTATAGAGGTATTTTTCTTATGAAAATTCGCGCAAGAAAAAGAAGAGAGAACGCTTAAGAAAATGGGGAAGAAAACTTTCTTTTTCATGGCGTAATTATACCCATAAAAAGCGAAAGAAAAACAAAGTTCGTTTTTGAAGCGAAAAACAATGCAAAAAACGTAGCGAAAAACGGAAAAAAATAAAAGTGTGTTTTCCTTCGATAACATCGATGTTTGGCTCACTTTTAATAAATTGAAAAAATAAGCGAAAAAAATTACAAAAAATTTTCTTGTATTTTTGTTCAATTTACCGCAATATTTTGCACGTTGATATTTTCTAGTTCTTAGGTAATGGAAAATTCAACCTGTTTGTTATCACTTCTAAGTGATTTTGGGGGTATTTCAGATGGATGAAAATAATGTCATCATTTCTCTGCAACATGTGAGTAAGGTTTTCGATAAAACCTTTACCGCTGTCGACGATGTCAACTTAGACATCAAAAAAGGTGAATTCGTCACCTTGCTTGGACCATCCGGGTGTGGCAAAACAACGACTTTAAGGATGATTGCGGGGTTTGATATCCCAACATCAGGTAAGATTTATCTGAATGGGAAGGACATTACTAACTTACCACCTTATCAAAGACCGGTTAATACCGTCTTCCAACATTATGCTTTGTTCCCAAATCTTGACGTCTATGATAACGTCGCTTTCGGTTTGAAGCTTAAGAAGATCCCATACGAAGTTACCGATTCTAGGGGCAATAAGAAAACAAAATATAAGCATCTTTCCGCTAAGGAAATTGATGAAAAGGTTGCAAAAGCTCTTCAAATCGTCGATATGGAAGAAATGGAAGATAGAGATATCTCTAATCTTTCTGGTGGTCAGCAACAACGTGTTGCTATTGCTCGTGCTATCGTTAATGAACCTGAAGTTCTTCTCCTTGATGAACCTTTAAGCGCTCTTGACCATAAGATGAGAGTGGACATGCAACTTGAATTAAAGGATATGCATAAGAAACTTGGCATCACCTTTATTTATGTCACCCATGACCAAGAAGAAGCTCTTTCCATGTCGGATAAAGTCGTGGTTATGAAAGATGGCAATATCCAACAAATGGGTACGCCTGAACAAATCTATAATGAACCAATGTCCGCTTATGTTGCAGACTTTATTGGCGAATCCAATATTTTTGCCGGTACGATGATTGGCGAAAAGAAAGTTCGTTTCCTTAACGCTAACTGGGATTGTGTCGATGATTTCCCATTAAATCAAAAAGTTGACGTCGTTATCCGTCCTGAGGACGTCGTCTTAGGTGAACCGGGAGAAGGCGTAATTGATGCGGTGATTCTTTCTAGCGTCTTTAAGGGAGAAGACTATTCCTACGAGCTTAAAGTCGGTAAGAACGAAATCACTTGCCGTGAGCATAAAGCAAGACTCGTCGGTTCTAAAGTCTCTATTTCCGTGGATAAAGAAAATCTTCAAATCATGGAAAAAGAATTAACCGAGAACACCTATACCGATGCTTATATCAACAAGAACGGTCAAGTGGTGATTTCGGATGTTCCGCTTGCTTGCGATTTAACGCAATTAATCAAGGGTTCCTCTTTGACCGAAGAAGGATATCTCCTTGATCCTAAAAATAATCGTAAATACGATCTTTCTGACGCAGAAGTGGTTGCTTCCTTCGACCTAGATTCTCCAGAGCTTAGCGATAATCTCGAAGAAGGGGAAATCCAAGGCAGCATCATTGGTGCTGTTTGGATTGGTGACCATTATCAATATATCGTGAGAAACGAGAACGAAGATGATTTCGTTTGCAATACTCCATACGCTTGGAATATCGGCGATAAAGTCTCCATCAAACTCCCTGTTTCTAAAATTTCTCTTCGTTTGAAGAAAGGACTCGACAACTATGTCGTCCGTTAAAGAGGCCATGCCAAGAAAGAAAGGAAAGAATTTCTTCCACCTCAAACGTAAATACC
Organism: uncultured Mollicutes bacterium; assembly: GCA_900540385.1. Lineage (GTDB taxonomy): Bacteria > Bacillota_I > Bacilli_A > RFN20 > CAG-826 > UBA4951. The sequence continues at coordinate 100,544 of UQFY01000004.1, forward strand.
TTTGCATTCCTTATGGTGTTTTCTTGGCAATATTCGTTATCATTCCGATTCTTTTGATTGTTTGGTATGCCTTTACAAACGAAGCTGGAATGCCTTCTTTTGAAGCGGCTATCTCTTTCTTTACCACACCGAGTAAATGGAGCGTTCTTCTTGTTTCCCTTTTCTTAGGAATTCAAACGACTCTCATTTGCCTTCTTCTTGGCTATCCAGCAGCCATGTTCCTTGCGAATAAAAAACTCAATACCAATGGCATCTTAGTTGTTCTCTTTATCATGCCAATGTGGATTAACTTCGTTATTCGTACGGGTGCAACACGTGACTTGCTCGATTGGATTGGAATTAGTGGAGGTAAGTATCCATGGACTGCAACCTTAATCGGTATGGTCTATAACTATCTTCCATTCACCATCTTGCCTTTATACACCACGATGTTAAAACTCGACCGTTCTCAAATTGAGGCGGCTGCCGATCTTGGCTGTTCCCCATTCAAAGTCTTCTATAAGAACGTCCTTCCTCAATCCTTGCCTGGTATTATTTCTGCCGCAGAAATGGTCTTTATGCCAGTCATGTCTTCCTATGTTATCTCGGATACCCTTTCGGAAGGCAAAATTACCTTATTTGGTAACTCTATCTATTTGAACTTCACCAATAGCCAATGGAACACCGGTTCCTTTATGGCTATCATCATGCTCGTTATTATTGGCATTACGATGATTATCACCCGTCGTTTTGATAGAGGTGATGCCGCACAAAGAAGAGGAGGGGGCTTATGGTAGACACCGAAAAGAAAGCTTTGATCAAAAAGATCTTTGCTCAAACCTATATCTGGCTCTTACTTCTTTTGATGTACGCGCCAATCTTCGTCTTGATTGTTTTCTCTTTCACCGATACGGATGTTTTAGGACAATGGAATGGTTTCACCCTTTCTTTATACGTAAAGCTTTTCCGAAGCACTGAAATCATGAAAGCGGTGGGAAACACCCTTATTATCGCTTTGGTTTCTAGTGCCATTGCTACAGTTTTAGGAACCTTAGGTGCTATCGGTGTTTATGAATCAAAGAAACACGCGAAAAGAACAATGGAATTCGCTAACCAAATCCCAGTTGTTACCCCAGAAATCGTTATCGCTCTTTCTTTGACGGTTATGTTTGTTTTCTTTAGAGAACATCTCTTCCCTAATTTCCAATTCTCTTTCTGGACGCTTCTTGCAGGCCATCTTGTCTTAAGCACTCCGTTTGTCTATTTAAACGTCAAACCAAAACTTGAACAAATGGATCCAGCCCTTTATGAAGCCGCTCTTGATTTAGGATGCACCCCAACAAAAGCTCTTCTTCACACAACCTTGCCAGAAATCGCTCCTGGTGTCATCTCCGGTTTCTTAATTGCTATCACCCTTTCCTTGGATGATTTCATTGTTACAGCTTTCACCGCTGGGCCTGGCTTACTAAGCGGAGTTTCTAAAATCTCTACAATCTCTACCTATGTGCAAGGGGTCATTAAAAAACACCCTCTTCCACCAGAGCTTAGAGCCTTATGTACAATCATTTTCTTAGTGGTTCTTCTTGTCGTTCTTTCGCTTATCTTCATCAATAGCAGACAAAATAAGCGTAGTGGAAGACATGCTAAAGCGAGGATGAAGTTATGAAAAACGTCTTATTTTTATCCCTTCTTTCTTATTTAGCCGCTTCAACAAACGTGGCTCCTGCCATCGTTTCCGAAAAAGCGGAAATCCTCAAGGCAAATGCAACCAAAGTTACTTTGTCGATTTATAATTCCGAGGACTATATTGCAAATGGTGAGGATGATTCCCTTGATGTTGTCGCCGCTTTCAAAGAAAAAGTCTTACAAGAGGACAACGTTGACATTGAAATCGCATACTCTACCTTCGATACCAACGAAATCATGCTTTCTAACCTACAAACCGGCGCACAGAATTATGATTTAATCTGTACTTCCGACTACATGGTAGAAAAGATGATGGCCAACAATCTTGTCGTCCCTTTTAAAACGGGGGAAGAAAGAAAAGCCCTTTATAGCCATAACTATGATGCCTGGGCAGAAGATAACTATCTTACTTATTCTTCTCCATTCTTTAACAAACTTTATGGTGATATTACCGTTAAAATGAATGGCAAAGAGGAACCTATTAACGACTACATGCGTGGTTATATGTGGGGCACTCTTGGCATTATGTACAATCCTGAATTCTCTGTCTATCGCGATAGAGGATTGACTCCAGAAGATGTCAAAAAAGATATGTCTAGCTATTCTTCTCTTTGGGATGATGCCTATCAAGGAACCTTCCAAATCAAAGATTCGATGAGAGACTCCTACGCTATCGCTCTTCTTGAAGCTTATTCCGATGAATTTAACACCCTCCTTGATCGTTATGAAAAAGGAGAAATTACAGCTGAGAAATATAACAAAGATATCAACATTATCTTCAATAACATTTCTCATGTCGATGAATTCAACGACCTAATGAAAGAATTAGGAAAGGAAGAACACGAATCTTCTAGCGCTATTATCGATAGAGTTGAAAGAGCTCTTTCTTCTTTGAAAGATAATTCCTATGGCTTGGAAGTTGACTCTGGTAAAACAGACATCCAAACAGGAAATCGTACGGGAATCAACCTCGCTTGGAGTGGTGATGCCGTTTACGCTATCGATTCTGCGGAAGAGTTCGGGACTCATCTTTATTATTCTGTTCCTCGTATTGGTGCAAATATCTGGCTTGATGGCTGGGTTATTCCTACAACGGTTCAAAATCAAGAATACGCTCAAAAATTCATCGATTTCATTTCCGATCCTGAAATTGCGGCCGCAAATATGGACTATATCGGATATACATCTACCATCGCCGGTGATTCAATCCTAGCTCAAACAAGAGCCTGGTATGACACCCGTATGTCAATCTTCTACGCTTACGATGAGGAAAATGACGACTTCGTTTATGATGAAGATGACAACCTCGTCCTTAATAAGGAATACACCTCCTTAAGCGAAGAAGAGTTGAATTCCCTCTTTAGAACGGGAAAGGGAACTATCGGTGGAAAAGAATACGCTTCTTGGGAAGATTATTCAGAACAAAACGATCTAGGCTGGACGGCTGTTGATCTTGATTATTTCTTCCAAGGCTCTTTAACCGATTATCAAGATGGCGTTGATGCAATCTTCTATACCGATGAATATGAAGAATATGAAGTGGATGGTAAAACAATCACGGCAGGTCGTTCCTTCTATGCCCAATATCCGCCAAGTGATATCGTTGATACTTTAATGGTCATGGAAGATTATGGTAATAATAACGAATACGTTTTAAAGATGTGGGAAAGCGTCAAATCCGGATCCGTTCCTGTAACCATAGTCGTGATTCTTGTCATCGAAGGAATCCTTCTTGCTACAATCCTTGCTTATTTCTTAACGAAGAATGGAATCGCTAAGAGTTTAAGAAAGAAACGTCGCCAAGAAAGAAAAGCTTAAAAAGCATAGCATCTAGTCATTACGCATCAATCATAAAAACGTGAAGAAAAGCGGGTTTCCACGTTCG